>NZ_CAWOOJ010000008.1:0-137145 GCF_963883145.1 Escherichia sp. E4385
AGAGAAGATTTTCAGCCTGATACAGATTAAATTAACCGGCGATAAGCGGGTTAATAAACAGAATTTGCCTGGCGGCTGTAGCGCGGTGGTCCCACCTGACCCCATGCCGAACTCAGAAGTGAAACGCCGTAGCGCCGATGGTAGTGTGGGGTTTCCCCATGCGAGAGTAGGGAACTGCCAGGCATCAAATTTAGCGTGCTGATATGGCTCAGTTGGTAGAGCGCACCCTTGGTAAGGGTGAGGTCCCCAGTTCGACTCTGGGTATCAGCACCACTTTTTAGGTTAAAGTTCGGCAGATTAGAAAAGAATTTGTCTGGCGGCAGTAGCGCGGTGGTCCCACCTGACCCCATGCCGAACTCAGAAGTGAAACGCCGTAGCGCCGATGGTAGTGTGGGGTCTCCCCATGCGAGAGTAGGGAACTGCCAGACATCAAATCAAGCGAAAGGCCATCCGAAAGGATGGCCTTTTTGCGTTTCGAATCCATGTACAACTTAATGGATAACCTGCGATAAAAATGCCCTCGTACGCTCCGATTTAGGATGCGCAAAAAATTCATCCGGTGCAGCTTGCTCCACGATTTCTCCGCGATCCATAAAAATCACTCGATCAGCGACAGTTCGCGCAAATCCCATTTCATGTGTTACGCACAGCATCGTCATGCCTGACTGCGCCAGCCCAATCATCGTATCCAGCACTTCTTTTACCATCTCCGGATCGAGCGCCGACGTAGGTTCATCAAACAGCATGATCTTTGGTTTCATACAAAGTGAACGTGCTATGGCAACGCGTTGCTGCTGACCACCAGAAATCTGCCCGGGAAACTTCTGTGCATGTTCGGCAATTCTCACCCGCTCAAGGTAATGCATCGCCAAAGCTTCAGCTTCTTTCTTCGGCATTTTACGCACCCAAATCGGCGCCAGGGTACAGTTCTGTAAAACGGTCAAATGTGGGAATAGATTGAAATGCTGAAAGACCATTCCCACTTCCTGCCTGACGCGCTCAATATTGCGAATATCTTCGTTAAGCTCGATGCCATCCACCACGATCCGTCCCTGTTGGTGTTCTTCCAGATGATTAATACAACGAATGGTTGTCGATTTCCCGGAACCAGAAGGTCCACACAGTACTATTCGTTCTCCCGGTTGCACGGTTAAATTTATATTTTTCAGAACATGGAATTGCCCATACCATTTATTGACGTTTTCCAGCGTAATCATCGCGTTAGCAGGTTGCGGTAAAATTTGGCTCATAGTGTCCTCAATGCGGTGTACGCCCGGTGTTAAAACGTTTTTCCAGATGTTGGCTATAACGTGACATGCTGAAGCAGAAGATCCAGTAGATCAGTGCGGCGAAAACATACCCTTCCGTCGACATACCCAGCCAGGCGGGGTCAACGGTTGCCTGCTGCACGCTACTGAAAAGATCGAACAACCCGATGATGATCACCAGACTTGTGTCTTTGAATAGCGCGATGATGGTATTTACCAGCCCTGGAATCACCAGCTTCAGTGCCTGGGGCAGAATAACCAGCCCTTGAGTTTTCCAGTAACCCAACGCCAGCGACTCTGCCGCTTCGTATTGCCCTTTGGGCAGCGCCTGTAATCCGCCTCGCACGACTTCCGCAACGTATGCTGACTGAAACAGGATCACGCCGACCAACGCACGAATCAGTTTGTCGATACTGGTGCCTTCCGCCATAAAGAGCGGCAGCATGACCGAAGACATAAACAGTACGGTAATCAGCGGTACGCCACGCCAAAACTCGATAAAAATGACCGATAAGATACGCACAATCGGCATATGGGAGCGGCGGCCTAATGCCAGTAATATCCCCCACGGCAGCGCCCCAGCAATCCCAACAGATGCGATAATCAACGTCAGTGTCAGCCCGCCCCATTGCCGGGTTTCAACCCGCTCCAGACCAAGAAAACCGCCATACATCAGCCACCAGACAATCAGTGGGTAGATAACCGCCCATACCGCAATATAGCGACCGCGATGCGGGAGTATTTTCCAGAACATTGGTGCGATAGAAACAAGGCCAATCAGTAATGCCAGGTTAATTCGCCAGCGCTGGTCGTGCGGGTAAAGCCCATACATAAACTGGCCGAATCGTTCGTGGATGAAGACCCAACAGGCACCGGCTTTTGTGCAGTCGGTACGCGTTGAACCAACCCAGTTTGCCTGTAAAAAAGCCCAGTTCAGCAGCGGTGGAATCAGTTCCCACATCAACCATAAGCAGCCAATAGTCAGCAGGCTATTGCTCCAGCTGGAGAACAGGTTTTTGCGCACCCACACCATAGCGCGGCTTGAGTTATGGCTCGCCGGGCGCGGGGGATGAGACAGCAATACTTTTGTCATCATGACTCCTTAGCGTTCAACGATCGCGATACGGCGGTTATAGACATTCATCAGCAGCGAGATAGTCAGGCTGATAATCAGATAGACCGACATCGTCATGGCAATCGTCTCGATGGCTTGCCCCGTCTGGTTCAGCACGGTGCCAGCAAACAGCGAAACCATATCGGGATAGCCGATAGCGGCGGCAAGAGAGGAGTTTTTGACGATGTTGAGATACTGGCTGGTTAACGGCGGAATAATCACTCGCAGCGCCTGGGGAATAATGACCTGGCGTAGCGTAACTGGCTTGGGCAATCCCAGCGAGCGGGCAGCTTCATGTTGACCATAAGGCACTGCCTGGATCCCGGCGCGAATAATCTCGGCGATAAATGCAGATGTATAAACTGAAAGCGCCAACGTTAAAGCTGCCAGCTCAGGGATAAGCACCATCCCGCCGCGGAAGTTAAACCCTTGTAGCGCCGGAACATCCCAGTGCAGTGCCGCACCAAAAAGCCATTGCGCCAGTAAAGGTAAACCAGTGAGCAACACAACGGCGCAAGGCCAGGTACGGCGCAGTTGTCCGGTCTTTATCTGGTGCGTTTTATTAAAACGGAATAGTCCAACAGAAATGGCTATAGCAATAACAACAGTCAGGATAAACGCAATAAATCCATCTCCCAGCTGCGGCGACGGAATATAGAGCCCACGATTGCTCAAAAAGGCGAGATCAAACGCACTCACTGCCTGCCGCGGTCCGGGCAAATTGCGCAACACGGCAAAGTACCAGAAGAAGATTTGCAGTAGCGGGGGAATATTACGGAAGATCTCAATATAAATTGTGGAAAGCTTTCGTAGCAGCCAGTTATCCGAAAGTCGCGCCAGACCGATAAAGAAGCCCAGGACAGATGCGAATACGATACACAATGCTGAAACCAGTAGCGTATTGAGTAAGCCGACAATAAAAACGCGTCCGTAGGTATCGCCCTGCTGGTAATCGATCAAATGCTGGACGATCCCGAAGCCTGCGCCGCGATCCAGAAAGGCAAATCCTGATGTAATGCCGCGATTGTTTAGATTCGTCACGGTGTTGTGAAATAACCAACCAACAATGCCGACGACGGCAACAACGGCGAGGATCTGGAATAACCAGGCGCGAACCGTAGGGTTGGTAAAGGAGAGTGAGCCTTTAACGGTTGAGCGGCGATGGGGCATATAAACCTCGGAAACCATAACGCTGAAGAGAGCGCCGCCGTAGCGACGCCCGTTACCTCACACCGACTTAACGCACGGGCGGCGCGTACTGAATACCGCCGTTATTCCAGAGATTATTTTGCCCACGTTTAATTTTCAGCGGGCTTTCTGAACCTACATTACGCTCAAAAATTTCCGAGTAGTTACCCACCTGTTTGATGATGTTGTAAGCCCATTTATTATCCAGCTTCAGATCCTTGCCGTAATCGCCCTCTTTACCCAGCAGATGCGCCATATCAGGCGTAGCTGGATTAGCCGCTTTTTCATCAACGTTTTGCGAGTTAACGCCCATCTCTTCAGCATTCAGCATGGCGAAAAGCGTCCAGCGCACAATAGAGAACCATTCATCATCGCCACGACGGACTACCGGACCAAGCGGTTCTTTAGAGATAACTTCTGGCAGGACAATCCATTCGGCAGGATTACTTAATTTGATCCGCAGGGCATACAGTTGCGACTGATCCGAGGCCAGCGTATCGCAGCGGCCAGATTCCAGAGCCTTCGCTGATTCGTCTGAGCGATCGAAGGTTACTGGCGTGTACTTCATATTGTTTGCCTTGAAGTAATCGGCGACGTTAAGTTCGGTATCAGTCCCCGCCTGAATACAGACGGTTGCGCCATCCAGTTCTTTCGCGCTTTTTAATCCCGCTTTATCGTGCGTCAGGAAGCCAATGCCGTCGTAATAAGTGACGCCAGTAAATACCATTCCCATTCCTGCGTCGCGGGATGAAGTCCAGGTCGTATTACGGGAGAGCAAATCCACTTCTCCTGACTGTAAAGCGGTGAAGCGTTCTTTTGCTGTGAGTGGGGTATATTTCACTTTCGTGTCGTCGCCAAATACAGCAGCGGCAACACCACGACAAACATCTACATCAATACCTGAAAACTTACCGTCTGCATCGGCATAAGAGAACCCAGGTAATCCGTCACTGATCCCACATTGAACAAACCCTTTATTCTTTACGGCATCAAGTGTCGCGCCAGCATGCGCCTGATTTGCAACGGCAAGCAGCACGCTGGCGGCAGCCAGTGTGGCTATCATCATCTTTTTCATAATGCTTCCTGTGAGGCGAAAATTATCGTTATAGGACGTTTGGGAAACGTCTTTTACCTGTCTGTGGCCATCCTTTTATAAGCAAAAGTAGTGCCAGTTTTTGCGCACGATTCCGTGTCGCAATAAGCTGAGTGTAGACAGGAAATAATAAAAACATCGCCCCGCAATGGTGCGAAAATGAAACATACGCCACATTTTAGCGCAAAATATTTATTCGCATTTTACTAAGCAGGATAATGATTGTTAGCGTGAGCATGTGTTTTAAATGAGGGGAAAAACTAATGGATGTGTTATTTCGACGGTTCGAAATAAAATGCTAAATTAAAAGGGAATAAGCTAGCCGAATATAGTTGTATTTTATCTTACGGTGAGATTCTGTACCGTTAAACAGAGCGCGGAACTCCGCGCTCTGTTCAGTTATTTCGACAGAGCGATGATCCCCATCGTCAGGCCAGCAACAGCCGCTGCCCCGCCAGCAATAGCCCCGGCAGTTTCCCAGTTATCCTGAGTCGTACCTTTCATACAGGTATTGGTGTGAACCAGACGGCCCTGATCGTCATAAACCGGAACGCAGGGTGAATCGTGAGCGCAGCCCGCCAGCAATGCGGTGAGCAATGCGACAGGAATTAATCTTTTCATGGTGTTACCTCAGTAATAACGCTACCGCTTAATAAGCTAACTTTCTTATTAACGTACTGAATTCCATTTTATCACCGGGAGTTATAATTCTTGCGAGATGAATAATGACAAATTATGTTAATTGTAAAAATAATGAAGGGAGAAAGAATGAATGCACTCAATTCAAAAGTTAGTGAATCATTAACTCATTAATTTTTATAGTTTTAACTGCAAATTAAAAAGGCGTCCGAAGACGCCTTTGTGTTTTAAATTTACCCTTTAAAGCAACGGCGGATCACCACAAAGAACACAGGGACGAAGAAGATTGCCAGTAATGTTGCGGAAATCATGCCGCCCATGACTCCAATCCCTACCGCGTTCTGCGCGCCGCTTCCCGCACCATTACTGATAGCCAGCGGCAATACGCCGAGAATAAAGGCGAGTGATGTCATCAGAATCGGACGAAGACGCATACGTACGGCCATCAGCGTTGCTTCAATAACACCTTTCCCCTCTTTCTCCATCAGGTCTTTGGCGAACTCAACAATCAAAATAGCGTTTTTAGCTGATAAGCCAATTGTCGTTAACAAGCCCACCATAAAATAAACGTCATTTTTTTGATTAAAGAGTGTCGCCGCCAGCAGCACGCCGACAATCCCTAACGGCACGACCAACATAACCGAGACAGGAATTGACCAGCTTTCATAGAGCGCTGCAAGGCACAGGAAAACGACCACGAATGAAATGGCTACCAGAGCAGGGGCCTGGTTGCCTGACAAGCGTTCCTGATACGACATCCCCGTCCAGTCATAACCGATTCCGTTAGGTAGTTGTGAGGCGAGGCTTTCCATTAGAGACATCGCATCGCCGGAACTGGTGCCTGGCGCAGCTTCCCCCTGAATCTCCATCGAGGGTAGACCGTTGTAGCGTTCCAGACGCGGAGAACCATATACCCAATGTGAAGTGGTAAAGGTGGAGAATGGCACCATTTCGCCGTTGGCACTGCGGACATAAAGTTTATCGACATCTTCTGGCAGCATACGGAATTTGGCATCCGCCTGAACATATACTTTTTTCACGCGGCCACGGTCGATGAAGTCGTTGACATACGTCCCGCCTAACGCCGTAGAAATGGTCTGATTAATGTCAGAAAGCGAAACGCCTAATGCCTGTGCTTTTTCCTGGTCAACTTCAAGTTTGAACTGCGCAGTATCTTCCAGGCCATTGGGGCGCACACTGACTAAGCTTTCAGGATGTTGCGCCGCCATGCCAAGCAATTGGTTGCGGGCATGGGTTAAGGCATCGTGACCAAGACCCGCCTGATCGATTAACTCAAAGTCGAAACCTGTTGCCGTACCCAGTTCAACAATGGCTGGCATATTGAATGGAATGACAAAACCGTCGCGGATTTTACTCAGTTCCATTTTGGCACGTTGGATTACCGCTTCCGCGCTATTTTCTTCGCCACTGCGCTCTTCCCACGGTTTAAGGCTGACAAAGGCCATCCCGGCGTTTTGCGCCTGACCGCTGAAGCTAAATCCATTGACTGTAAAGACACTTTCAACGTTCGCCTTCTCGTTCTTCAGATAGTAATCCGTCACTTCATCCAGTACTTTTTGTGTCCGCTCTTGCGTCGCTCCAGCGGGCAGTTGGATCATGGTCAGGAAGACACCCTGATCTTCTTCCGGCAAGAAAGAAGAAGGGAGGCGTAAAAACAGCACTACCATTCCGGCGACAATCAGCGCATAGATCAGTAAATATCGCCCTGTGGAACCGAGGATTTTGCCAACGCTATTGGTGTAGTGATTAACGCTATGATCGAAAGTGGTGTTAAACCAGCCGAAGAAACCACCCTTATTTTCGTGATGCTCGGCAGAGACTGGTTTCAGCAATGTTGCACATAACGCGGGGGTGAGAATCAGCGCAACCAGTACTGAAAGCGCCATTGCTGAAACAATAGTGATAGAGAACTGTCGATAAATTGCCCCTGTTGAGCCACCGAAGAATGCCATCGGAATAAACACCGCCGACAGTACCATCGCGATACCTACCAGCGCACCCTGGATTTGCGACATCGATTTTTCCGTCGCTTCTCTGGGGGGGAGTTTATCCTCCATCATTACGCGCTCGACGTTCTCTACAACGACTATCGCATCATCAACAAGAAGCCCGATGGCAAGTACCATCCCGAACATCGTTAGCGTATTGATGGAGTAACCAAAAGCGGCGAGTATGGCAAACGTCCCTAACAACACGACAGGTACAGCAATGGTGGGTATCAATGTCGCCCGCATGTTCTGCAAGAACAGATACATCACCAGGAATACCAGGATAATGGCTTCGAACAGCGTTTTCACCACTTCCTGGATAGAAAGCTGGACGAAAGGCGTGGTGTCATAAGGGTAAAGAACCTTCATTCCCTGTGGGAAGAACGGCTGCAATTCTGCCAGTTTGGCCTTGATGGCTTTTGCGGTATCAAGTGCGTTAGCTCCCGTTGCCAGTTTAATACCGAGGCCAGCCGCGGGTTTGCCGTTGATACGGGCGATAACGTTATAGTTTTCACCACCGAGTTCAATCCGTGCGACATCTTTCAGCCGCACTACCGAACCGTCGCTGTTCACGCGCAGGGTGACTTTGCCGAACTCTTCCGGATCTTTTAACCGTGTCTGGGCAATAATCGACGCGTTTAGCTGCTGTCCTGGTAATGCCGGCGTGCCGCCTAACTGACCGGCCGCAATCTGGTCGTTCTGTACTTTCAACTGGTTAATAACATCAACCGATGTGAGTTTATATTTGTTCAGCAGATCGGCATCGAGCCAGATACGCATAGCGTACTGAGCACCGAACAGTTGTACGTCGCCAACGCCGTTCAGACGGCTAATGGTATCTTTGACGTTAGAGGCGATGTAGTCGGAAATATCGTCTTGTGTGGTACTTGGGTTATCAGAAACAAAACCAGCCACCATCAAAAAGCTGCTACTTGATTTCTCGACACTTATCCCCTGTTGCTGGACTTCCTGCGGCAGCAACGGTGTGGCGAGTTGAAGTTTGTTTTGTACCTGCACTTGCGCGATGTCTGGATCGGTCCCGGACTGGAAGGTGAGGGTAATTGTCACGCTACCGGCAGAATCGCTGGTGGAGGACATATACATCAGATTATCGATGCCGTTCATATTCTGTTCGATAACCTGTGTCACCGTATCCTGCACGGTTTGCGCATCAGCGCCCGGATAGTTTGCCGACACAGAAACAGCAGGCGGGGCAATGGTTGGATACTGGGCGACGGGCAATTGTAGGATCGCCAGTACGCCCGCCATCATCAGAATAATGGCCAGCACCCATGCAAATATTGGTCGTCGAATAAAAAAGTTTGCCATATCAGATTGCCTTACTTCGACGCAGTATCTGCGGGGGTATCGGTAGTGGCTTTAACCTGCTCTCCCGGGCGTGCTTTTTGCAGGCCGCTGACAATGACCTGATCACCCGCTTTTAGTCCTTCGCTAATCAGCCATTTATCGCCAATGGCCAGGCTGGCGACAACAGGACGCGCCTCTACCTGGCTTTTATCATTAACAATCATGACGGTAGCGTCACCACGCGGCGTGCGGCTAACTCCCTGTTGCGGGATAAGAATAGCGTCAGGTTGTACACCTTCATCAATCCGTGCGCGCACAAACATACCTGGCAGAAGCGTGTGTTGCGGGTTAGGGAAAACCGCGCGCAGGGTAATGGAGCCGGTGCTTTCATCAACGGTTACATCAGAGAATTGCAGCGTGCCTTTCAGGGGATAGGTTTGACCGTTTTCCATGACCAGCTCTACGTTGCTGGTGGCGTTTTCCTTATGCAAACTACCTTGCTCTACGGACTGCTTGAGTCTCATGAAGTCGTTGCTGGATTGGGTCACATCGACATAGATAGGATCGAGTTGCTGGACAGTCGCCAGTTCGGTCGTTTGCCCGTTAGTGACGAGAGCACCTTCGGTCACCGAAGATTTGCCGATACGCCCGCTAATTGGCGCAGTCACTTTGGTATAAGCGAGATTGATGCGGGCGCTTTCGACCGTGGCTTTTGCGGCTATGACGGTAGCATCGGCCTGACGAGCATCAGCAATCGCCTGATCGTACTCCTGCTGGCTGATGTATTTCGTACCCACAAGCGGAACATAACGTTTTACCGTCAAATGCGCGATGGATGCGGCAGCTTCGCTTTTCGCCAGGTCGCCTTTCGCGCTGTCATAACTTGCCTGATAAGTGGCTGGATCGATCTGGTACAGGGACTGGCCAGCTTGCACATCGCTGCCTTCAGTGAAATTACGATTCAGCACTATCCCGCTAACCTGTGGGCGAACCTCGGCAATACGGAAAGTATTAGTACGGCCTGGTAATTCAGTTTTAACTTCTAACGGGGCAGTATTCACAACATGAACGGTAACCTGCGGTTCACCGACGTGAGCTTTCTCTTCTCCCTTATCGTTACAACCCGCAATTAACGCTGCGGAGATCATGATAAAGGAGGGCAGGAGGAAAAACCTGGCATGTTTCGTCATTACTATTCCTCAAAAAACCAAAAGCGCGTTATTAGCCAGAAAAAGGCAACGCGTTAACTCGCAGAAATAAAAATACAGTTCGCTATCCTACAAATTATCGTCCTGCGATGTAAGGAATAGTTATGAATAGTCGCTATTCAAGGCACGTAAACACAAAAATAGATTAATATTCTAATGTTCTCATTTGATGTGAGTTGAAAAGAATGGAAGCATTTTAACGCAAAGTGAAATATACATTTATTAAGTAAATGTATTATCGTCAAACAATAGACTTTGATTATTTGACGATTGATAGCAGACGGGAATTGGTTTCTCGTATAAATAAAAATTAGGTGATACATTACTTCTCGTTGTTTCCCTTATGTCGAATATATTTATTCCCTGAATGATTAATCATGGCAAAAAGAACCAAAGCTGAAGCCCTGAAGACCAGGCAAGAACTGATTGAAACCGCCATCGCCCAGTTTGCGCAGTATGGCGTAAGCAAGACGACGCTCAATGACATCGCCGACGCCGCCAACGTCACGCGTGGCGCAATCTACTGGCACTTCGAAAACAAGGCTCAACTGTTTAACGAGATGTGGCTGCAACAGCCTTCATTGCGTGAGTTAATCCAGGAACGTTTAACGGAAGGGTTAGAACATGATCCTTTCCTGCAATTGCGTGAAAAACTGATTGTTGGCTTGCAATATATTGCCGAAATTCCCCGCCAGCAGGCGTTACTGCAAATCTTATATCACAAGTGTGAATTTAGTGATGAAATGCTGGCCGAGGCAGTAATACGGGAAAAGATGGGCTTTAATCCACAGATTTTGCGTGAAGTATTACAAGCATGTCAGCAACAGGGGGATATAGCTAAAAGCCTCGACTTAGACGTCGTAATGATTATTATTGATGGCGCCTTCAGCGGTATTGTTCAAAACTGGTTAATGAATATAGCGGGTTACGATCTTTATAAACAAGCACCCGCATTAGTCGATAATGTATTAAGAATGTTTATGCCAGATGAAAACATAACGAAATTAATTCATAAAACAAATGAATTAGGTATCGTATAAAGTTACATTCTATTGTGAAAATCCAGTTCGTCACAGTTAACCAGTTTTAGCGGATTAACCGAGTTCATATTGCGACATTTGTCTGTTTCTGTTGCCAGTAGTTCAATCCACTGCATCAGTAAGGTATCAAACAGAAAAACGGAGACAGCGAAAACGACGAGCCACCAATACTTGCGAATCATTACCTGAGCCTGTGCATGTTTAACCAAGTCTGGCAGGAAATATACACGAAATGAATAATCTGAAAACCAGGCTTACACTTCCTTTACTTTGCAATGAGATCGGGGTCAACTTCGCTGATCCGGCTTCGTTTTGACAGGTTGCCGGTCTTTCTTTTTTTCACTTTCGCCAGCTCTTCCATGGAGTAATGTGACGCGACTTCCAGTCGGCGTAGCCCCATCTTGATGTACTCGCTGTTAATCTCAATACCAATGAATTTTCGCCCGGTCGCGATGGCGACGGCTCCGGTGGTGAAGCTACCAGCAAACGGATCGAGAACGACATCGCCAGGGTTAGAAGAGGCGAGAATAATGCGCTTCAGTAAAGCTTCAGGCTTTTGCGTCGGATGGTTTTCATATTCATCCATCAAATAACGTACGCGTGGAAAATCCCAGACGTTACCTGGCACTTTTTGATGATTGTAAGGTTGTGGGGGATTTTTGCGATAGTCGATTAATGCACGCTGTGCTCCGGTTTTGGCTTCTACCAGAATAGCATCGCTGTTAAATGTGTAGTTCTTTGCGTCTTTCACCATCATCAGGATGGGTTCATACATGGAGCCGTAATATTTTTTTGCCTGAACGCCGGAGCTGTCATACGACCAGACGATGCGACTTTTGATGGTAAAAAGCTGGCGGCACTGGAGGTCAATAAAGGGCATGTTTTCCGTGCTGTTCATGATGTACATGCTGCCCTGTTTTTTCAGAACGCGGTGGCACTCTGTAATCACTTCAAATAGCCAGTTAATAAACAGATCTTCTTTCCACGCTTCGATCAGGCCATCGAAATTTTTACCGATGTTATAAGGCGGGTCAGCAAAGATTAGATCGACACTTTCTGCGGGTATCTTTTTAAGTTCAGCTAATGCATCACCGTGGATAATGGTCTTTGTATTGTCGCCAAACCTGGTGGGTTCACATCCTGTTCTCATGGTCACTCCCTTTGCGACACCTATAAAAAAGGCGCTTCCCCATGCCGAGTAGCGCCTTTTAATCAAGCAATTAGCTAACCTGAATTAGTTCATGCCGTACTTTTTCAATTTTTTACGCAGCGTACCACGGTTGATGCCCATCATCAGCGCAGCACGGGTCTGGTTACCACGGGTGTATTGCATCACCATGTCCAACAGGGGCTGTTCTACTTCAGCCAGTACCAGCTCATAGAGGTCATTAACATCCTGACCGTTCAGTTGAGCAAAATAGTTCTTCAGTGCCTGTTTAACCGAGTCACGCAGGGGTTTTTGGGTTACCTGATCCTGAGAGTTAACGGTAGAAACGGTCAGTACGTCAGAATTTACGCGTTGTTCGAACATAGTTCTGTCAGCTCTTTATTTCTGTTTACGCAAAATTTTCGAAGTATGCCTCCAACGCCTCCAGCTGTTCGCTGGCATCCTCAATGGCGTTGAATGTGCGCCGAAACTGGTCATTTGGAGCGTGTTCCTGGAGATACCAGGAAACGTGTTTACGTGCAATTCGGTACCCTTTTGCCGGACCATAAAAGTCATGCAGTTCCCGAACGTGCGCGCAAAGCAAGCGCTTAACCTCTGCCAAAGGCAGCGGGGGCAGCAACTCCCCAGTGTCCAGATAATGCTGGATTTCCCGAAAGATCCAGGGTCTTCCCTGAGCTGCGCGGCCTATCATCAGAGCATCCGCCCCTGTATAGTCGAGCACAGCTCTGGCTTTAAGCGGGTCAGTAATGTCGCCATTCGCGATAACCGGAATGGAAACTTTCTGCTTAACTGCCCGAATACTGTCGTATTCAGCTTCTCCATTGAACAAACAGGCGCGTGTACGGCCATGAATGGTCAGAGCCTGAATGCCACAGTCTTCAGCCAGTTGGGCAATCTCTTCGCAGTTACGGTGTTCCGGCGCCCAGCCTGTGCGAATCTTCAGGGTAACAGGAACGTCCACTGCATTAACGACCTCGGTAAGGATCGATTTAACGACATCCGGGTACTGCAAGAGGGCTGAACCTGCAAGCTTGCGATTCACTTTTTTAGCCGGGCAACCCATATTGATATCAATAATCTGGGCACCGCTTTCCACGTTAATACGTGCTGCATCTGCCATTTCTTTCGGATCGCTACCGGCAATTTGCACGGTGCGAATACCGGGTTCATCAATGTGCACCATCCGTAAACGAGATTTGTCGCTTTCCCAAACCTGAGGGTTAGAAGACATCATCTCGGATACTGTCAATCCGGCTCCCATCTCGTAGCACAACGTCCGAAAAGGTCTGTCTGTAATGCCAGCCATGGGCGCTGCGATCAGGCGATTTCTGAGCTGATATTGTCCGATGCGCATGAGTTAAGAAATGACCATACTGTGACTGCAAGGCGGCGTATATTACGCATTTTTTGCACGAGATGAAAGGCCAAACTTTGACCAATCCTCTGAGATGGATCAAAGAATTGCATTTAAAATGAACTCGGCGGAATAATTAATCATAAAAATCATCACATTAGAAATAAGTGATTAAAATTCGCACTCAAAGAAATTTGAGTAAGTTCTCAATTTTTCTTTATGAATGAAAATTTTGGCACGCAAATTTGCCTAAATAATCAGCAAAATTACGTGCCTTTTGTGACGTTGCTCGCAATTCTCTCTACATCACTATGCCGCATTCTGGCGGTTAATTCTTACGACCAGTAATGCGACACCACTCTTCTTTTTCCACGACCGGGTCCAGAACGAAGCTGTCGGCATAAGCTTCACAAACGCTCTCCGCCTGGCTTGCCAGAATACCGGAAAGGCCCAGCAAGCCGCCTGAAACCGGCAGGACGCTGATTAACGGTGCCAGTTCACGTAACGGGCCTGCGAGGATGTTAGCGACCACCACGTCGGCTTTCATCGCTTCAGGCTGATCTTTGGGTAAGTAGAGTTCCAGACGCTCAGAAACGCCATTACGTTCGGCGTTGTCGCGGCTGGCCTGAATGGCCTGCGGATCGATATCAATACCAATGGCTTTTGCTGCGCCCAGTTTCAGCGCCGCGATTGCCAGAATGCCGGATCCACAGCCAAAATCGATGACCGTTTTACCGGTTAAATCGAGGCTGTCGAGCCATTGCAGGCACAGAGAGGTGGTTGGATGAGTCCCCGTACCAAACGCCAGGCCCGGGTCTAACATCACGTTGACGGCGTTTTCGTCTGGCACATCACGCCAGCTTGGGCAGATCCACAGACGTTCGCCAAAGCGCATTGGGTGGAAATTATCCATCCATTCGCGCTCCCAGTCTTTATCTTCCAGTTGTTCGATTTTGTGCGCGAAGCCTGCGCCGAGCAGCGGATGATCCTCCAGAATCGCCACGACTTCATTCATGTCGGTTTCAGCATCGAACAGACCAATCACATCGGTGTCGCCCCACAGGCGCGTTTCGCCCGGCAGCGGCTCAAACACCGGCGTATCGTGGGTATCCTGAAAAGTAATGGACACGGCACCCGCTTCCATCAGCGCATCGCTAAGATCTTCAGCGTTCGCGCCGGTGGTGTTCAGTTTCAGTTGGATCCAAGGCATGGCAAAACTCTTTATTTATCAGTAGTCAAAACGGTAGCTTGCGAGACGGAAGTACCGAAACGGTTTCCGACCAGGAAAGCCAGCAAACTTAGCAGTAACGAGGGCACGATAGGGTGGAAGCCCAGGTACTGAATATTCAGGGTCGCGAGCACGGCATACAGCACGCCGCCAACGATCATCGCACTTAGCGCACCTTTGGCGTTGGCGCGTTCCCAGTAAAGACCCAGCACCAGCGGCCACAGGAAAACGGCTTCCAGCCCACCGAAGGCCAGCAAATTCAGCCAGATGATCATTTCTGGCGGCTTCCAGGCGGCAAGCAGCAGCAACGCGCCGAGAATCAACGTAATCACCGCCGACATCCGCTTCAGACGCGTCTCGTTTTGCATTTGATCCGGACGGATATTCAGATAGAGATCTTTAATGATCGTAGCGGAACTTTGCAGCAACTGGGCGTTGATCGTCGACATGATCGCGGCCATCGGTGCAGCCAGGAAGATCCCGGCTGCAAACGGTGGCAGCACTTTTACCATTAACGTCGGGATCACCAGATCCGGTACGGTGAGATCGGGGAGCACCGCCCGACCTAACGCTCCGGCCAGGTGCATACCGAACATCAGGACTGCGACTACAATCGTCCCGATGATGATCCCCCGATGCACTGCTTTGCTGTCTTTATAAGAGATACAGCGCACCGCAGTATGCGGCAGGCCAATAACGCCAAAGCACACCAGTACCCAGAACGATGTCATAAAGGCAGGTGACAGAATATCGTCAGCACCTTGTGGCGTAACCAGCTGTGGATCGATGGTTTGCAGCGTCTCTACCGCGTTGCTTAAGCCGCCAGCGGCATGTACCACGCCGACCAGCAGCACAATGGTGCCAACCAGCATCACCAGACCTTGCATGGTGTCGTTCAGCACACTGGCGCGAAAGCCGCCAAAGGCGGTATATAACGCAATACTGATACCGAAAATCAGCAGCCCGGTTTCATAAGGAATACCCGCCGCGGTTTCCAGCAGACGCGCACCGCCGATAAACTGCACGGTCATCGCACCAACGAACGCAACCAGCAAACTCAAACTCGCCAGCCACACCAGAAGACGACTCTGGTAGCGGGCAAACAGCATATCGTTCAGCGTCACCGCATTGTAGCGGCGCGCAAGAATCGCGAACTTCTTGCCGAGTATACCGAGCGAAAGCCAGACTGCAGGCAGCTGAATCATCGCCAGCAATACCCAACCCAGGCCGTATTTATAAGCAGCGCCTGGCCCGCCGATAAACGAACTGGCACTGATATAGGTCGCGGTGAGCGTCATCGCCAGCACAATACCGCCCATGGAACGGCTGCCGAGGAAATACTCATTGAGGAAGGTGCCGGTGCTCCGTTTACGCATCGCATAAACAGAGATACCGAACACCACCACCAGATAGGCGACCAGCGGTAGAATCACTTCAAGCTGCATCGTCATCCTCCAACGGGATATCGCGATAGATAAATTTCACCATCGCCCAGCACAGTCCAATAAACAGCAGCGGCGTCAGGATGCAGGCCATCTCAAACCAGCGCGGAAAACCGGTAAAACCGGGGGCAACGCCAGGTAAGTAAGCAGCTACTAACCATACCGCCAGATACAAAAGGGTCAGCCCCAGCGCCCAGCGCGCCTCTTTATGGGCCTGAACAAAACGAGTGTCCATTTTTTGTCCCTGATGGGTGAAGAAAGCGGGGATTGTACCTTATGGGGGTTGTCGATCCCCAGTAATAAAAAAGGCCGGAAAATCCGGCCTTTTGACGCTTTTGCAGTCTTATTTTTCCTGAAGACCGAGTTTTTTCTCCAGATAGTGGATGTTAGTGCCACCATGCTGGAAGTTCTCGTCATTCATGATGCGGATCTGCAGATCAACGTTGGTTTTGATACCATCGATGATCAGCTCCTGCAACGCATTCTTCATGCGTGCAATTGCCACGTCACGGTTTTCACCGTAGCAAATCAGCTTACCGATCATTGAGTCATAGTACGGCGGCACGGTGTAGCCCGCGTAGATATGAGACTCCCAACGTACGCCAAAACCGCCTGGTGCGTGGAAACGGGTGATTTTGCCCGGGCTTGGCAGGAAGGTGTTCGGATCTTCGGCGTTAATACGGCATTCCACCGCATGGCCGCGAACGTGAACTTCTTCTTGCTTGATCGACAGCGGTTGACCGGCAGCGATACGCAGCTGTTCTTTGATCAGGTCAACGCCGGTGATCATTTCGGTAACCGGGTGTTCTACCTGAATACGGGTGTTCATTTCGATGAAATAGAACTCGCCGTTTTCGAACAGGAACTCGAATGTACCTGCACCGCGATAGCCGATATCAACACACGCTTTAGCGCAACGTTCGCCGATGTAGCGACGCAGTTCCGGGGTAATGCCCGGTGCTGGCGCTTCTTCGACCACTTTCTGGTGGCGGCGCTGCATGGAGCAGTCACGTTCCGCCAGATAGATAGCGTTGCCCTGACCGTCAGCCAGCACCTGAATCTCGACGTGGCGAGGATTTTCCAGGTATTTCTCCATGTAAACCATATCGTTGCTGAAAGCAGCTTTCGCTTCCGCACGAGTCATGGAGATAGATTGCGCCAGTTCAGCATCGCCGCGCACTACGCGCATACCACGACCACCGCCGCCGCCGGAGGCTTTGATAATTACCGGATAACCAATGCGTTTAGCAATGGCACGGTTTTTATCCATATCGTCGCCCAGCGGACCGTCAGAACCCGGTACGCAAGGAACGCCAGCTTTTTTCATCGCGGCGATTGCGGATACTTTGTCGCCCATCAGGCGAATGGTTTCTGCTTTCGGGCCGATGAAGATAAAGCCGGAGCGTTCAACCTGCTCGGCAAAGTTGGCGTTCTCGGAAAGGAAGCCGTAACCCGGATGGATTGCTACTGCGCCGGTGATTTCAGCGGCGCTGATGATTGCCGGGATGTTCAGATAACTTTTTACTGACGGAGCAGGACCGATACAGACCGTTTCATCTGCCAGTAATACGTGTTTTAGATCGCGATCCGCGCTGGAGTGCACAGCGACAGTCTTGATGCCCAGTTCTTTACAGGCACGAAGAATACGCAATGCAATCTCGCCGCGGTTGGCAATAACAATTTTATCCAGCATGTTCGCCTCGTTACTCGATGACGACCAGCGGCTCGTCAAATTCTACCGGTTGTCCACTTTCGACCAGAATTGCTTTCACAGTACCGGATTTGTCTGCTTCGATCTGGTTCATCATTTTCATGGCTTCAACGATGCACAGGGTATCGCCCACGTTCACTTTCTGACCCACTTCGATGAACGCTTTCGCGTCCGGGCTTGGGGTGCGGTAGAAAGTACCAACCATTGGGGAACGTACGATGTGACCACTGATTTCCGCTGCTGCTGGCGCTTCCATGGAAGGAACGGTCGCCGGAGCGGCTGCGTTAGATTGAGCTGGCTGCTGCATCATTGGTGCAGCGTAAGCTTGTTGCATCATCGGGAAACTTGCGGCAGGTGCTGCACGGCTGATGCGTACTGACTCTTCGCCTTCAGAAATTTCCAGTTCAGAGATGCCTGATTCTTCAACCAGCTCGATCAGTTTTTTAATCTTACGAATATCCATGAGTGGGTTCCGTACTCTTTGTTTAGTGTGATTGTGACAGGCGTTTCACCGCCGTCTGTAAAGCGTATGCCCCGACAGCTGTATGCATAGCGGTAAATTCCAGCAGGCCGGGACGCCGGTCTATTTTGCCCCAGAGTGTCAATGTGAGACTTGACGGACATTGTGCAGCGATTTGCTGCTATCCTCCGGCAAAAAACAAAATATACCTTCGTTGCGCCATTGTCACCTTTTCAGCAGTTTAAAAGCTGCCTCAGGGAGAACGAGGTCGCACATTATAACGATTTCGTAGCAAATGGCAGCTAAATACTGGTCTTATCAGGGAAGATAATCAACAGCTAACATGTAAATAACTTTCAACGTCGCGTAATTTGCAATAAGCCGCACAGTTCACGAAATTAACGCCACCATTGACGGAACTTCTTATAACGTAAGGCTAAAAGCAATAATGCCAGCCCGGCGTAGATGAGCGGCTGCGGTGAGATAACCTTCACTGACCACAGATAATGTATGGGGGCCAGGATCGCGACAAGATAGACGAAGTTATGCAACTGTTGCCAGTGTTTGCCTAGTTTTCGCTGCATCGCTTGTGTAGACGTGAATGCTAAAGCAAGCAAAATCAACCAACTGATAATACCCAGGGTTAAATAAGGTCGGGTGATTAATTCCTGACCGAATAGCGCCAGGTTGTTCACGCCAAGTTCCAGTAATGCATAACTGGTTAAGTGCAGCGTCGCCCAGGTGAAACACCATAAACCTAACAGGCGGCGGGTGCGTATCAATAATGGCTGCTTAGCGTAGCGCGCCAGCGGGGTAATTAACAACGTCGCCAATAAAAATTTCAGCGCAGTCCGACCGGTAAAATGCTGAATATCTTTCACCGGGTCGGCACTTAGCCCGCCATGATTGATTGCCCAAACCAGCCAGACAAACGGCAAAAATCCGGCAAGATGCAGGCAAAATTTCAGCCAGGTAACCTGTTTTGCAGTCAAACGCACTTAGAAGTTCTCCCGTAGATCCAGTCCGCGATAAAGTGACGCGACTTCATCGGCGTAGCCGTTAAATAGCAGTGTCGGCTGGCGTTGCACATCCAGGATGCCACCTGAACCAATAAATCGCTCAGTGGCCTGCGACCAGCGAGGGTGATCAACATGCGGATTAACGTTGGCGTAAAAGCCGTATTCGTTGGGGGCCGAAAGATTCCAGGTGGTTGGTGGGCGTTCTCGGGTCAGCTTAATGCTCACTATCGACTTGATGCCTTTAAAGCCATATTTCCATGGCACAATCAGGCGTATCGGCGCGCCATTTTGCGGCGGTAGCGCCTTGCCGTAGACGCCGACGGTCATCAGTGTGAGCGGATGCATTGCTTCGTCGAGACGTAATCCTTCTACATAGGGATATTTCAGACCGCCGCCGATAAACCTGTCCTGCTGGCCGGGCATTTGTTCCGGTGCATAAATTGTTTCGAAAGCGACGTACTTCGCGTTGCTGGTCGGCTCTGCCAGCGCCAGCAGTTTATGCAGCGGAAAACCAATCCACGGCACCACCATCGACCACGCTTCCACGCAGCGCATCCGGTAAATCCGCTCTTCTAACGGGAATCGACGGGTTAGCGCATCGTGGTCGAGGGTTAACGGTTTACTGACTTCACCACTGATTTTCAACGTCCACGGATCGGTTTTCAGGCTGCCAGCATTCGCGGCGGGATCTGCTTTATCCAACCCAAATTCATAGAAATTGTTGTAGCCGGAAACTTTATCTTCCGGTGTCAGTGGCAGGTTATTTTGCCAGGCAGCAGGCTTGCTGAACTCCAGGGGTTTTCCGGCAGGCGCGGGCGGGCGATCGTTCCCTTTGAACCAGCCAAGTAAATCCGCGTGGGCGGCATTTGGTATAGAGAGGGCGGCGGCGCTGATGCCTAATGCTTTCAGGATCTGGCGCCGTTGCATAAAAAAAGCCGATTCGGCAGTGACATCGGCTTCTGTAAGTTGACGAATTTTTTTCATAACAGACTCCCGGTATGCTCATGATTACTATGGCAGGGAGAATGTCAAAGTGCTGCTAAAATTCGTTAACGATATGTAAATTATTTTATGCTAACGCTTAGTTAATTTTTACCAGCGTACGGCCCTGGATCTGATTGTTAATAATGGCCTCGGCAAATTTTGGTGCGTCAGCCAGTGAAATCTCTTTTGCCGCCTGGGTATAGAATGATTCCGGTAAATCGGCAACCAGACGCTGCCAGGCTTGTGCGCGGCGTGCTGGTGGCGTCATCACCGAATCCACGCCCTGCAGGCGAACATTACGCAGAATAAATGGCATGACCGTGGTTGGCAGAGTAAAACCACCCGCCAGACCACAGGCCGCCACGCAGCCGCCGTAATTCATTTGCGCCAGCACTTTCGCCAGCACTTTGTCGCCCACAGTGTCTATCGCCCCGGCCCAAAGCTGTTTTTCAAGTGGACGGGATTCAGCAAATTCATCACGCGGCAGAATTCGGCTGGCACCTAAACTGTTCAGATATTCATGGGTACTTTCGCGACCGGAAACAGCAACCACCTGATAACCTAACTTATGCAACAGCGCCACGGCAGTGCTACCAACGCCGCCGCTGGCGCCCGTTACCACAATTTCGCCATCTTGTGGACGAATACCGGCATCTTCCAGGGCCAGCACGCACAGCATGGCGGTAAACCCAGCAGTACCAATAATCATCGCTTTACGCGCGTCCAGACCTTGCGGCATGGCAACCAACCAGTCGCCTTTTACGCGCGCTTGTTCTGCCAGCCCGCCCCAATGATTTTCACCAACACCCCAGCCCGTGAGTAACACTTCTTGACCAGCATGAAAACGAGGATCTTCACTGTCGCGTACGGTTCCGGCGAAGTCGATGCCAGGAATCATCGGAAAATTGCGGATTATTTTTCCTTTACCGGTTATTGCCAGCGCATCTTTATAATTCAGGCTCGACCAGTGGACATCGACCGTCACATCGCCTTCCGGCAGGCGACTTGCGTCCAGAGTCTGTACAGATGCGAGGGTTTTGCCGTCCTGCTGTTCTAAAAGTAACGCCTGCATAAGAAGTCCTCATGTGCATGATGGATTGGAAAATAATTTCTGAAGACTATACTCGCTAATTGAAAAGCAAAGTCGATGAAGCGCAATAAATTGCGAGATAAATCTGATTTGCTAGTATGCCCGCTTCCTCACTATCGGAGTTAACACAAGGATGAGATTAACGACGAAATTTTCGGCCTTTGTCACGCTGCTCACCGGGTTAACGATCTTTGTGACTTTGATGGGCTGCTCGTTAAGTTTCTATAACGCGATTCAGTATAAGTTTAGCCATCGCGTTCAGGCGGTGGCGACGGCGATCGATACGCATCTGGTGTCGTCTGATTTCAGCTCGCTGAGGCCACAAATCAGTGAACTGATGATGTCAGCAGATATCGTTCGCGTGGACCTGTTACACAATAACAAACAGGTTTATACCCTTTCCCGCCAGGGGAGTTACCGCCCTGTTGGCACCAGCGATCTGTTTCGCGAACTAACCGTTCCGTTAGTTAAACATCCAGGAATGTCGCTACATCTGGTTTATCAGGACCCGATGGGAAACTATTTTCACTCGCTGATGACCACCGCGCCGCTCACTGGGGCAATTGGTTTTATTATTATTATGCTCTTCCTTGCAGTACGCTGGTTGCAGCGGCAACTTGCCGGGCAAGAACTACTGGAAACTCGCTCGGCGCGTATCTTAAACGGGGAGCGTGGGCCGAATGTGCTTGGCTCCATCTATGAATGGCCGCCAGGAACCAGCAGTGCGCTGGATATGCTGCTTTCAGAAATTCAGAATGCGCGTGAACAGCACAGCCGTCTTGATACGCTGATTCGCTCTTACGCCGCGCAGGACATCAAAACCGGCCTCAATAACCGTCTCTTTTTCGACAACCAGTTGGCTACATTGCTGGAAGATCAAGAGAAGGTAGGGACTCACGGGATCGTGATGATGATCCGTCTACCTGATTTCAATATGTTGAGCGACACGTGGGGACACAGCCAGGCCGAAGAACAATTCTTCACTCTGACGAATCTGCTGTCGACATTTATGATGCGCTATCCAGGTGCACTGCTGGCGCGCTATCACCGTAGCGATTTTGCCGCGCTGTTGCCGCATCGGACTTTAAAAGAGGCGGAGAGCATTGCCGGGCAGTTGATCAAAGCGGTTGATACCTTACCGAGCAATAAAATGCTCGATCGTGAAGATATGATTCATATCGGCATCTGTGCCTGGCGTAGCGGCCAGGAAACAGAACAAGTGATGGACCATGCCGAATCCGCCACGCGTAATGCGGGATTACAGGGGGGTAATAGCTGGGCGATTTACGATGACTCATTACCAGAAAAAGGGCGCGGCAACGTTCGCTGGCGTACGCTAATCGAACAAATGTTGAGTCGTGGCGGTCCCAGGCTTTATCAAAAACCTGCGGTCACCCGGGAAGGGCAGGTTCATCATCGCGAAATTATGTGTCGCATCTTTGATGGTAATGAAGAGGTAAGCTCGGCGGAATATATGCCGATGGTGTTGCAGTTTGGTTTATCGGAAGAGTATGACCGCCTGCAAATCAGTCGTCTCATCCCGCTGTTACGCTATTGGCCGCAAGAAAATCTGGCGATTCAGGTGACCGTTGAGTCGTTGATCCGCCCGCGTTTCCAGCGTTGGCTGCGCGATACGTTGATGCAGTGTGAAAAATCACAACGAAAACGCATAATTATTGAACTTGCAGAGGCTGATGTTGGTCAACATATCGGTCGCTTGCAATCTGTCATTCGTTTGGTGAATGCTTTAGGGGTTCGAGTTGCCGTTAACCAGGCTGGATTGACGCTGGTAAGTACCAGTTGGATCAAAGAACTGAATGTCGAATTACTCAAGCTTCATCCGGGGCTGGTAAGAAATATTGAGAAGCGAACGGAAAACCAATTGTTGGTTCAGAGCATGGTAGAAGCCTGTTCCGGGACCAACACCCAGGTTTACGCGACTGGCGTACGTTCGCGAAGCGAGTGGCAGACCCTGATTCAGCGCGGGGTTTTGGGTGGCCAGGGGGATTTTTTCGCGTCCTCACAGCCACTTGATACTAACGTGAAAAAATATTCACAAAGATACTCGGTTTAACCTGCCGTTTGATCCGTTTTCACGTAGAATAACGCGCGCTGCGTTTCGTGGGAGTGTGCTTATCTGCTCGCCAGATTGTTGCAGCACATATGCAGATGAATGACCTTACGCAGTTGCAAACAGGCGAGGAATGCTGTTGACGCATTTAGCCTTATCTGGACTCAGGCAGAGATTTGTAACAAAGGAAACGAACTGCACTAATTTTCACCGTAGCAGATGATTTTTGCGCCTTGTCGCTGCTGCGTGTGGTTGGTAAAGTAAGCGGATTTTCTTTTCCGCCCCAGCTTTCAGGATTATCCCTTAGTATGTTGAAAAAATTTCGTGGCATGTTTTCCAATGACTTGTCCATTGACTTGGGTACTGCGAATACCCTCATTTATGTAAAAGGACAAGGCATCGTATTGAATGAGCCTTCCGTTGTGGCCATTCGTCAGGATCGTGCCGGTTCACCAAAAAGCGTGGCTGCAGTAGGTCATGACGCGAAGCAGATGCTGGGCCGTACGCCGGGCAATATTGCTGCTATTCGCCCAATGAAAGATGGCGTAATCGCTGACTTCTTCGTGACTGAAAAAATGCTCCAGCACTTCATTAAGCAAGTGCACAGCAACAGCTTTATGCGTCCAAGCCCGCGCGTTCTGGTCTGTGTGCCGGTTGGCGCAACCCAGGTTGAACGCCGCGCAATTCGTGAATCCGCGCAGGGCGCTGGCGCCCGTGAAGTGTTCCTGATTGAAGAGCCGATGGCCGCGGCAATTGGCGCCGGTCTGCCGGTTTCTGAAGCGACCGGTTCCATGGTGGTTGATATCGGCGGTGGTACTACTGAAGTTGCCGTAATCTCGCTGAATGGCGTGGTTTACTCCTCTTCTGTACGCATCGGCGGTGACCGCTTCGACGAAGCCATTATCAACTATGTTCGTCGTAACTACGGTTCCTTGATCGGTGAAGCGACAGCAGAGCGTATTAAACACGAAATCGGTTCGGCTTATCCGGGCGATGAAGTGCGTGAAATTGAAGTTCGTGGTCGTAACCTGGCTGAAGGTGTTCCACGCGGCTTTACGCTGAACTCCAACGAAATCCTCGAAGCGCTACAAGAGCCGCTGACCGGCATCGTTAGCGCAGTGATGGTTGCGCTGGAACAGTGTCCGCCGGAACTGGCTTCCGACATCTCTGAGCGCGGAATGGTGCTCACTGGCGGTGGCGCATTGCTGCGTAACCTTGACCGTTTATTAATGGAAGAAACCGGCATTCCAGTCGTTGTTGCTGAAGATCCGCTGACCTGTGTGGCGCGCGGTGGCGGCAAGGCGCTGGAAATGATCGACATGCACGGCGGCGACCTGTTCAGCGAAGAGTAATCGGATGCAGGCAGGGGAAGCGTTTGTTTATCCTGCCTGGTCTGATACGAGAATACGCATAACTTATGAAGCCAATTTTTAGCCGTGGCCCGTCGCTACAGATTCGCCTTATTCTGGCGGTGCTGGTGGCGCTCGGCATTATTATTGCCGACAGCCGCCTGGGGACTTTCAGTCAAATCCGTACCTATATGGATACCGCTGTCAGTCCTTTCTACTTTATTTCCAATGCTCCTCGTGAATTGCTGGATGGCGTATCGCAGACGCTGGCCTCGCGTGACCAACTAGAACTTGAAAACCGGGCGTTACGTCAGGAGTTGCTGCTGAAAAACAGCGATCTGCTGATGCTGGGACAATATAAACAGGAGAACGCGCGCTTGCGTGAGCTTCTGGGTTCTCCGCTGCGTCAGGACGAACAGAAGATGGTGACCCAGGTTATCTCTACTGTTAACGATCCGTACAGCGATCAGGTTGTTATTGACAAAGGCAGTGTCAACGGTGTTTACGAAGGCCAGCCAGTCATTAGCGATAAAGGTGTGGTCGGCCAGGTGGTGGCGGTCGCAAAATTGACCAGCCGCGTACTGCTGATCTGCGACGCGACCCATGCGCTGCCGATTCAGGTGCTGCGTAATGATATCCGCGTTATCGCGGCGGGTAATGGCTGTACTGATGATTTACAGCTTGAGCACCTACCGGCGAATACTGACATTCGTGTTGGTGATGTATTGGTGACTTCAGGTCTGGGCGGTCGTTTCCCGGAAGGTTATCCGGTGGCGGTTGTCTCTTCCGTGAAACTCGATACCCAGCGCGCATATACCGTGATTCAGGCGCGTCCGACTGCGGGACTGCAACGTTTACGTTATCTGCTTCTGTTGTGGGGGGCGGATCGTAACGGGGCCAACCCGATGACGCCGGAAGAGGTGCATCGCGTTGCTAATGAACGCCTGATGCAAATGATGCCGCAGGTGTTGCCTTCGCCAGATGCAATGGGGCCAAAACTGCCTGAACCGGCAACGGGAATTACCCAGCCAAGCCCGCAGCAACCTGCAACAGGTACTGCCGCTGACCGCTCTCCACAAAGGGCTACGCCGCCGCAGAGTGGTACTCAACCACCTGCGCGTACGCCAGGAGGGCAATAGTGGCGAGCTATCGTAGCCAGGGGCGCTGGGTTATCTGGCTCTCTTTCCTCATTGCGTTATTACTGCAAATTATGCCCTGGCCGGATAATCTTATCGTTTTCCGGCCTAACTGGGTTTTGCTCATCTTATTGTATTGGAGCCTCGCCTTGCCCCATCGCGTAAATGTGGGCACAGGTTTTGTGATGGGTGCCATACTGGATCTGATCAGTGGCTCCACGCTCGGTGTACGGGCGTTGTCGATGAGTATCATTGCTTATCTGGTCGCGCTGAAATTCCAGCTTTTCCGTAATCTGGCATTGTGGCAGCAGGCGCTGGTCGTCATGTTGCTTTCGTTGGTTGTGGATATTATTGTTTTCTGGGCAGAGTTTTTAGTGATCAACGTCTCTTTCAGACCGGAAGTGTTCTGGAGTAGTGTTGTCAATGGCGTGCTCTGGCCGTGGATTTTCATGCTGATGCGCAAAATTCGTCAGCAGTTTGCAGTGCAATAAAGGTTTCTATGACTTCTCTGTATTTAGCTTCCGGTTCTCCGCGTCGGCAGGAGTTACTTGCGCAACTTGGCGTTTCCTTTGAACGTATCGTTACGGGCATTGAGGAGCAACGCTTTCCGCAGGAGAGCGCGCAGCAATACGTTGTGCGTCTGGCGCGCGAGAAAGCTCAGGCGGGCGTCGCGCAAGCCGCGCAGGATCTCCCGGTGCTGGGTGCGGATACCATTGTGATTCTGAACGGCGAAGTACTGGAGAAACCGCGCGATGCCGATCATGCGGTGCAGATGTTGCGCAAATTATCGGGGCAGACCCATCAGGTAATGACGGCAGTGGCGATGGCCGACAGCCAGTACATTCTCGATTGCCTGGTGGTGACCGATGTGACTTTCAGAACGTTAACAGATGAAGATATCGCGGGCTATGTCGCCAGCGGTGAACCGTTAGATAAAGCAGGTGCATACGGTATTCAGGGGCTTGGTGGTTGTTTTGTCAGGAAGATAAATGGCAGCTATCACGCCGTAGTCGGCTTACCGCTGGTTGAAACGTGTGAATTATTGAGTAATTTTAACGCACTGCGTGAGAAAAGGGATAAACATGACGGCTGAATTGTTGGTAAACGTAACGCCTTCGGAAACACGAGTGGCGTATATTGATGGTGGTATTCTGCAGGAAATTCATATTGAACGTGAGGCGCGACGCGGAATAGTAGGCAATATCTACAAGGGTCGTGTAAGCCGCGTACTTCCGGGTATGCAGGCGGCTTTTGTAGATATTGGGCTGGATAAAGCTGCGTTTCTACACGCTTCTGACATCATGCCGCACACCGAATGTGTGGCAGGTGAGGAACAAAAACAATTTACGGTGCGTGACATCTCGGAACTGGTCCGTCAGGGGCAAGATCTGATGGTACAGGTGGTGAAAGATCCGCTTGGTACCAAAGGCGCGCGCCTGACCACGGATATCACGCTGCCATCTCGCTATCTGGTGTTTATGCCAGGAGCGTCTCATGTTGGGGTTTCCCAACGTATCGAAAGTGAATCCGAACGTGAACGCCTGAAAAAAGTGGTCGCCGAGTATTGCGACGAGCAGGGCGGATTTATCATCCGTACCGCGGCAGAAGGTGTAGGCGAAGCTGAACTAGCTTCCGATGCCGCTTATCTGAAGCGTGTCTGGACCAAAGTCATGGAGCGTAAAAAGCGCCCACAGACGCGTTATCAACTGTACGGTGAACTGGCGCTGGCGCAGCGTGTGCTGCGTGATTTTGCCGATGCCGAGTTGGACCGCATTCGCGTTGATTCACGGCTGACTTACGAAGCATTACTTGAGTTCACCTCGGAATACATCCCCGAGATGACCAGCAAGCTGGAGCATTACACGGGGCGCCAGCCGATTTTCGATCTCTTTGACGTCGAAAACGAGATTCAGCGAGCGTTGGAACGCAAAGTTGAGTTGAAGTCTGGCGGTTATCTGATTATCGACCAGACCGAAGCGATGACCACCGTGGACATCAATACCGGGGCGTTTGTCGGTCATCGCAATCTGGACGACACCATCTTCAATACTAATATTGAAGCGACGCAGGCCATTGCTCGCCAGTTACGGTTGCGTAACCTGGGCGGAATTATCATCATTGATTTCATCGACATGAATAATGAGGATCACCGTCGCCGCGTACTGCATTCGCTGGAACAGGCGCTGAGCAAAGACCGGGTGAAAACCAGCGTTAACGGCTTCTCGGCGCTGGGGCTGGTGGAAATGACGCGTAAACGCACCCGCGAAAGCATTGAGCACGTACTGTGTAACGAATGCCCAACTTGCCACGGTCGCGGAACGGTGAAAACCGTGGAAACAGTATGCTATGAAATCATGCGCGAGATTGTTCGCGTGCACCATGCTTACGACTCCGACCGTTTCCTGGTCTATGCTTCTCCGGCAGTTGCCGAGGCCTTGAAAGGTGAAGAGTCGCACTCGCTGGCGGAAGTGGAAATTTTTGTGGGTAAGCAGGTTAAAGTACAAATCGAACCGCTCTACAACCAGGAGCAGTTTGACGTCGTCATGATGTAAACAAATGCTGGGCCGCCATCCGGCAAAGTTTTTTGAGTCACATTTTTAGCAGACAAGGAGTGACGGGTGAGGCGATTGCCGGGGATTTTACTGCTTACTGGAGCCGCGCTCGTTGTGATCGCTGCGCTGCTGGTCAGCGGCCTGCGTATTGCTTTGCCGCATCTTGATGCCTGGCGTCCAGAAATCCTCAATAAAATTGAATCTGCTACCGGCATGCCGGTAGAAGCCAGCCAGCTTTCCGCCAGCTGGCAGAATTTTGGCCCCACGCTTGAAGCGCGCGACATTCGCGCGGAGCTGAAAGATGGCGGTGAGTTTTCTGTCAAACGCGTTACTCTGGCGCTGGATGTCTGGCAGAGCCTGCTGCATATGCGCTGGCAGTTTCGCGATCTGACTTTCTGGCAACTGCGTTTCCGCACCAATACGCCCATCACCAGCGGTGGTGGTAATGATGGTCTGGAAGCCAGCCACATCAGCGACCTGTTTCTTCGTCAGTTTGATCACTTCGATCTCCGCGACAGCGAAGTCAGTTTCCTCACGCCATCCGGTCAGCGCGCCGAACTGGCGATCCCGCAACTCACCTGGCTTAACAATCCGCGTCGACACCGTGCGGAAGGCCAGGTAAGTCTCTCCAGCCTCACCGGGCAGCACGGCGTGATGCAAGTTCGCATGGATTTGCGTGATGACGAAGGGCTGTTAAGCAACGGTCGCGTCTGGTTGCAGGCTGATGATATTGACCTGAAGCCGTGGCTGGGCAAATGGATGCAGGACAACATTGCGCTGGAAACGGCGCAGTTCTCCCTCGAAGGCTGGATGACGATCGACAAAGGCGATGTAACCGGCGGTGACGTCTGGCTGAAACAGGGCGGTGCCAGCTGGTTGGGCGAGAAGCAAACGCATTCACTGGCGGTCGATAATCTCACCGCACACATTACGCGTGAACATCCCGGCTGGCAGTTTTCTATTCCTGATACCCGCATCACGATGGATGGCAAACGCTGGCCGAGTGGGGCATTGACGCTGGCCTGGATACCGGAACAGGATGTTGGTGGAAAGAATAATAAACGCAGTGACGAACTGCGGATTCGCGCCAGCAATCTGGAACTGGCGGGGCTGGAAGGTATTCGTCCGCTGGCAGCAAAACTTTCACCTGCGCTGGGCGACATCTGGCGGTCTACGCAACCGAGCGGCAAGATCAACACCCTGGCGCTGGATATCCCGCTTCAGGCAGCAGACAAGACTCGCTTTCAGGCATCGTGGAGCGATCTGGCCTGGAAGCAATGGAAATTACTGCCGGGCGCGGAACATTTCTCCGGGACGCTTTCCGGTAGTGTAGAAAATGGTTTACTGACCGCGTCCATGAAACAGGCGAAAATGCCTTACGAAACAGTTTTCCGCGCACCGCTGGAAATTGCTGACGGTAAGGCGACCCTAAGCTGGCTGAATAACGACAAAGGTTTCCAGCTTGATGGCCGCAATATTGATGTTAAAGCCAAAGCCGTCCATGCACGCGGCGGTTTCCGCTACCTGCAACCGACTAATGATGAACCCTGGCTGGGCATTCTGGCGGGTATCAGTACCGATGATGGTTCACAAGCGTGGCGCTATTTCCCAGAAAATCTGATGGGGAAAGAGTTAGTCGATTACTTAAGTGGCGCAATTCAGGGCGGTGAAGCGGATAACGCGACGCTGGTTTATGGCGGCAATCCGCAACTCTTCCCCTATAAACACAACGAAGGTCAGTTTGAGGTGCTGGTGCCGCTGCGTAACGCGAAGTTTGCCTTCCAGCCGGACTGGCCTGCGTTAACTAACCTCGATATTGAACTGGACTTCATAAACGACGGTTTATGGATGAAAACCGATGGCGTAAATCTGGGCGGCGTGCGCGCGAGTAATCTCACCGCAGTGATCCCTGACTACTCGAAAGAAAAATTGCTGATTGATGCTGACATTAAAGGTCCGGGCAAAGCGGTTGGTCCTTACTTTGATGAGACGCCGCTGAAAGACTCTCTGGGAGCAACCCTGCAAGAACTCCAGCTCGACGGCGATGTGAATGCTCGCTTACATCTCGATATCCCATTGAACGGCGAACTGGTTACAGCGAAAGGCGAAGTGACGCTGCGTAATAACAGTCTGTTTATCAAACCACTTGATAGCACACTGAAAAATTTGAGCGGTAAATTCAGCTTTATCAATGGCGATCTGCAAAGCGAACCACTGACAGCAAGTTGGTTTAATCAGCCACTGAACGTGGATTTTTCCACCAAAGAAGGGGCGAAAGCCTACCAGGTCGCGGTGAATCTCAACGGTAACTGGCAGCCAGCGAAAACTGACGTTCTGCCTGAAGCGGTGAATGAAGCGTTAAGCGGCAGCGTGGCCTGGGATGGCAAAGTGGGCATTGAGCTGCCTTATCATGCTGGCGCAACGTATAACGTAGAACTGAACGGTGATCTGAAGAATGTGAGCAGTCACTTACCATCGCCGTTAGCCAAACCCGCTGGCGAATCGCTGCCGGTTAACATTAAGGTCGATGGCAACCTCAATAGCTTTGAATTAACCGGACAGGCTGGCGCGGATAACCATTTCAACAGCCGCTGGTTGCTCGGTCAAAAGCTGACGCTCGATCGCGCTATCTGGGCGGCAGACAGTAAAACGCTTCCGCCGTTACCGGAACAAAGCGGTGTTGAGTTAAATATGCCATCGATGGATGGTGCCGAGTGGCTGGCGCTTTTCCAGAAAGGCGCGACGGATAAAGTCGGTAGTGCGGTGAGTTTTCCCCAGCACATTACGTTGCGTACGCCAGCGTTGTCGTTGGGAAATCAGCAATGGAATAACCTGAGTATTGTTTCGCAACCGATGGCAAATGGCACTCAGGTCGAGGCGCAAGGACGTGAAATCAACGCTACGCTGGCAATGCGCAATAACGCGCCGTGGCTGGCGACGATTAAATATCTCTATTACAACCCCAGCGTGGCGAAAACCAGTGGTGACTCCACGCCGTCGTCACCTTTCCCAACTACGGAGCGCATTAGCTTCCGTGGTTGGCCGGATGCGCAAATACGTTGCGCAGAGTGCTGGTTCTGGGGGCAAAAATTCGGTCGCATCGACAGCGATATCACCATTTCTGGCGATACGTTAACGCTGGCTAATGGACTGATTGATACCGGTTTCTCGCGGCTTACTGCCGAGGGTGAATGGGTTAACAATCCGGGGAATGAACGTACCTCGCTGAAAGGAAAATTACGCGGGCAGAAAATTGATGCCGCTGCTGAATTTTTTGGTGTCACGACGCCAATACGCCAGTCGTCATTTAATGTGGATTACGATTTACACTGGCGGAAAACGCCGTGGCAGCCGGATGAGGCAACGTTGAATGGCATCATCCATACTCAACTGGGCAAAGGTGAAATTACCGACATCAGCACTGGACATGCCGGGCAATTGCTGCGCTTATTGAGCGTCGATGCTCTGATGCGAAAGCTGCGCTTTGATTTCAGGGATACCTTTGGCGAAGGTTTCTATTTTGACTCCATTCGCAGCACGGCGTGGATTAAAGACGGTGTTATGCACACTGATGACACGCTGGTGGATGGCCTGGAAGCGGATATCGCCATGAAAGGGTCGGTAAATCTGGTACGCCGCGATCTGAATATGGAGGCGGTTGTCGCACCAGAAATTTCCGCGACGGTGGGTGTGGCTGCGGCCTTTGCGGTTAACCCCATTGTCGGTGCGGCGGTGTTTGCTGCCAGTAAAGTGCTGGGGCCGCTGTGGAGCAAAGTCTCCATTTTGCGCTACCACATTTCTGGTCCGCTGGACGCTCCGCAAATCAACGAAGTATTGCGCCAACCGCGTAAAGAAAAAGCGCAATGATTTGACGATGGCGCGTAATTGCCCCAATCTCATTAGATAATCGTTGCCAAAGGCCAACGAGCCGGAACATAACCGCAGGTCGGATAAGGCGTTCACGCCGCATCCGACAGCCGTAAAAAATCCTCTACCGAAGTAACTAACGAGTAACAAAAACGATGAGTCTGAACCTGGTAAGTGAACAATTGCTAGCGGCGAACGGCCTGAAACATCAGGATTTGTTCGCGATTCTCGGTCAACTGGCCGAACGTCGCCTCGATTACGGCGATCTCTATTTTCAGTCGAGCTATCACGAATCCTGGGTTTTAGAAGACCGCATTATCAAAGATGGTTCTTACAACATCGATCAGGGCGTTGGCGTGCGTGCAGTCAGCGGTGAAAAAACCGGTTTTGCTTACGCCGACCAAATCAGCCTGCTGGCCCTGGAACAGAGCGCACAAGCGGCGCGTACCATTGTCCGTGACAGTGGTGATGGCAAAGTACAGACGTTGGGCGCGGTAGAGCATAGCCCGCTGTATACCTCGCTTGATCCGCTGCAAAGCATGAGCCGCGAGGAGAAACTGGATATTTTACGTCGCGTCGATAAAGTTGCCCGTGAAGCCGACAAACGCGTACAGGAAGTGACTGCCAGCCTCAGTGGCGTCTATGAATTAATTCTGGTTGCGGCCACCGACGGCACCCTGGCGGCAGATGTCCGCCCACTGGTGCGCCTCTCAGTAAGCGTTCTGGTCGAAGAAGACGGTAAACGCGAACGCGGCGCCAGCGGCGGCGGCGGTCGTTTTGGTTATGAATTTTTCCTTGCCGATCTCGACGGTGAAGTCCGTGCGGATGCATGGGCGAAAGAAGCTGTGCGTATGGCGCTGGTCAATCTTTCTGCCGTTGCCGCGCCTGCGGGCACCATGCCGGTAGTACTTGGCGCAGGCTGGCCGGGCGTGCTGTTACATGAAGCGGTAGGTCACGGTCTGGAAGGCGACTTTAACCGCCGTGGCACTTCGGTCTTTAGTGGCCAGGTCGGCGAACTGGTAGCATCTGAACTGTGTACGGTAGTGGATGATGGCACGATGGTTGATCGCCGTGGTTCGGTGGCGATTGATGACGAAGGTACGCCGGGTCAGTACAACGTGCTGATTGAAAATGGGATCCTGAAAGGTTACATGCAGGATAAACTCAACGCTCGCTTAATGGGTATGGCGCCGACCGGTAATGGTCGTCGTGAATCCTATGCACACCTGCCCATGCCGCGTATGACCAACACCTACATGCTGCCGGGTAAATCGACGCCGCAGGAAATCATTGAATCCGTCGAGTATGGCATCTATGCGCCAAACTTCGGCGGCGGTCAGGTGGATATCACCTCCGGCAAATTTGTCTTCTCCACCTCAGAAGCGTATCTGATTGAAAACGGCAAAGTGACGAAACCGGTGAAAGGCGCAACGCTGATTGGTTCCGGTATCGAAACCATGCAGCAAATTTCGATGGTGGGCAACGACCTGAAACTGGATAACGGCGTGGGTGTCTGTGGTAAAGAAGGGCAGAGTTTGCCAGTTGGCGTGGGCCAGCCGACGCTCAAAGTCGACAACCTGACCGTTGGCGGTACCGCGTAATCTATCCTGGCCGGTAAGCGTCGCATCAGGCATTGGTTGCCGGATGCGGCGTAAACGCCTTATCCGGCACGCACATGAATTACTTCTCTTTCCCGCGCCCGTGCATCTCCTGAAACAACTTACCGACCTCGACAAAATAATCCGTCAGTGAGTTGATCACGACCTGCACCTTCAGTGGCAGCTTATCTTTTTCGGTATACAGTGCATAAACCGGGCGTGGATCCGACTGATAACGCGGCAGCAGGATCTCCAGCTCCCCACGATTGATCTCATTGATCACCCACATCAGCGGTACATACGCGATCCCAGCGCCTGCCGTTAACCAGCGCACCAGCGTCATTGGATCATTAGTGACAAACCGTCCTTGTGGGATGAGGCGAGTCGAGATCCCTTCTGGCGCGATCAGTTCAAATTCATTGTCCGGACGCACGCTGTACTCAAGCCATGAATGGCTACTTAGATCGGCGGGTTTTTCCGGTACGCCATACTGTGTGAGATAGCTTTTAGCGGCGCACACCACCATCGGCATCGCCCCCAGACGGCGGGAAAATAGGCTGGAATCCTGCAACGCGCCGACGCGGATCACGACATCCAGACCGTCGGCAATCAGGTCGGGTGCAGGAATTCCGGTAACCAGATTGACGCTTAAACCAGGGTACTCTTTCAACATTTTTGCCGTCAGCCCAGCGAGAACATTTTGAGCCATAGTTGAAGAACAGCCAATGCGCAGCGTCCCGATAGGCGTGTTATTGAAGGCGTACAGTTGCTCATGGACATCCTGCACTTCATGGAGCATCCGACGGCAGCCCTGGTAGTAAATTCTACCTGCTTCGGTCAGGCCAATGCTGCGTGTGCTGCGGTTTAACAACTTTACCTGCAACTCATCTTCCAGTTTAGACACCGTCTGACTGATGGATGAAACGCTCATTTGAAGCTGTCTGGCGGCGGCGGTAAACGAACCAAATTCAACCACTTTGGCGAAAACCGACATGCGTTTTAGTCGTTCCATTATTCACTCTGACTTAAAAGTGATTTAGATCACATAATATAGATAACAGCATAACAGTTACGCTAATATATTAAATATCAATCTACAGCAATGTTGCTCTCGCCCGGCTTTCTATGCCCTTCTCTGCGGCGACAGATGCTGAAAATAATAACACCTGCTCTCTCTATACAACCAAGGTCAACATGAGTCTGTTTCCCGTTATCGTGGTGTTTGGGCTGTCCTTCCCACCGATATTTTTCGAATTGCTTTTATCACTGGCGATTTTCTGGCTGGTGCGCCGGGTCCTTGTGCCAACAGGTATCTACGACTTCGTCTGGCATCCGGCGCTGTTCAACACCGCGCTCTATTGCTGTTTGTTTTATTTGATATCGCGACTGTTCGTTTGAGGTTGAAGTGAAAACACTAATAAGAAAATTCTCCCGTACGGCCATCACGGTCGTATTAGTCATTCTGGCCTTCATCGCAATTTTTAATGCCTGGGTCTATTACACCGAATCTCCGTGGACCCGTGACGCGCGCTTTAGCGCCGATGTGGTCGCGATTGCGCCGGATGTCTCCGGACTCATCACCCAAGTGAATGTTCATGATAACCAGCTGGTGAAAAAAGGACAGGTACTGTTCACCATCGACCAGCCACGCTACCAAAAGGCCCTCGAAGAAGCGGAAGCTGATGTTGCCTATTATCAGGTACTGGCGCAGGAAAAACGCCAGGAAGCTGGACGTCGCAACCGTCTCGGCATACAGGCGATGTCTCGCGAAGAGATAGACCAGGCCAATAACGTTCTGCAAACGGTCCTGCATCAGTTAGCGAAAGCTCAGGCAACCCGCGATCTGGCAAAACTGGATCTTGAACGTACCGTGATCCGCGCGCCAGCAGATGGCTGGGTGACCAACCTCAACGTCTATACCGGTGAATTTATTACGCGTGGTTCAACGGCTGTAGCGCTGGTGAAACAGAACTCCTTCTATGTGCTGGCCTATATGGAAGAAACCAAGCTGGAAGGGGTACGTTCTGGGTATCGCGCAGAAATTACGCCGCTTGGTAGCAATAAAGTGCTGAAAGGGACTGTCGATAGTGTTGCCGCTGGGGTCACTAACGCCAGCAGTACGCGTGACGACAAAGGGATGGCGACCATCGATTCCAACCTTGAATGGGTGCGTCTGGCGCAACGTGTCCCGGTACGTATTCGTCTCGACAACCAGCAAGATAACATCTGGCCTGCGGGGACTACCGCTACTGTGGTGGTTACGGGTAAACAAGATCGCGATGAAAGTCAGGATTCGTTCTTCCGTAAAATGGCCCATCGCCTGCGTGAGTTTGGTTAATCACGATGGGTATTTTCTCCATTGCTAACCAACATATTCGCTTCGCGGTAAAACTGGCGACCGCCATTGTGCTGGCGCTGTTTGTTGGCTTTCATTTTCAGCTTGAAACACCACGCTGGGCTGTTCTGACTGCGGCGATTGTTGCCGCCGGTCCTGCCTTTGCCGCCGGTGGCGAACCGTACTCTGGTGCCATCCGCTATCGCGGCTTTTTGCGCATCATCGGTACATTTATCGGTTGTATTGCCGGGCTGGTGATCATTATTGCGATGATCCGTGCACCATTGTTGATGATTCTGGTGTGCTGTATCTGGGCCGGTTTTTGTACCTGGCTCTCCTCGCTGGTACGAGTAGAGAACTCCTATGCGTGGGGGCTTGCCGGTTATACAGCGCTGATAATTGTGATCACCATTCAGCCAGAACCGCTGCTGACGCCGCAGTTTGCCGTTGAACGTTGTAGTGAAATCGTCATTGGTATTGTGTGTGCTATTGTGGCGGATCTGCTCTTTTCTCCACGATCGATCAAACAAGAAGTGGATCGAGAGCTGGAAAGTTTGCTGGTGGCGCAATATCAACTAATGCAATTATGCATCAAACATGGTGATGGCGAGATTGTTGATAAGGCCTGGGGCGACCTGGTTCGCCGCACCACGGCGCTGCAAGGGATGCGTAGCAATCTGAACATGGAATCTTCCCGCTGGGCGCGTGCCAATCGGCGTTTAAAAGCGATCAACACGTTGTCGCTGACGCTGGTAACCCAGTCCTGCGAAACTTATCTTATTCAGAATACGCGCCCGGAATTGATCACTGATACTTTCCGCGAATTTTTTGACACGCCGGTAGAAACTGCGCAGGACGTCCACAAGCAGCTCAAACGCCTGCGGAGAGTTATCGCCTGGACCGGGGAACGGGAAACGCCTGTCACCATTTATAGCTGGGTCGCGGCGGCAACGCGTTATCAGCTTCTCAAGCGCGGCGTTATCAGTAACACAAAAATCAACGCCACCGAAGAAGAGATCCTGCAAGGCGAACCGGAAGTAAAAGTAGAGTCAGCCGAACGTCATCATGCAATGGTTAACTTCTGGCGAACCACACTTTCTTGCATTCTGGGCACGCTTTTCTGGCTGTGGACCGGATGGACCTCCGGCAGTGGCGCAATGGTGATGATTGCCGTCGTAACGTCGCTGGCAATGCGTTTACCTAATCCACGCATGGTGGCGATCGACTTTATCTACGGCACGGTAGCTGCGCTACCGTTAGGACTGCTCTATTTTTTGGTGATTATCCCCAATACCCAACAGAGTATGTTGCTGCTGTGCCTTAGCCTGGCGGTGCTGGGATTTTTCCTTGGTATTGAAGTGCAGAAACGGCGGTTGGGATCGATGGGCGCGCTGGCCAGTACGATTAATATTATCGTGTTGGATAACCCGATGACCTTTCAGTTCAGTCAGTTTCTCGATAGCGCGCTGGGGCAAATCGTGGGCTGTGTGCTGGCGTTCATCGTCATTCTACTGGTGCGGGATAAATCGCGCGACAGGACAGGACGCGTGCTGCTTAATCAGTTTGTTTCTGCCGCTGTTTCCGCGATGACCACCAATGTCGCCCGGCGTAAAGAGAACCATCTGCCAGCGCTTTATCAGCAGTTGTTTTTGCTGATGAATAAATTTCCCGGCGATTTGCCGAAGTTTCGCCTGGCGTTAACGATGATTATCGCTCACCAGCGATTGCGTGATGCGCCGATACCCGTGAATGATGATTTATCGGCATTTCACCGACAAATGCGCCGCACAGCGGACCATGTGATTTCTGCCCGCAGCGATGACAAACGCCGTCGTTACTTCGGTCAGTTGCTGGAAGAACTGGATATCTACCAGGAAAAACTACGCATCTGGCAAGCGCCGCCGCAGGTCACGGAACCGGTGCATCGGCTTACCGGTATGCTGCATAAATACCAGCACGCGCTAACCGATAATTAAGTCAAAGCCGACGCCTAAAGGTGTCGGTTGAGATTGCTGACATACTCCAAATTGTCTGATGCGCTACGCTTATCAGGCCTATATTGAATTTGCACCCCTTGGTAGGCCGAATAAGGCGTTCACGCCGCATCCGGCATGAACAAAGTGCACTTTGTCAGTAATCAGAAACCGATGCCAAAAGCGTCGATTTTTTCATGTCTATACTTAGCGATGAACGGCAGAACTCGCCGCGAAACGTGACGGTGGCAACAGATGAATATCTATAGCTTTGATTTTGATGAGATTGAGAGTCAGGAGGACTTTTATCGCGACTTTCGCCAAACCTTTGGTCTGGCGAAAGATAAGGTGCGCGATCTCGACTCACTGTGGGATGTATTAATGAACGATGTTCTGCCGCTACCGCTGGAGATCGAATTTGTTCATCTGGGAGAAAAAACGCGTCGGCGTTTTGGCGCGTTAATATTGCTGTTTGATGAGGCGGAGGAAGAGCTGGAAGGGCATTTGCGTTTTAATGTTCGTCACTAGCGCAAAAAAGCCCCCAAACCGGGGGCAATGTCGTCGGACAAGACGATGAGGGTTTATTTGTACAGTTCAGCTGTGGCGTGCCAGGTATCGCCGCTACGCGCTTCGGTAATCTGGTAAGCAGTCGCGCCTTTCTCTTCCGCTTTTTTGTTCAGCATTTCACGCATATCCATTGGAGAAGATGCTACACCGCTGACGGACACGGTGCCGATGGCTTCACGATTTTGTGCTTGTGCAGCATCAATGGAATCGGCAGCGAAAGCACCGAAAGAGAGAACAGAGAGCACACTTAATGCAGCAACAGTGGTTTTGATTTTCATGATTTTTACCTCGACATAATCTTTTAGCTGGGCCTTTGTTTCGTGACCCATATCACAAAATTAAGTATACACTAATTATTGAGCTAATTAATACCACGCTAACTGTTTCTATTGAGGGAGAATTGTTAAAAAGATTAATTTTTATAACAAAAGTGAATTAAAAATACGGGTGTTTAGTGGAAATTGCATTTATTTCAATAAGATATGTGTTTTTGCAAAATGTGCGTTTTTTGCTCTGTGTATTCTCTGTGTATTCGTTGTGTGAATGTTTTGTCGCTATAAAACGCACTATTCGTTAAATGAATGGCATGGGGAAGCAGGGCGATGAATGGAGAATGCAATATTTTCCCCGCCGCCAGAAGCGACGGGGCAGAGATTAAAGCTCCTGGTCGAACAGCTCTAAAATCGCTTCGTACAGGTCTTTGACGGTGAAACCTTTAGCAGGGGTGGTAAAGATGGTGTCATCACCTGCGATGGTGCCAAGAATACCTTCTGCTTTGCCCAGAGAGTCCAGCAGACGCGCAATCAACTGCGCCGCGCCAGGACTGGTATGTATTACAACAACAGCGTCGTTGTAGTCGATATCCAGCACCAGATTCTTCAACGGACTGGAGGTGGTTGGTACGCCCAGTTCAGCTGGCAGGCAGTAAACCATTTCCATCTTTGCATTGCGGGTACGTACAGCACCAAATTTGGTCAACATCCGCGAGACTTTAGACTGATTAATATTGTCAAAGCCTTGCTCCTGCAATGCGGCGACGATTTCGCCCTGGGAGCTAAATTTCTCTTCTTTAAGTAACGCTTTAAACGCTTTAACTAATTCTTCTTGCTTAGACGAGCTTCGCATAAGTCACCCGATATGGTGGTTGATACAACATTATTGTGCATACAGATGAATTTTTATGCAAACAGTCTGCCCTGGAGAAGGCTGAAATAATGTTATGAAAGAGCGGGATTTTATCAAATTTCGTGATTGAGAAACATGCCTGCGTCACGGCGCGCAAATTCCGCTTAAAAGTAAATTAATTGTTATCAAATTGATGTTGTTTTGGCTGAACGGTAGGGTATATTGTCACCACCTGTTGGAATGTTGCTCTGATGCATAAGCGGCTGTTAATTACGTAAGTTAGGTTCCTGATTACGTCAATTAAATGCATAAACGCCAAATTTGCGTGACTACACATTCTTGAGAAGTGGTCATTGTAAACTGTTAATTTGTGGATTAAGGTCGCGGCAGCGGAGCAACATATCTTAGTTTATCAATATAATAAGGAGTTTAGGATGAAAGTCGCAGTCCTCGGCGCTGCTGGCGGTATTGGCCAGGCGCTTGCATTACTGTTAAAAACCCAACTGCCTTCAGGTTCAGAACTCTCCCTGTATGATATCGCTCCAGTCACTCCCGGTGTGGCCGTCGACCTGAGCCATATCCCTACTGCTGTGAAAATCAAAGGTTTTTCTGGTGAAGATGCGACCCCTGCGTTGGAAGGCGCTGATGTGGTTCTAATCTCCGCAGGTGTAGCGCGTAAACCCGGGATGGATCGTTCCGACCTGTTTAACGTTAACGCCGGTATCGTGAAGAATCTGGTACAGCAAATTGCGACAACCTGCCCGAAAGCGTGCATCGGTATCATTACAAACCCGGTAAACACCACGGTAGCAATCGCTGCGGAAGTGCTGAAGAAAGCGGGTGTGTATGACAAGAATAAACTGTTTGGCGTCACCACGCTGGATATCATCCGTTCTAATACGTTTGTCGCTGAACTGAAAGGCAAACAGCCGGGTGAAGTTGAAGTTCCGGTTATTGGCGGTCACTCTGGCGTTACCATTCTGCCGCTGCTGTCTCAAGTTCCTGGCGTAAGCTTTACCGAGCAGGAAGTTGCTGATCTGACCAAACGTATCCAGAACGCGGGTACGGAAGTGGTTGAAGCGAAAGCCGGTGGCGGGTCTGCAACCCTGTCCATGGGCCAGGCAGCTGCACGCTTCGGCCTGTCTCTGGTTCGTGCGTTGCAAGGCGAAAAAGGTGTCGTTGAATGTGCCTACGTTGAAGGTGACGGCCAGTATGCTCGTTTCTTCTCTCAACCGCTTCTGCTGGGTAAAAATGGCGTAGAAGAGCGTAAATCCATCGGTACTCTGAGCGCATTTGAACAGAACGCGCTGGAAGGAATGCTGGATACGCTGAAGAAAGATATCGCCCTGGGCGAAGAGTTCGTTAATAAGTAATTGATTAACGAATAATAAAAAACCGGAGCAACGTCTCCGGTTTTTTGTTTTGAGCGCACGACTTAATTGGTCGCTGGATATTCCTGAATAGTGACCTGCAATGTCAGTTTTTTATCGTCACGCATCACCACCACCGGAATCACCGAACCTGGTCGAATTTCTGCCACTTGATCCATTGTCTCCAGAGCGGAGATTGCAGGTTTGTTGTCCACCGAGATAATCAGATCGTTGACTTGGATACCGGCATTAGCCGCCGGGCCATCAGGTGACACTTCATTAACCACAATCCCTTGCAGTTGATCGATACCACCACCTTGCGCGTGTAATGGTGCGATTTCGCGGCCGCCAATACCGATATAGCCACGAATAACACGTCCATCGCGGATTAGCTTATCCATAATTTTGGTTGCCAACTGGAAGGGAATGGCAAAACCGATGCCTTCTGGAGTTTCGCCATCGTTACTCTTATCAAACGACAGTGTGTTGATGCCCATCAGTTCGCCCAGCGAGTTCACCAGTGCACCGCCGGAGTTGCCGTGGTTAATGGATGCATCGGTTTGCAGAAAGTTTTGCCGCCCGGTCGGGTTCAGGCCGATGCGACCCGTGGCGCTGATAATCCCCTGGGTAATAGTTTGCCCGAGGTTGTACGGGTTACCGATCGCCAGCACTACATCGCCAATGTGCGGTATGCGACGAGAATTGATTGGAATGGTGGGTAAACCGCCAGTGGCATTAATTTTGAGCACCGCCAGATCGGTCAGTGAATCAGAGCCAACCAGCAGCGCTTCAAATACACGACCATCCTGTAAGGCGACTATGATCTGATCGGCGTCGTTGATTACATGTTTATTGGTAATGATATAACCACGTTGATCCATGATCACACCTGACCCTAGCGTACGGATCTCAAGCTGGTTGTGTGAGGATGTGTTCAAACCACGGTTATAGACATTTACCACCGCTGGCGCGGCGCGGCGGACCGCCAGATTATAACTGGCAGGCGTCTCGTCGGCACTGTCGAATTGCGGTGTGGAAAGCGGGTTAATGCTGCGCAGCGAAGGCATGGCAACCAGCAAAATAGCGCCGACAATTAATCCAATCGCAACGGATCGTAAGAGCTTCACAAACATGATGGAGGCGTCATTAAAAAAGGGAACGGCAGCAGCATATCACGAGTTAACCGGACATCACACGTCAGCCTGATGCCCGGTTTATGACATTAACGCATTAGCAGGTAAATGCTCTCATTACCGCGCATGATTTGCAGGGCAATAATTGCCGGTTTGGTTGCCAGTACTTTGCGCATCTCAGCAATCGAGTTCACCCGATTGCGGTTCACGCCAATAATTACATCATCTTTCTGTAAACCTGCCTGAGCGGCGGGGCTGTCTTTGACAACTTCGTCGATCTTAATGCCTTTTCCGCCATCTTTTAGCTGACTGTCACTCAACGTTGCGCCTTCCAGCGCCGGTGTAATCATCTCTGCACTGGCTGAAGACGATGTGCTGGTATCAAGCGTCACTTCCACTTCCAGCGGCTTGCCGTTACGTAACAGGCCAAGCTTCACTTTAGTACCAGGTTCAGTGGTGGCGATGCGGGAACGCAATTCGGCGAAGCTATTGAGCGGTTTACCGTTGAGGCTGGTAATAATATCGCCTGCTTTTACGCCCGCTTTCGCCGAGCCAGAACCAGGCAGTACTTCACTGACAAACGCGCCACGTTGCACATCTAAATTAAACGCTTTGGCGATATCGGCACTCATTTCGGTACCTTTAATGCCTAACAGACCGCGTTTAATTTCACCAAAGTCGATAAGTTGCTGCGCCAGGGTACGCGCCATATTGCTGGGGATAGCAAAGCCAATCCCGACGCTACCGCCGCCAGGGGCAAGAATTGCGGTGTTAATACCAATCAACTCGCCGTTAAGGTTTAACAGCGCACCGCCGGAGTTACCCCGGTTAATGGAAGCATCGGTCTGGATAAAGTTTTCCAGACCTTCGAGATTTAACCCGCTGCGACCTAATGCGGAAACAATGCCTGAAGTCGCGGTTTGCCCAAGGCCAAACGGGTTACCGACCGCGACGGCAAAATCACCGACGCGTAGTTTGTCGGAGTCGGCAATGGCGATTTGCGTTAATTTGCTCGGATTCTGAATTTGTAGCAGGGCGATATCGCTCTGGTCGTCGCTGCCAATCAACTTCGCATCAAACTCGCGTCCGTCATTGAGCTGAATACTGATTTTCTGTGCCTGATTGATGACGTGATTGTTGGTCAGCACATAACCTTTATTGGCATTGATGATGACACCGGAGCCTAAACCTTCAAAGGGTTGCGCAGGTTGATCCGGTAAATCATCGCCAAAAAATTTTTTGAATTCTTCCGGGATTTTCTGTTCCTGGCTGGCAGTCCCTTCAACTCGCACGCTTACCACCGCGGGAAGCACTTTTTCCAGCATCGGGGCCAGGCTGGGCAATGGCGCCTGACCGGCAACCTGGCCGGGAATCGACGCGACAGCCTGAAATGGCGCCGAGAGAGTTAACCCGACACTTAACGCTAATGCACTCAACAGCTGGGTTTGTTTTTTCATTATTCCTGCTCTCGTACCTGAATGATAAGAAAAAGAGATTCAAAACAGTTTGATGTTATTGAATTTTCAGACGGCTAACAATGAGACACCAGATTAAATGATAGTCGGGGAGGGAGAGAAGAGGAGGGCGCAATGGCTGCGCCCGCAAAATAAATTAGTCGCGCTTTGCGCCAGTGCGCAGCAGGCCAGATGCGCCTTCAGAATAGTCGCGTGGCATCTGCACCGGTGCCTGATCGTTGCTGGCTTCAGACTCAGCCAGACGATTACGGAACGGGTTTGCTTCTGCGGACAGTTCCGGCAGCAGGCTGCTGGAGCTTTTCGCCATGTGTTGATACAACTGGCGATAGTCATGCGCCATGGTATCCAGTAATTCCGCGCTGCGGGCAAAGTGGTTAACCAACTCTTCGCGATACTCGTCCAGTTCAGCTTTATTTTTTTCCAGTTCGTACTGCAACGCCTGTTGCTGGCGTAGTTTACGATTACCAAAACGCATGGCCACAGCACCAATAATGATGCCGACGACTAACCCAATTAGCGCATATTCCCAGGTCATGAACATCTCCCGTTGTCTTTTGTTTCCGTAGGGTGTTGGCTTCAGGCTCCATGCCTGCGGCTGATTATGCCACTATAACCGTTAATTCCACAGAAGTGGAATCCCGACTGCATATCGCGTAGTGTAGAACGGCCTTTTTTTCGTCAACCGTGAACAACGGCACACCGATTATTCAAGGAATAACAAGAACATCATGCAAAGCGTTACCCCGACATCGCAATACCTGAAGGCGCTCAATGAGGGCAGCCATCAACCTGACGACGTACAAAAAGAGGCCGTCAGTCGGCTGGAGATTATCTACCAGGAATTAATCAACAGCACGCCGCCCACTGCGAGGGCGAGTGGGTTAATGGCGCGAGTCGGTAAACTGTGGGGTAAGCGCGAAGAGGCAAGCAGTGCGCCGGTGCGTGGCTTATATATGTGGGGCGGTGTAGGACGCGGGAAAACCTGGCTGATGGACCTTTTCTATCAAAGTTTGCCGGGTGAGCGGAAACAGCGCCTGCACTTTCACCGTTTTATGCTGCGCGTGCATGAAGAACTGACTGCATTACAGGGGCAGACTGACCCGCTGGAAATTATTGCCGATCGCTTCAAAGCAGAAACCGATGTCCTCTGTTTTGATGAATTTTTTGTTTCGGATATTACCGATGCCATGTTGCTTGGCGGTTTAATGAAAGCCCTGTTCGCTCGCGGAATAACGCTGGTCGCAACGTCAAATATTCCGCCTGATGAGCTTTATCGTAATGGCCTGCAACGAGCGCGTTTTCTACCGGCTATCGACGCCATTAAACAGTATTGCGATGTAATGAATGTCGATGCAGGCGTCGATTATCGACTACGAACGCTTACCCAGGCGCATTTATGGCTGTCGCCGCTCAACGATGAAACCCGTGCGCAAATGGATAAACTTTGGTTGGTGCTGGCGGGGGCGAAACGAGAAAATTCACCGACGTTAGAAATCAACCATCGCCCGCTGGCGACAATGGGCGTTGAGAATCAGACGCTTGCCGTCTCTTTTACCACCTTGTGTGTCGATGCCCGCAGCCAGCATGACTATATAGCGCTCTCACGCCTCTTTCACACAGTGATGTTGTTTGATGTGCCAGTCATGACGCGGTTGATGGAGAGCGAAGCGCGACGTTTTATTGCGCTGGTGGATGAGTTTTACGAGCGCCATGTCAAATTAGTGGTGAGCGCAGAAGTGCCTTTGTATGAAATTTATCAGGGCGAGCGACTGAAGTTTGAGTTCCAGCGTTGCCTGTCACGTCTACAAGAGATGCAGAGCGAAGAGTATTTGAAGCGCGAGCATTTGGCGGGGTAAAACCTGCCATAAATCACAAAAAGGGGTCGATCTTTGACCCCGACTTCTCTATAATCCTGCGACCCCACGTTACAAGAAAGTTTTTTTTCCCGAAACTTTTTGTGTGCTGGCATAGGCTATTCGAAGGGGTAGGTTTGCCGGACTTTGTCGTGTGAACCTCAACAATTGAAGACGTTTGGGTGTTCACCAACGTGTAACTATTTATTGGGTAAGCTTTTAATGAAAACTTTTACAGCTAAACCAGAAACCGTAAAACGCGACTGGTATGTTGTTGACGCGACCGGTAAAACTCTGGGCCGTCTGGCTACTGAACTGGCTCGTCGCCTGCGCGGTAAGCACAAAGCGGAATACACTCCGCACGTAGATACCGGTGATTACATCATCGTTCTGAACGCTGACAAAGTTGCTGTAACCGGCAACAAGCGTACTGACAAAGTGTACTATCACCACACCGGTCACATCGGTGGTATCAAACAAGCGACCTTTGAAGAGATGATTGCTCGCCGTCCTGAGCGTGTGATTGAAATCGCGGTTAAAGGCATGTTGCCAAAAGGCCCGCTGGGTCGTGCTATGTTCCGTAAACTGAAAGTTTACGCGGGTAACGAGCACAACCACGCGGCACAGCAACCGCAAGTTCTTGACATCTAATCGGGATTATAGGCAATGGCTGAAAATCAATACTACGGCACTGGTCGCCGCAAAAGTTCCGCAGCTCGCGTTTTCATCAAACCGGGCAACGGTAAAATCGTTATCAACCAACGTTCTCTGGAACAGTACTTCGGTCGTGAAACTGCCCGCATGGTAGTTCGTCAGCCGCTGGAACTGGTCGACATGGTTGAGAAACTGGATCTGTACATCACTGTTAAAGGTGGTGGTATCTCTGGTCAGGCTGGTGCGATCCGTCACGGTATCACCCGCGCTCTGATGGAGTACGACGAATCCCTGCGTTCTGAACTGCGTAAAGCTGGCTTCGTTACTCGTGACGCTCGTCAGGTTGAACGTAAGAAAGTCGGTCTGCGTAAAGCACGTCGTCGTCCGCAGTTCTCCAAACGTTAATTGCTTTCTGCTTCGGCAGAATACAATTTGCGAAAAAAACCCGCTTCGGCGGGTTTTTTTATGGCTAAAGTCCGATTCCAGCCTCTTTTCCCTCTCTCTTCAGCATTATTCTCTTTTTAATAGTATTTTCCACGTACTGTAGAAAAGGATATCGCGATGGGATTATTTAATGCATTGTTTAACAAGAAAGAATCTTTAACGTTGTCGAATAAATGGGAGTTCTTTATTACAACAGTGGATGACCATGTCACGGGCATACGTGTTGATATCGGCGCCGTTCAGGATGAAAGATTTGATCGACTTAACCACACATGGTTCTTTCGTGTGCGTTATACCCATTGTTATGAAAACGGTTTACCGCAGCCTGATGAAACACAACGTTTAAATCGTATAGAGGACTGGCTTGAGGAGAGGGGCAAGGCATTACCGATTTGGTTGGTGGGGGTGGTAACACAAGAGGGCTGGCGCGATTTTGTTTTCCAGTCGGAAAAAGATCTGGACTGGGAAAGAACGCTGGATAAATTGCTCGCGGGTGGCCCGGAAGTCTCTTGCAGCTATAGTATGAGTAAAAACGATAACGGAAATTACTATCGCCAGTTCCTGTACCCGTCGAAATATGACTGGAACTGGATACACGATTCCCGCGTATGCCGTGGGCTGCTGGAACATGGTGACGATTTGACTCTTCCACGCACCATTGATTACTACGCGACATTGCCGACAGAAGCTGCTGCCCGTGCCTTTGCGGAGGACGTGACGGAATTGCCATATGGCATTGCGCTGGTGAGCATTCGGATGAACGACCAACAACCAGGGTATATGGCGTCATTTACGAACACTGATGCTCCTGAACAATGGCAGATGACCGAAATTACATGTCAGCTTACCGATTTGGCTGAAAAGCATGGCGGTAGTTTTGATGGCTGGGGCGCACCGATAGCAACGGCGTAAAAGAGATAGACAACATTTCTGGTGGGGATTAAGTCAAGCATTTCAGACTAAGGAACATCTCTTTTTCCCCATTTCCGGCATCGACTCACCACAAAGGTCGCAAAATCTGGTAAACTATCATCCAATTTTCTGCCCAAATGTCGGGTATTGCTCATTTTTTGTTTGTTTTTCGAACAAAGAGAGTCGTTCCTTACTGGGTAACACAACTTCTGACTGGCCACCTGGTGGCTGGTAGCAGTAAAAATTCTGACTATACCTGGAGGTTTTCATGGCTGTCGCTGCCAACAAACGTTCGGTAATGACGCTGTTTTCCGGTCCTACTGACATCTATAGCCATCAGGTCCGCATCGTGCTGGCTGAAAAAGGTGTAAGTTTCGAGATCGAACACGTGGAAAAGGACAATCCGCCTCAGGATCTGATTGACCTCAACCCGAATCAGAGCGTTCCGACCCTGGTGGATCGTGAGCTGACCCTGTGGGAATCTCGCATCATTATGGAATACCTGGATGAGCGTTTCCCGCATCCGCCACTGATGCCTGTTTACCCGGTAGCTCGCGGTGAAAGCCGCCTGTACATGCACCGCATCGAAAAAGACTGGTACACGCTGATGAACACCATCATCAACGGTTCAGCCTCTGAAGCGGATGCCGCTCGTAAGCAACTGCGCGAAGAACTGCTGGCTATTGCGCCGGTCTTCGGTCAGAAGCCGTACTTCCTGAGCGATGAGTTCAGCCTGGTCGATTGCTACCTTGCTCCGCTGCTGTGGCGTCTGCCGCAACTGGGCATCGAGTTCAGCGGCCCGGGTGCGAAAGAGCTGAAAGGCTATATGACCCGCGTCTTTGAGCGTGACTCTTTCCTTGCTTCCTTAACCGAAGCTGAACGTGAAATGCGTCTGGGCCGGAGTTAATCTGTATGGATTTGTCACAGCTAACACCACGTCGTCCCTATCTGCTGCGTGCATTCTATGAGTGGTTGCTGGATAACCAGCTCACGCCGCACCTGGTGGTGGATGTGACGCTCCCTGGCGTGCAGGTTCCTATGGAATATGCACGTGACGGGCAAATCGTACTCAACATTGCTCCGCGTGCGGTCGGCAACCTGGAACTGGCGAATGATGAAGTGCGCTTTAACGCGCGCTTTGGCGGTATCCCGCGGCAAGTTTCAGTACCGCTGGCTGCTGTGCTGGCTATCTACGCCCGTGAAAATGGCGCAGGCACGATGTTCGAGCCTGAAGCTGCTTACGACGAAGATGCCAGCATCATGAATGATGAAGATGTATCGGCAGATAATGAAACCGTTATGTCGGTCATTGATGGCGATAAGCCAGATCGCGATGATGATAATCATCCTGATGATGAACCGCCGCAACCGCCACGTGGTGGTCGCCCGGCATTACGCGTTGTGAAGTAAAACAAAAACAGGCCCAGGTGGCCTGTTTTGTCGTTTTAAGGGCTTAATAAAATAGCGTAATTGTGGCAATCATATTCACCACGAATCCGACTGCCATTGGGATCGCAGTCCGCTTCACCACTTCAAAGGGCGAAACGCCTGCTATTCCTGAAGTTACTACCACTACCGCAGTAATCGGCGAAACCGCACGCGCCAGCGTTGTGGCAAAGTGCATCGGCATAATCATCACTACCGCAGGTACGTGCAGTCCAGCAGCGATATTCGGAATAAGGCTGGCAAATGACATAAATGGCGCATTGCCGGAGCCCATCACAATGGCACAAATGGCAATTACCAGCGCCATAATAATCATCACGCCAATGCCACCAAGGCCAGAATGCTCTGCGCCTTTGATAACCGCATCAACGGTGCCAATCGTCGTTAAGCCTTTCGCAAATATTTCACCCGCGACCACCAGCGTTACCACGTTGGCAAACTGCGTACCCATGCCGTCAAAAAACGCCTGCACATCGTCCATTGTTTCGCGCAAGTTATGCTTGCGGAAGAACTCAACAAACATCGTCACCGTCAAACTCAGTAACATCACCACTACCAGATGCAGTTCTGACTGCATCAGCCCGACGTGGGCGAGGAACAGCGAGCCGAGCATCAGGATTAACGGCATCACCGGTAAAATGGCGTAATAGAGCGGTGGAACATTGTTGAGATCCTTTTGCTCCGCCTGTTCGTGATTGATATTTTTATCTTTTTTGTCAAAAGCGCGTTGCACGAAAAAGTGGGAGATTGCCACTGAGAGAATGACACAAGAGGCGACCGGTAGCTGATAGTGGAAGAAGTAAGTGGCGATTTTCATTCCCGCTACCTGGGAGGCAAAAATGGAGTTCGTTTCCAGAATTCCCCATTCAATAGACATGGTGGTCGCGATAACCGCCACCGCAGAGAGGCGACTTACTCCCAGACTCACCAGCGTCGGAAATAACGTGACCATCAGCAACATACCCAGACCGGAGGCGCTGGTAATAAACTGCGCCATGATTTGACCGATGACGTAAGTTGCCGACAGTATGAGATACGGTGAGCGAATGAGCTTTAACGGGCGGCTTAACAAGCTCACCATCGCCCGACTGGCTCCTATGCGCTCCATATAGCGGGCATAACCGCCCACCGCCATAATCGACAGCCCCAACCCGGCAATGCGGTTGGACAGCATGCGCAGGATTTCATTATAAATATCAACAATCAAATAGCCGCTGCTTTTGGCGGGGTCGAGTACACCCCCAAACCCTAACCAGGCACCACACATCATCAGGAAGATACCCGCTGTGGCCAGCACCACCTGTGGTTTGTAATTTTTAAGGATCAAATAGCCCATCGTTATTAACACGATGACAGAAATAATTATGCCGAACATTGTTCAACTCCGTGTCAAAAGAATATGGTCAATCCCAGTAACGGCAGATTGAAAACAATGATGTTATATTTTTTACAAGGCTATTTATGGTGTTGGTGTCGAATTTTTTAATCGTAATAAAGAGGATTTTTCATTATAAAATATACATTTATGATTATTTCGCAAGAACACATTCATAATATTCATAATGTCTATGAATATTCTTGTAAATAATTTGGCTGGGATGTTTTTATCTGCGTTATATTTATTTTTCGCAAAAATTAATTATTAAATTAATTACGATAATGATGGTGTACGAAGAGTAAAACCCTTCGTTTCACCCTGCTTTCATTCCTGTGATAGGATGTCATTGATGATGTTAATCACACTGACCTTAAAGAATGGGCCTTATGAACGCATTTGATTCGCAAAACGAAGATTCTTCACCTGCAATTGGTCGCAACTTGCGTAGCCGTCCGCTGGCGCGTAAAAAACTCTCCGAAATGGTGGAAGAAGAGCTGGAGCAGATGATCCGCCGCCGCGAGTTTGGCGAAGGGGAGCAGTTGCCGTCTGAGCGCGAACTCATGGCGTTCTTTAACGTCGGGCGTCCTTCGGTGCGTGAAGCGCTGGCGGCGTTAAAGCGTAAAGGTCTGGTGCAAATAAATAACGGTGAGCGCGCTCGCGTCTCGCGTCCTTCTGCGGACACTATCATCGGCGAGCTGTCCGGTATGGCGAAAGATTTCCTTTCTCATCCAGGAGGGATAGCCCATTTCGAACAGTTACGTCTGTTCTTTGAGTCCAGCCTGGTGCGCTATGCGGCTGAACATGCCACCGATGAACAAATTGATTTGCTGGCAAAAGCCCTGGAAATCAACAGTCAGTCGCTGGATAACAATGCCGCGTTCATTCGTTCAGACGTTGATTTCCACCGCGTACTGGCGGAGATCCCGGGTAATCCGATCTTTAAGGCAATCCACGTTGCCTTGCTCGACTGGTTGATCGCCGCGCGCCCAACGGTCGCCGATCAGGCATTGCATGAGCATAATAACGTCAGCTATCAACAACATATTGCGATCGTTGACGCGATCCGCCGCCACGATCCCGACGAAGCCGATCGCGCGTTGCAATCGCATCTCAACAGCGTTTCTGCCACCTGGCACGCCTTCGGCCAAACCATCCACAAAAAGAAATAATGCCACTTTAGTGAAGCAGATCGCATTATAAGCGTTCTGTATGATGTGTTGCTTATTTGATCTGGTATAACAGGTATAAAGGTATATCGTTTCAACAGACAAGCATCACTTCAGAGGTATTTATGGCAACGAATTTACGTGGCGTGATGGCCGCACTCCTGACTCCTTTTGACCAACAACAAGCACTGGACAAAGCGAGTCTGCGCCGCCTGGTTCAGTTCAATATTCAGCAGGGCATCGACGGTTTGTACGTGGGGGGGTCGACAGGCGAAGCCTTTGTGCAGAGCATTTCCGAGCGTGAACAGGTACTGGAAATCGTCGCCGAAGAGGCGAAAGGCAAGATTAAATTAATCGCTCACGTAGGTTGCGTCAGTACTGCTGAAAGCCAACAGCTTGCGGCTTCAGCCAAACGTTATGGCTTCGATGCCGTCTCCGCCGTTACGCCGTTCTACTATCCTTTCAGCTTTGAAGAACACTGCGATCACTATCGGGCAATCATTGACTCGGCGGATGGTTTGCCGATGGTGGTGTACAACATTCCGGCATTGAGCGGGGTAAAACTGACTCTGGATCAGATCAATACACTGGTTACGTTACCTGGCGTAGGTGCACTGAAACAGACCTCTGGCGATCTCTATCAGATGGAGCAGATCCGTCGCGAGCATCCGGATCTGGTGCTCTATAACGGTTACGACGAAATCTTCGCTTCCGGCCTGCTGGCGGGCGCAGACGGCGGTATCGGCAGTACTTACAACATTATGGGCTGGCGCTATCAGGGTATCGTGAAGGCGCTGAAAGAAGGTGATATCCAGACCGCGCAGAAACTGCAAACTGAGTGCAACAAAGTCATTGATTTGCTGATTAAAACTGGCGTATTCCGTGGCCTGAAAACCGTCCTGCACTATATGGATGTGGTGTCTGTTCCGCTGTGCCGTAAACCGTTTGGTCCGGTTGATGAAAAATATCTGCCAGAACTGAAGGCGCTTGCCCAGCAGTTGATGCAAGAGCGCGGGTGAGTTCTTTCCCCTCGCTCGCCCCTACCGGGTGAGGGGAAATAAGCGCATCTGTACCCTACAATTTTCATACCAAAGCGTGTGGGCATCGCCCACCGCGGGAGACTCACAATGAGTACTACAACCCAGAATATCCCGTGGTATCGCCATCTCAATCGTGCGCAATGGCGGGCATTTTCCGCTGCCTGGTTGGGATATCTGCTTGATGGTTTTGATTTCGTTTTAATTGCCCTGGTACTCACTGAAGTACAAGGTGAATTCGGGCTGACAACGGTACAGGCGGCAAGTCTGATCTCCGCAGCCTTCATCTCTCGTTGGTTCGGCGGCCTGATGCTTGGCGCTATGGGCGACCGCTACGGGCGTCGTCTGGCAATGGTCACCAGTATCGTTCTCTTCTCGGTCGGGACGCTGGCCTGCGGCTTCGCGCCTGGCTACATCACTATGTTTATCGCTCGTCTGGTGATAGGCATGGGAATGGCGGGTGAGTACGGTTCCAGCGCCACCTATGTCATTGAAAGCTGGCCAAAACACTTGCGTAATAAAGCCAGTGGTTTTCTGATTTCCGGCTTCTCTGTGGGGGCTGTCGTTGCCGCCCAGGTCTATAGTCTGGTAGTCCCGGTCTGGGGCTGGCGTGCACTGTTCTTTATCGGCATCTTACCGATCATCTTTGCTCTCTGGTTGCGGAAAAACATCCCGGAAGCGGAAGACTGGAAAGAGAAACACGGGGGCAAAGCACCGGTGCGCACGATGGTGGATATTCTCTACCGTGGTGAACATCGCATCGCCAATATCGTGATGACGCTGGCGGCGGCTACTGCGCTGTGGTTCTGCTTCGCCGGTAACCTGCAAAATGCCGCAATCGTCGCTGTTCTCGGGCTGTTATGCGCCGCAATCTTTATCAGCTTTATGGTACAGAGTACGGGCAAACGCTGGCCAACAGGCGTAATGCTGATGGTGGTTGTGTTATTTGCTTTCCTCTACTCGTGGCCGATTCAGGCACTGCTGCCAACATATCTGAAAACCGATCTTGCTTATGACCCGCATACTGTCGCCAATGTGCTGTTCTTTAGCGGTTTTGGGGCGGCGGTGGGTTGCTGTGTCGGCGGCTTCCTCGGTGACTGGCTGGGAACACGCAAAGCCTATGTTTGTAGCCTGTTAGCTTCGCAATTGCTGATTATTCCGGTATTTGCGATTGGCGGCGCAAACGTCTGGGTACTTGGTCTGTTACTGTTCTTCCAGCAAATGCTCGGTCAGGGGATCTCCGGGATCTTACCGAAACTGATTGGCGGTTATTTCGATACCGACCAGCGTGCAGCGGGCCTGGGCTTTACCTATAACGTTGGCGCACTTGGCGGCGCACTGGCGCCGATCATTGGTGCGCTGATTGCTCAACGCCTGGATCTGGGGACGGCACTGGGATCGCTTTCGTTCAGTCTGACGTTCGTGGTGATCCTGCTGATTGGGCTGGATATGCCTTCTCGCGTTCAGCGTTGGTTGCGCCCGGAAGCGTTACGTACTCATGACGCTATCGACGGCAAACCATTCAGCGGTGCCGTGCCGTTTGGCGGTGCCAAAAACGATTTAGTCAAAACCAAAAGTTAATCCTGTTGCCCGGCCATGTGCCGGGCCTTTTGCTAAGGGAAGAAGTATGTCGTTACTTGCACAACTGGATCAAAAAATCGCTGCCAACGGTGGCCTGATTGTCTCCTGCCAGCCGGTGCCTGACAGCCCACTCGATAAACCGGAAATCGTCGCTGCCATGGCATTAGCGGCAGAGCAGGCGGGTGCGGTTGCCATTCGCATTGAAGGTGTGGCAAATCTGCAAGCCACGCGTGCGGTGGTGAGCGTGCCGATTATCGGGATTGTGAAACGCGATCTGGAGGATTCTCCGGTACGCATCACGGCCTATATTGAAGATGTTGATGCGCTGGCGCAGGCGGGCGCAGACATTATCGCGATTGACGGCACCGACCGACCGCGTCCGGTGCCTGTTGAAACGCTGCTGGCACGTATTCACCATCACGGTTTACTGGCGATGACCGACTGCTCAACGCCGGAAGACGCCCTGGCATGCCAAAAGCTGGGTGCCGAGATTATTGGTACTACGCTTTCTGGCTATACCACGCCTGAAACGCCAGAAGAGCCGGATCTGGCGCTGGTGAAAACATTGAGCGACGCCGGATGTCGGGTGATTGCCGAAGGGCGTTACAACACGCCTGCTCAGGCGGCGGATGCGATGCGCCACGGCGCGTGGGCGGTGACGGTCGGTTCTGCAATCACACGTCTTGAACACATTTGTCAGTGGTACAACACAGCGATGAAAAAGGCGGTGCTATGACCACTCTGGCGATTGATATCGGCGGTACTAAACTTGCCGCTGCGCTGATTGGCGCTGACGGGCAGATCCGCGATCGCCGAGAACTTCCTACGCCTGCCAGCCAGACGCCGCAGGCGCTGCGTGATGCCTTATCCGCATTAGTCTCCCCGTTACACGCTCATGCGCAACAAGTTGCCATCGCTTCAACCGGAATTATTCGCGACGGCAGCTTATTGGCGCTGAATCCGCATAATCTCGGTGGATTGCTACACTTTCCGTTAGTCAAAACGCTGGAGCAACTTACTGATTTGCCGACCATTGCCATTAATGATGCGCAGGCCGCAGCATGGGCGGAGTATCAGGCGCTGGAAGGCGATGTAACCGAGATGGTGTTTATCACCGTTTCCACTGGCGTCGGCGGCGGTGTGGTCTGTGGCGGCAAGTTGCTGACCGGCCCTGGTGGTCTGGCGGGGCATATCGGGCATACGCTGGCCGATCCACACGGTCCAGTCTGCGGCTGTGGACGCACAGGTTGCGTGGAAGCGATTGCTTCTGGTCGCGGCATTGCAGCGGCAGCGCAGGGTGAACTCATGGGCGCGGATGCGAAAACCATTTTCACGCGCGCCGGGCAGGGCGACGAACAGGCGCAGCAACTGATTCACCGCTCCGCACGTACGCTTGCAAGGCTGATCGCTGATATTAAAGCCACAACTGATTGCCAGTGTGTAGTGGTCGGTGGCAGCGTTGGTCTGGCAGAAGGGTATCTGGCGTTAGTGGAAACGTATCTGGCGCAGGAGCCAGCGGCATTTCATGTTGATTTACTGGCGGCGCACTACCGCCATGATGCAGGTTTACTTGGGGCTGCGCTGTTGGCCCAGGGAGAAAAATTATGATGATGGGTGAAGTACAGTCATTACCGTCTGCCGGATTACATCCTGCATTACAGGACGCGTTAACGCTGGCATTAGCTGCCAGACCGCAAGAAAAAACACCGGGTCGTTACGAATTACAGGGCGACAATATCTTTATGAATGTCATGACGTTTAACACTCAATCGCCCGTCGAGAAAAAAGCGGAATTGCACCAACAGTACATTGATATCCAGCTGTTATTAAACGGTGAGGAACGGATTCTGTTTGGCATGGCAGGCACTGCGCGCCAGTGTGAAGAGTTCCATCATGAGGATGATTACCAACTTTGCAGCGCCATTGAGAACGAGCAAACCATCATCCTGAAACCGGGAATGTTCGCCGTGTTTATGCCAGGAGAACCGCATAAACCGGGATGCGTTGTTGGTGAACCTGGTGAGATTAAAAAGGTTGTGGTGAAGGTTAAGGCTGATTTAATGGCTTAAAACTTAGTTCGTTTTAAAGATTCTGCAGACACCGTCTGCAGAATTCGAAACCGCTGAAATTAACGGCGTCTATAGCCTTCCTCCAGCACCGCCTGTGTTCGAACGAGTTCATCCGCGAGTCGCTTTTCATCAGGTAGTTGCATCTTATATTCACTTGCCAGAACGGTGTTAGGCAAACCTGCCAGAGCATAATGTGCTTCTCCGGCTCCTTTCTCTGCACAGAGAACCAGACCGATGGGCGGATTTTCATCCGGTAGCGTCCAGTGCTCTTTGGCATAGTTGAGATACATATTCATTTGTCCGGCATCGCTATAGCTAAATTTGCCCACTTTTAGATCCACGATTAGCAGGCAGCGTAAACGGCGGTGGAAAAACAACAGATCGACCCGAAACCAGTTGTCATCAATGCGTAACCTTCGTTGTCGACCGACAAAGGCAAAATCATCCCCAAGTTCCAGCATGAAATCCATCAGGTGGTTGATCAGCGCCTCCTCAAAATCGGATTCTGAGTATTCATCTTTTAATTCCAGAAATTCGAGCACAAAGGGATCGCGTATCGCCTGCTGCGGAAGAATATGCGTCTCGGCAGGAGCGTGTTGTTGCAGCATGGCTGATTTGTCATATGACAGTAGTGTCCGCTCATAAAACTGGGTCGCAATTTGTCGTTCGAGCTGACGAGCAGACCAGCCACAGCGGAGTGTCTCTTTCTCATAAAAGCTGCGAGCATCAGCTTTTTTAACAGAAAGCAAACGGACGTAAGTGGACCAGGGCAGGGGGAAGGATTTGGCGAGTTGCGCTAAATGGCAAGATTCTCCAGACACAGTCTGGAGAATTGTGGGGGTGAATTGTGCAGACAGTGTCTGCACAATTTCAATTCTTTGAAAACAAATATAAAAATTCTTAAACTGCCATAAATTCCTGGTGGAAAATCCACGCTTATACCTTAGGCTTAGATCCTTTGATAGTCGCTTGATTAACTGCGCACCATACGCGGCCCGAGCCTCACCACCTTGTTCAAATTCGACTATCCGTCGGCCAATTTCCCAATACGTCGCGGTCATTAACGCGTTAACACTACGTACCGTTTCCGTCCGGGCACTATCGACCAGGTGAATAATGCCGTCGTGGATTTGCTGATAGCCTGCGGTGGTTTGAAATGAGAGCGATTCCATTATCTTTCCCTTTATATGGAGCTGTGTTGAATAATGGAATCAGCTATACGCCGGGCATCTGCCGGTAACAATCCAGGTGTGCGTATTACATTGGTTTTCTTCAGATTATGCGAGGCGCTTTCCAGAACGAAAGGAGAATTTCAGCGCCGACTCTTTTCTGAGGAGGCGGCGCTGGAGCAGGGATTAAACTTCCAGCCAGTTCATAATGCCGTCTGCCGCTTTGCGACCTTCGGCAATGGCGGTAACGACCAGATCGGAACCACGGACGATATCGCCGCCAGCAAAGATTTTCGGATTGCTGGTCTGGAAAGCGTTGTCGTTGCCTTCCGGGGCGATGATGCGGCCTTGGGAATCCAGCTCGACGCTGTGTTTTGCCAGCCATTCCATGTTGTGCGGGCGAAAGCCAAACGCCATGATCACCGCATCTGCCGGAACGATATGTTCGGAACCTGCCACAATCTCCGCGCGGCGACGGCCTTTGGCATCCGGTTCGCCCATTTCTGTGCGCACCATTTTTACGCCGCTGACTTTGCCGTTGCCGTTCACTTCAATCCCCAGCGGCTGGACGTTGAATTTGAACTCTACGCCTTCTTCCCGCGCGTTTTTCACTTCGCGGCGGGAACCCGGCATGTTCTCTTCATCACGACGATAGGCACAGGTAACGTGCTTCGCCCCCTGGCGTACAGACGTGCGCACGCAGTCCATCGCAGTGTCGCCACCGCCAAGTACCACCACGCGTTTACCTTCCATGCTGACAAACGGTTCGTCGTTGGTTTCACCAAAGCCCATTAACTGTTTGGTGTTGGCGATGAGGAACGGCAGCGCCGCGTATACGCCGTCGGCGTCTTCGTTTTCCAGTCCGCCGCGCATTGATTGATAAGTCCCGACGCCAAGGAATACAGCATCGTAATCGTTCAGTAGATCGTCCAGCTGTACGTCACGGCCCACTTCGGTATTGAGTTTGAACTCAATGCCCATGCCAGTGAAGATTTCACGGCGGCGCGTCATTATCTCTTTTTCCAGCTTGAAGGCCGGAATACCGAAGGTCAGCAGGCCGCCGATTTCCGGGTGACGGTCGAAGACGACCGCTTTTACGCCGTTGCGCGTCAGGACATCCGCACACGCCAAACCTGCCGGACCAGCGCCGATAATCGCCACTTTTTTACCGGTCTGTTTCACGCCGGACATATCCGGACGCCAGCCCATTTCGAACGCTTTATCATTGATATAACGCTCAATGTTGCCGATGGTCACCGCGCCAAACTCATCGTTCAGGGTGCAGGAACCTTCGCACAGACGGTCTTGCGGGCAGACACGTCCGCATACTTCCGGCAGGGTGTTTGTCTGGTGCGACAGTTCCGCCGCTTCAAAAATACGCCCCTCATTGGCGAGCTTCAGCCAGTTTGGGATGTAGTTGTGTACCGGGCATTTCCACTCGCAGTATGGGTTGCCGCACGACAGGCAGCGGTCAGCCTGCGCTTTGGCCTGGCTTTCGGAAAACGGCTCGTAAATTTCAACAAACTCAATTTTGCGGATCTTCAGCGGTTTCTTTGGCGGATCAACACGCTGCAGGTCGATAAATTGATAAACATTCTGACTCATTGTTGCTACCCCTTACTGCGCCTGCACGCGCAACTCTGCTGCGCTACGACTACGGTGACCCAGCAGTGCTTTTACATCACTGGACTTCGGTTTAACCAGCGCGAATTTAGTGGCGAAGGTTGACCAGTTTGCCAGAATCTCTTCACCACGCTGAGAACCGGTATGCTGCACATGCTCGGTGATAAGACCACGCAGATGCTCTTCATGGATAGCCAAATCGTCAACGCTTAAGACCTCGACCAGTTCCGGGTTAACGCGTTTGCGGAAATCGCCGCTTTCATCGAGAACGTAAGCGAAGCCGCCGGTCATGCCTGCGCCGAAGTTAACGCCGGTTTTACCCAGAATACAGACAATACCACCCGTCATATATTCACAGCCGTTGTCGCCAATACCTTCTACCACGGTAATCGCACCGGAGTTACGCACGCCGAAACGTTCACCCGCGCGGCCTGCGGCATACAGACGACCACCGGTCGCGCCATACAGGCAGGTGTTGCCGATAATGCTTGCTTCATGGCTGCGGAAGGCTGAGCCAACCGGAGGACGAATGGCGATTAAGCCGCCCGCCATGCCTTTACCAACATAGTCGTTGGCATCACCGGTCAGGTACAGTTCCACGCCGCCCGCGTTCCACACACCGAAGCTCTGGCCTGCGGTGCCGTTGAAGTACGCTTTGATAGGATCGGCTGCCAGCCCCTGATCGCCGTGCGTTTGGGCGATATAGCCTGAAAGCGACGCGCCGACAGAACGGTCGGTGTTGCGGATATCGAACCAGAAGGTTTTGCTCTGGCGTTCATCGACAAACGGTTTCGCCTGTTGCAGCAACTGCGCGTTCAGCAGGCCGTTATCAAACGGCGGGTTGTTTTCGGTGCAGTAGAGAGCCTTACCTGCATGTGGCTCGGCAGTCTCCAGCAACTTCGACAGCGCCAGTTTCTGCTGTTTGGCGGTGAAACCGTCCAGCTCTTTCAGCAGGTCGGTGCGACCAATCAGATCCACCAGACGCGTTACGCCCAACTGTGCCATCAGCTCGCGGGTTTCACGGGCGATAAACTCAAAGTAATTCGTCACCTTGAACGGCAGGCCGTGATAGTGATTCTTACGCAGTTTGTCGTCCTGAGTTGCCACACCCGTTGCGCAGTTGTTCAGGTGGCAGATTCGCAGATATTTACAGCCGAGCGCCACCATCGGACCAGTGCCGAAGCCAAAGCTTTCTGCGCCGAGAATCGCCGCTTTGATGATATCAACGCCCGTTTTCAGGCCGCCATCAACCTGCAACCGAATTTTATGACGTAGACCGTTAGCAACCAGCGCCTGCTGGGTTTCCACCAGACCGAGTTCCCACGGGCAGCCTGCATATTTCACCGACGACAGCGGGCTTGCCCCCGTACCGCCGTCATAGCCTGCGATGGTGATTAAATCGGCATAAGCTTTCGCCACGCCAGTCGCGATGGTACCGACGCCCGGTTCGGACACCAGTTTTACGGAGATCATCGCTTTCGGGTTGACCTGCTTGAGGTCGAAAATCAGCTGCGCCAGGTCCTCGATAGAGTAGATATCGTGGTGCGGCGGCGGGGAGATCAGTGTCACGCCCGGCACCGAATAGCGCAGTTTGGCGATGTAAGGCGTGACTTTATCGCCCGGCAACTGACCGCCTTCACCCGGCTTCGCGCCCTGGGCGACTTTAATCTGAATGACGTCGGCATTGACCAGGTACGCCGGAGTAACACCGAATCGACCGGAAGCCACCTGCTTGATGCGCGACACTTTGTTGGTGCCATAGCGGGCAGGGTCTTCACCACCTTCACCGGAGTTCGAGTTACCGCCGATGCTGTTCATCGCTTCTGCCAGCGCTTCGTGGGCTTCCGGGCTTAATGCGCCAATAGACATTGCAGCGGTATCGAAGCGTTTAAACAGTTCGCTTGCCGGTTCAACATCAGCAATGTTGATCGCTTCATCACCCGGCGTAATTGCCAGCAGATCGCGCAGCGTTGTTGCCGGACGCTCATTAACCAGCTTCGCGTATTCCTGATAGTCGCTGTACTCGCCACTCTGGACCGCCTGTTGCAGCGTGCGCACCACGTCCGGGTTGTAGGCGTGGTATTCGCCGCCGTGCACATATTTCAGTAGGCCGCCCTGGCTGATGGGCTTGCGCGCCAGCCAGGCACGTTTCGACAGATTCAGCAGATCCTGCTGGAAGTCTTCAAAGCTCGCCCCGCCAATGCGGCTGACCGCCCCCTGGAAGCACAGGCCCACTACATCATCGTGCAGACCGACCGCTTCAAACAGTTTCGAGCAGCGGTAAGAGGCGATGGTGGAGATGCCCATTTTGGACATGATTTTGTACAAGCCTTTGTTGATGCCGTTGCGGTAGTTCAGCATCACGGTACGATAATTTTTGGCAATCGCCTGAGTGTCTACCAGGCGGCCCAGCGTTTCATAGGCAAGGTATGGATAAATAGCCGTCGCGCCGAAGCCCAGCAACACGGCGAAATGGTGCGGATCGCGGGCGCTGGCGGTTTCGACGATGATGTTGGCATCGCAACGCAGACTTTGATCGACCAGACGGGTCTGGATTGCGCCAACCGCCATCGGGGCCGGAACTGGCAGGCGATCTTTGCCGATATTCCGGTCGGAAAGCACCAGCAATACGGTGCCGCTACGTACCATTTTTTCGGCTTTGTCGCACAGCTCTTTGACCGTCGCTTCGAGCGTGGTTTTGGTGACGTCAAAGGTGATATCCAGCGTATCTGCGCGGTAGTGCTCCTCTTTCATCGTCGTGAGCTGTTTGAAATCGGAGTAGAGCAGAATCGGCGATTTAAAGCTTAAACGGTGCGCCTGGCCTTCTGCTTCGCAGAAGACGTTCATTTCACGACCGATGCTGGTGGCGAGCGACATAACGTGCGCTTCACGCAGCGGGTCGATTGGCGGGTTGGTTACCTGCGCAAACTGCTGACGGAAGTAGTCGTAAATAATGCGCGGCTGACTGGAGAGCACGGCGAATGGAGTGTCGTCGCCCATCGAACCGACCGCCTCCTGGCCGTTTTCGCCCAGCACACGGATTACAGAGTCCAGCTCTTCCGCGCTGTAGTTAAACTGTTTCTGGTAGCTGGCAAGCGTGTCGTCGTCCAGTTCGCGGCTACCCACTTCTTCATCGGGCAGATCTTCAAACGGTACCAGACGGCGGACGTTTTTCTCCATCCACTCTTTATATGGATGGCGGCTTTTCAGATCGTCATCGGTTTCTGCCGAGTGCAGAATGCGCCCACTGCGAGTGTCGATTACCATCAGTTCGCCTGGCCCGACGCGGCCTTTTTCGACCACTTCGTCAGGCTGATAATCCCAGATACCGACTTCAGAGGCGCAGGTGATGAGCTTATCTTTGGTGATGACATAGCGCGCCGGACGCAGACCGTTACGGTCAAGGTTACAGGCGGCAAAACGACCGTCAGACATCACGATGCCCGCCGGGCCATCCCACGGCTCCATATGCATGGAGTTAAAGTCAAAGAAGGCACGCAGTTCCGGGTCCATATCCGGGTTGTTCTGCCAGGCGGGTGGTACTAACAGACGCATAGCGCGGATGATATCCATCCCGCCAGCCAGCAACAGTTCCAGCATGTTATCCATTGAGCTGGAGTCGGAGCCGGTTTCGTTGACGAACGGCGCGGCGTCGTGCAGGTCAGGGATCAGTGGCGTCTGGAATTTATAGGTACGCGCACGCGCCCATTGGCGGTTACCGGTAATGGTGTTGATCTCGCCGTTATGCGCCAGATAGCGGAACGGCTGCGCCAGCGGCCAGCGCGGTACGGTGTTAGTGGAGAAGCGCTGGTGGAACAGGCAAATGGCCGATTCCAGACGCAGGTCCGCAAGATCCAGGTAGAAGCGCGGCAGATCCGCCGGCATACACAGACCTTTATAGATGTTCACCAGATTCGACAGGCTACAGACGTAGAAGTCTTTGTCGGCTTCGAGACGCTTTTCAATGCGGCGGCGGGCGATAAACAGACGGCGCTCCATATCACGCGGACGCCAGCCAGCCGGAGCGTTAACGAAAATTTGCTCAATGCGTGGTAGAGAAGAGAGGGCGATTTCACCCAGCACGCCTTCGTTAGTGGGGACATCACGCCAGCCCACAATCGACAAGGTTTCGCGTTGCAGCTCTTCTTCAACGATGCGGCGTGCGGCAGCGGCGAGTTCAGGATCTTTATTCAGGAAGAGCATCCCGACGGCGTAGTTTTTTGCTAAACGCCAGCCGCGCTCCTGCGCAACGATGCGAAAAAAGCGATCCGGTTTTTGTAATAGCAGGCCGCAACCGTCACCGGTTTTACCATCGGCGAGAATCGCACCACGGTGCTGCATTCGGGCCAGTGCGTGTATTGCAGTACGCACTACCTTGTGGCTAGGTTCGCCTTCTATGTGGGCGATCAGGCCGAAACCACAGTTATCCTTCTCAAGGGATTTATCGTACAACATATCAGTGAACCTCCCCAGGCTCTGCGGGAACCCCACTTCCGAACCGCTACGCACGGGCACAGAAAGAGCGTGGCGACGGGGTTTGCGTGTCATACGCGCGCCTCGCATTCGCCCCCTTGTTGTCCTTTTCGCATCGGTTAATACGGTGAAGAGGGGATCTCAATTACTGCATAAATATGATGAGCAGGCTGCTCATCCAGAAAGCTTCCAGCGGATTTCCAACTTATCGGGAAAGCTGATACAGGTCAAATGGCAAGCTTATTGGTACAAAAATGTGCTTTAGCGCAAAATTCTTTATTAATTAGCTGAAATTAAAATAGATTTTCTATTTAAGGCTAAAGAGGACGTCGTTAGAGAAACAGCCAATTCCTGACTGTCATTAAGGCGTGTTAACCCTTATCCTGCCTTGAACTGACGAGAAAACTAGCATTTTATACTGCCTTAATTGGTAATGACGTTTCATGCTACTGTTTTTGCCTAAAATCCATAAGGAGATAAAAAAATCTGACACAAGATAAGCAAAAGTGATTTATGTGATTATGCATGAAATTTCGGTAATTTTGATTGATTATGCAGTTGATAAAAGCAAGCCGGGGCGATTGATCCAGGTCATCGCCGAATTGAGCTAAAAATGGCAGGCTTTGGCCTCTTTTCAAGGCGCGGTCTATCAGATTATGCAGTTACAGAAATTAGTCAATATGTTTGGTGGTGATCTCACCCGTCGCTATGGGCAAAAGGTGCATAAGCTGACGCTGCACGGCGGTTTTAGCTGCCCTAACCGTGACGGTACCATCGGGCGTGGCGGCTGCACATTCTGTAATGTTGCCTCGTTTGCCGATGAAGCGCAGCAGCATCGTTCCATTGCCGAGCAACTGGCGCACCAGGCGAATTTAGTTAACCGCGCGAAACGCTATCTGGCTTACTTTCAGGCGTATACCAGCACCTTTGCGGAAGTTCAGGTGCTGCGTTCTATGTATCAACAGGCGGTAAGCCAGGCCAATATCGTTGGTTTGTGTGTTGGTACGCGCCCGGACTGCGTGCCAGATGCGGTGCTTGATCTGCTTTGTGAATATAAAGACCAGGGCTATGAAGTGTGGCTGGAACTGGGGCTGCAAACCGCACACGACAAAACGCTGCATCGCATCAATCGCGGCCATGATTTTGCCTGTTATCAGCGTACAACCCAGCAGGCACGTCAGCGCGGTCTGAAGGTGTGTTCTCACTTAATTGTCGGACTGCCTGGCGAAGGGCAGGCTGAATGTTTGCAAACGCTGGAGCGAGTGGTTGAAACCGGCGTGGACGGTATAAAGCTGCATCCGCTGCATATTGTAAAAGGCAGCATTATGGCGAAAGCCTGGGAAGCGGGGCGTTTGAACGGTATCGAACTGGAAGATTACACGCTCACTGCCGGAGAAATGATTCGCCATACGCCGCCGGAAGTTATCTACCACCGCATTTCCGCCAGCGCCCGTCGCCCGACGCTACTTGCACCGCTATGGTGTGAAAATCGCTGGACGGGTATGGTTGAGTTGGATCGCTATCTTACTGAACATGGCGTACAGGGATCGGCGCTGGGACGTCCGTGGCTACCTCCAACGGCGTAGGCCATTGAGGGGAATTCCGCATTTCTCACACAATTTATAACGTAACTGTCAGAATTGGGTATTATTGGGGCAGGTTGTCGTGAAGGAATCCCCTAATGAAGCAAATTCGTCTGCTGGCGCAGTACTATGTTGACCTGATGATGAAGTTAGGTCTGGTGCGCTTCTCAATGTTGCTGGCGCTGGCCCTCGTCGTTCTTGCCATTGTGGTACAAATGGCGGTAACCATGGTGCTGCATGGTCAGGTCGAAAGCATTGATGTTATCCGCTCTATTTTCTTTGGTTTGTTGATTACGCCATGGGCGGTCTACTTTCTTTCGGTAGTCGTTGAGCAACTCGAGGAGTCACGGCAACGCCTGTCACGTCTGGTACAAAAGCTGGAGGAGATGCGCGAGCGCGATCTAAGCCTCAACGTTCAGTTAAAAGATAATATTGCCCAGCTAAATCAGGAAATCGCCGTTCGTGAAAAAGCAGAAGCAGAACTGCAGGAAACCTTCGGTCAGCTGAAAATTGAAATCAAAGAGCGCGAAGAGACGCAAATTCAACTCGAACAACAATCTTCGTTCTTACGTTCCTTCCTTGATGCTTCACCCGATCTGGTTTTTTACCGTAACGAAGATAAAGAGTTTTCCGGCTGTAACCGTGCGATGGAACTGCTGACCGGGAAAAGCGAAAAACAGTTGGTGCATTTGAAACCTGCGGACGTTTACTCGCCGGAAGCCGCAGCGAAAGTCATTGAAACCGACGAGAAGGTGTTCCGTCATAATGTGTCACTGACCTATGAGCAGTGGCTGGATTATCCGGATGGACGCAAAGCCTGCTTTGAAATCCGTAAAGTGCCGTACTACGACCGCGTGGGTAAACGCCACGGCTTGATGGGGTTCGGCCGCGACATTACCGAGCGTAAGCGTTATCAGGATGCGCTCGAACGCGCCAGCCGCGACAAAACAACCTTTATCTCCACCATCAGTCATGAGTTGCGTACGCCGCTGAACGGTATCGTCGGCTTAAGCCGAATTCTGCTGGATACAGAGCTCACCGCCGAGCAGGAAAAATATCTCAAAACTATCCATGTTTCCGCCATCACTTTGGGGAATATCTTCAACGATATTATTGATATGGATAAGATGGAGCGACGTAAAGTTCAGCTCGATAACCAGCCGGTTGATTTCACCAGTTTCCTGGCCGATCTGGAAAACCTCTCCGCACTGCAGGCGCAACAAAAAGGCTTGCGCTTTGTTCTTGAACCAACACTGCCGCTGCCACATCAGGTGATTACCGACGGGACTCGCTTACGCCAGATCCTGTGGAACTTAATCAGTAACGCTGTGAAATTTACCCAGAAGGGCCAGGTGACTGTTCGCGTACGTTATGACGAAGGCGACATGCTGCATTTTGAAGTGGAAGACTCCGGCATCGGTATTCCACAGAATGAACTGGATAAAATTTTCGCCATGTATTATCAGGTGAAAGACAGCCACGGTGGCAAACCTGCAACCGGTACGGGTATTGGCCTGGCGGTTTCTCGTCGACTGGCGAAAAATATGGGCGGTGATATCACTGTCACCAGCGAACAAGGTAAAGGCTCTACCTTTACCCTGACGATCCACGCGCCGTCGGTGGCGGAAGAAGTGGATGATGCGTTTGACGAAGATGATATGCCTTTACCGGCGCTGAATGTGCTGTTGGTAGAGGACATTGAGCTGAACGTCATCGTTGCCCGTTCGGTGCTGGAAAAACTGGGCAACAGCGTTGATGTGGCGATGTCTGGTAAGGCAGCACTGGAGATGTTTAAGCCGGGCGAATACGACCTTGTATTGCTGGATATTCAGTTACCAGATATGACCGGGCTGGATATATCACGCGAACTGACGAAGCGTTATCCGCGTGAAGATTTACCACCGCTGGTGGCCTTAACCGCCAACGTGCTGAAAGATAAACAAGAGTACCTCAATGCTGGAATGGATGATGTGCTGAGTAAGCCGCTTTCTGTTCCGGCGCTAACCGCGATGATCAAGAAATTCTGGGATACCCAGGATGATGAGGAGTGCACGGTGACGACAGAAGAGAGTGGTAAATCAGAAGCATTGCTCGATATTCCCATGCTGGAGCAGTATCTCGAACTTGTAGGACCGAAGTTGATTACCGACGGGTTGGCCGTGTTTGAGAAGATGATGCCGGGCTATGTCAGCGTACTGGAGTCGAACCTGACGGCACAGGACAAAAAAGGCATCGTTGAGGAAGGACATAAAATTAAAGGCGCAGCGGGTTCTGTGGGGTTACGCCATTTACAACAGCTGGGTCAGCAAATTCAGTCTCCCGATCTTCCTGCGTGGGAAGATAATGTTGGTGAATGGATTGAAGAGATGAAAGAAGAGTGGCGTCACGACGTAGAAGTGCTGAAAGCGTGGGTGGCAAAAGCTGCTAAAAAATGACCCCGGCTAAACCGGGGTGCGCGAATACTGCGCCAACACCAGGGAAATCTTGGCTGCGCCGTAATTTTTTATGATAAGTAACAAAGGCACAGCACTGTTTTTCAGGCCGCATGCAGTTAAGATAGCAAATCTTAAATGATTTGTTACGTGAATCAGTTAAATGTGTGATGCGTAGCGTTTTTATTAAAAAAATTAATGTGTTTCAGTCAATTGGGAAAGGATGATCACAATGAAGAAAATTGGCGTAGTTCTGAGCGGATGCGGCGTCTATGACGGTTCTGAAATTCATGAAGCGGTATTGACGTTATTAGCGATATCTCGCAGCGGCGCGCAGGCAGTTTGTTTTGCTCCAGATAAGCAGCAGGTTGATGTCATCAACCATTTAACCGGTGAAGCAATGGCGGAAACGCGCAATGTGTTGATTGAAGCGGCGCGTATTACGCGTGGTGAGATCCGCCCTCTGGCACAGGCTGATGCCGCCGAACTGGATGCGTTAATTGTGCCGGGTGGATTTGGCGCGGCAAAGAATTTGAGTGATTTTGCCAGTCTTGGCAGTGAATGCAGCGTGGACCGTGAGTTAAAGGCGCTGGCGCTGGCAATGCATCAGGCCGGAAAACCGCTTGGCTTTATGTGCATTGCCCCGGCAATGTTGCCGAAAATCTTCAATTTCCCGCTGCGTTTGACTATCGGTACTGATATCGATACCGCAGAAGTGCTGGAAGATATGGGCGCGGAGCATGTGCCATGTCCGGTAGATGATATTGTTGTTGATGAAGACAATAAGATTGTTACCACACCTGCGTATATGTTGGCACAGAACATTGCGGAAGCAGCAAGTGGTATTGATAAGCTGGTTTCCCGCGTACTGGTTCTGGCGGAATGAGCAAACGCCGCGTAACGGCGTTCGGTTTCGTTCGCCGTTTCATTCTGCGGTTATCGATTGTCCTCTTTGTGCTCTGGGGCGGAGGTATAGCGCTGTTTAGTATAGCGCCAGTCCCGTTCTCTGCGGTGATGGCCGAGCGTCAGCTAAGTGCCTGGCTGCACGGTAACTTTCGTTACGTGGCGCATTCTGACTGGGTCAGTATGGATCAAATCTCGCCGTGGATGGGGCTGGCGGTGATTGCCGCAGAAGATCAGAAATTTCCCGAGCACTGGGGTTTTGATGTCGCTTCCATTGAGAAAGCCCTGGCGCACAACGAGCGCAATGAAAACCGCATTCGCGGCGCATCAACAATTTCGCAGCAGACAACCAAAAATCTCTTTTTGTGGGATGGGCGAAACTGGGTACGAAAAGGGCTGGAAGCCGGATTAACACTGGGGATAGAAACGGTCTGGAGCAAAAAGCGCATCCTGACGGTTTACCTGAATGTCGCCGAATTTGGCGACGGTGTGTTTGGCGTCGAGGCTGCGGCACAGCGTTATTTCCATAAATCCGCCAGCAAACTTACCCGTTCGGAAGCAGCGTTATTGGCGGCTGTATTACCCAATCCACTTCGTTTCAAAGTTACTGCACCTTCGGGCTACGTGCGTAGCCGTCAGGCGTGGATTTTGCAGCAAATGCATCAGTTAGGCGGTGAGTCGTTTATGCAACAACACCAGCTGTATTAGGCTTCGCGCGAGGTGAGGGAGAGCTTTTTGCTTTCACGCGGTTGCGCCTCTTTTTGCAGAGCAACAGCTAACGCCGGTTGAGTGATAAAACGTCGCCACAACCGCTCTTGCTTACGCAGACAACACCACTTCGACCAGGTCGCCAATGGAATCAACGTGCTTTCACCAATGTTGTCACAGACGACGGGGATAATTTCTGACTCACTGATGCGGTGGCAGAGAATATTCTGCGGCTTCAGCGACATCGTCACGATGTGGTTATTCTGCAAATAACGCTTTAACTGTTTCAATAACTGACGCAGTTGCGCGATATCTTCTTCGTAATGGCATTGTTTAGCAAATTCGCTCAGTGTAATAGACGGTTTGCCATCAAAATCGGCAATCACATCGTAGACATAACCGGTTCCGCAATCAGTCTCAACCGTACCGTGATAGCGCGGAATACTGCTCCAGTCTTTCAAACGACGACCAAGATGTGCATAGTACTTTAACTCACGGCGGATCTCTTTATCACCACCGTCGCCACGGTGGTAGACAATTTTAATACAGCGTTGGGCATCTTCCGGATGCGCATAACATTTTCGATGTCTTCCGGTGCCCAGGGGACTTTGTTCAGATAAGCGAATCATGCCATCTCCTGGAGGTATTTTCTGACCGTCTCCAGTATGAGGGCTTAACTTAAACAAAACCTAAACAAGCTTTTTTAAGGTTTTCTTAAGGTTTTATACTTACAGAAAAGCGCACGAAATGTACAATTTGCGAGAAATTGGGATATTGGGGGTTTGTACTTTTTTCGTACGTTAGGGCGGAAGGGGCGTGTCTGGGGGAATTAAGTGTCGGAATGACGAAGATTAATCTTCGTCAAAACCTGAGTTAAAGAGGGCGATGACGGCGGCCAGCGCCTCAACTTCCTGCGGACCGGTCGCTTCGACTTCAATCTGTCGTCCTTTGGCAGAATCCAGCATCAACAGCGCAATAACGCTGTTGGCTTCAGCCTCGGTGCCTTCGTCATTACGTAAAAGCACTTCGGCGTCAAAACCCTGCATTAATTCAAACAGTTTCATAGCAGGCCGGGCATGCATGCCCAGCTTGTTAGTGATTTCGACAGTTTGTTTGACGGTCATGGTTTACGTTTTTCCAGCGTGCGATGGCGTGACTGGACGTTTTTACCGCGTGAGCGGAAGTAGTCAGCCAACTGTTCTGCAATATACACCGAACGGTGTTTCCCGCCAGTACAACCAATGGCGACCGTCAGGTAGCTACGGTTGTTGGTTTCCAGCATAGGTAACCATAGCTCAAGATAGCTACGCGTCTGGTAGATAAAATTGTGTACTTCTGTGTGCCTATCGAGGAATGCGGCGACAGGTTTATCAAGGCCCGTCATCGGACGCAGTTTCGGATCCCAGTGTGGGTTCGGCAGGAAACGTACGTCAAAGACGTAATCCGCGTCGATAGGAATACCGTGTTTGAAGCCGAAAGATTCAAAGACCATTGTCAGTTCACGCTCGCGTTTACCCAGCAGGCGGGTACGCAGCATTTCTGCCAGTTCATGAACGGACATTTCAGACGTATCGACAATCAGATCCGCCCGTGAACGCAGCGGTTCCAGCAGATCGCTTTCTTTGTCGATAGCACTTTCCAGCGACAGGTTTTTGCTGGAAAGCGGATGCAGGCGGCGCGTATCGCTGTAACGACGAATCAGCGTGTTACGATCGGCATCGAGAAACAGGAGTTGCGGTGAGAAAGCATCAGGCAGATTGCTCATCGCCTGTTCGAATATTTCTGGCGACTCTGGCATATTGCGGACATCAATGCTGACGGCGGCAGAAATCTCGCGATCGGCCAGAGTCCGAGCCAGATCGGGTAACAGCACTACGGGAAGGTTATCCACGCAGTAAAAACCCATATCTTCCAGCGCCCGCAGGGCGACAGATTTGCCTGACCCTGAACGTCCGCTGACGATCATCAGTACCATGTACTGTTTCTCCTCACAACGTCTAAAAGAGACATTACAGAATAACTACGTTTCATCCGGAGTACCTTCGGTATCCGTAATGATTTGATACAGCTCTTCATCGCTCTGGGCTGCACGTAAACGGCGGCAGATAGTTTTGTCCGCCAGACGTTTCGCGACCAGCGAAAGAGTGTGCAGGTGCGTTTTGGTTTGGTCTGCGGGTACCAACAGGGCAAAAAGTAAGTCTACCGGCTGGTTATCGATGGCATCAAAAGCAATGGGTGTTTCTAGCTGAACGAAAACGCCAACCGCGCGTAGGGTATCTTCTTCCAGTTTGCCGTGCGGAATGGCAATGCCATTACCAATACCGGTACTGCCCATTTTTTCCCGCGTCAGAATAGCTTCAAAAACCACCTGCGGTGGCAGGCTAAGTTGTTTTGCCGCCAGTTCGCTGATGATTTCCAGGGCGCGTTTTTTGCTCTGACAGTGGACGCGGCTTCGCGTACATTCCCTGTTAAGAACACTGCTAAGCTGTAGAGTTGTATCATTATTTGTCATAATTTCACCTAAGAATCTGCCCACTCAAACAGTGGGGCAGATTCGGAGCATTAACCGTACAAATGGCCTGTTGTGCCATACAACAGGCCGCCATGCACTTGCTAATTGCCCGGACAATTAGTGTTGTTTCAATTTATCTTTATGCTTGGTTAGCTGACGTGCCAACTTATCAATTAAGCCATCAATGGCGGCGTACATGTCCTGACCTTCCGCGCTGGCATGAATTTCGCCACCGTTAACATGCAGTGTTGCATCTGAAGTGTGGGTGACTTTCTCCACTTTCAGAACAACATAAACCTGGTTGATTCGGTCAAAATATTGCTCAAGTTTGGCAAACTTTGAGGTGACAAATTCGCGCAGGGCCTCGGTGATCTCGACGTTATTTCCGGTAATGTTGAGCTGCATAGTGTCTTCCTTATCGGTTGGGTCAAACGAGCTGTTTACGCTGGTTTGACGGCGGAATGGATAAAGACTCTCGGTACTTCGCAACAGTGCGGCGTGCCACCATGATACCTTGTTCTGACAACAAAGAGGTTAACTTGCTGTCGCTCAACGGTTTCGCTGGGTTTTCCGCCGCGATTAATTTCTTCACCAGTGCACGAATCGCCGTGGAAGAGGCCTCGCCACCCCCTTCGGTATTGACGTGACTGGAAAAGAAATACTTCAGTTCAAAAATGCCTCGTGGACTATGCAGGTACTTTTGCGTGGTCACGCGAGATATCGTCGATTCATGCATCTCGACGGCTTGGGCGATATCAGCCAGCACCATCGGTTTCATATATTCTTCGCCTTGCTCAAAGAAGGCTTGCTGTTGTTCAACAATACAGCGACTGACGCGCAGCAGCGTATCGTTACGGCTTTCCAGGCTCTTAATCAACCATTTAGCATCCTGCAGATTGCTGCGGATAAACTGACTGTCGCCATCGTTACGTGCGTTATTGCACATTGAGGCGTAATGCTGGTTGATTTGCAGACGTGGAATACTGTCGCTGTTCAGTTCAACCGTCCACTGGCCGTTATGCTTACGCACCAGCACATCAGGGATGACATATTCCGGTTCACCGGTCTGGATCGACTGGCCGGGGCGTGGATCGAGTGACTGGATCAGATTGACGGCTTCTTTCAGCACATCTTCTTTCAGACGCGTGACGCGCATTAATGAGCGAAAGTCGTGATTGGCCAGCAGATCGAGATGATCGCTAATGATCAGTCGAGCTTCTTCCAGCCACGGCGTGGTTTTATCGAATTGGGAAAGTTGGATCAGCAGACAGTCACGCAGATCTTTCGCCGCCACACCGACCGGATCAAAACGCTGGATCCGTTTCAGGACTGCTTCAACTTCATCGATGTCGATCTCTTCATCGCCCATACTTTCGAGAATATCTTCCAGCGGGACGGTTAGATAACCGGTGTCATCAACGGCATCGACTATGGAGGTGGCGATAGCGCGGTCAGTGTCGGAAAACGGTGTCAGCTCGACCTGCCACATCAGATAATCCTGCAAGGTCTGCGTCGTTTCGCCCTGATAGACCGGCAGCTCATCGTCGATGTAGTCACCGCTGGTGCCTGATGGCGTACCGGCGGTGTAGATGGTATCCCAACTGGCATCGAGCGGCAGCTCTTCCGGCATCTCTTTTTGTTCGAGTGCGTCAGCGGTATCCAGCGTTTCGCTGTCTGGCGTTTCGTGAGTGTCGATTTCATCATGAGTGTCGATTTGCTCAAGCAATGGATTACTTTCCAGCGCCTGCTGTAGCTCCTGCTGAAGCTCCAGCGTGGACAACTGCAACAGACGAATCGCCTGTTGTAGCTGAGGCGTCATCGCCAGTTGTTGGCTAAGCCTGAGTTGCAAACCTTGCTTCATGTTCAGAATCGTACTCTCCTGCTAAAACGTCGCAAACTTCTACCCTATCAGAGTCTGAAGTCTTCCCCAAGGTATACACGCTTAACATGTTCATCTTGTAAGATTTCTGTCGGCGTGCCATGAGCGATTAAATGCCCCTGGCTGACGATATAAGCGCGTTCACAAACAGCCAGCGTTTCACGCACGTTATGGTCGGTGATAAGCACACCCAGGCCGCTGTCGCGCAGGTGTTCAATGATACGTTTGATGTCGATAACCGAGATCGGGTCAACCCCGGCAAATGGTTCATCGAGGAGGATAAATTTCGGATTCGCAGCCAGTGCGCGCGCAATTTCTACACGACGGCGTTCACCACCGGAGAGCGATTGCCCCATGCTGTCGCGTAAATGCTCAATGTGGAACTCTTCCATCAGCTCGTTCGCGCGATCTTCACGCTGTTCAGCGGATAAGTCGTCACGAATTTGCAGTACCGCCATCAGGTTATCGTAAACGCTGAGGCGACGGAAAATAGAGGCTTCCTGCGGCAAATAGCCGATACCGCGACGCGCACGCGCATGCAGCGGCAGAAGGCTGATATCGTCGTCATCAATAATAATGTTGCCCGCATCGCGCGGCACAATGCCAACGACCATGTAGAAAGTGGTCGTCTTACCGGCACCGTTTGGCCCCAGCAGACCGACAATCTCCCCGGAGTTGACGGTCAGGCTGACGTCTTCCACCACGCGGCGGCCTTTATAGGCTTTTGCAAGGTTCTTTGCAGTTAAAGTTGCCATAACGAATTAATTACCCTTCTTCTGCGCCGGGGTCTGGCCTTTGTTGTTTTTGTCCTGCAACTGTGACGGCACCAGAACGGTGGTCACACGCTTACCTTTGTCACTGAAAGCCTGCATTTTCTGCTCTTTCACCAGGTAAGTGATCTTATCGCCCTTAATATTGCTATCGACCTGCTGCAGATAAGCATTACCCGTCAGAACGACAAAATCTTTTGCCAGTTCGTAATGCATCTGGGAAGCATGGCCTTCGACTGGCTTACCGTTATCCTGCATTTGATAGAAGGTGGCCGGGTTACCGTAACCGTCGATCACTTCCTTGCCTTGTTCACCACCCGGACGGGTGACGACCACTTTATCGGCATTAATTTTAATGGTGCCTTGAGTCACAACGACATTACCGGTAAAGGTAACCACGTTGCCTTGCATATCAAGAGATTGCTGGTCCGACTCAATGTGGATCGGTTGGTCAGTATCTCCGGTAACGGCAAATGCCGGAATGCTGGCGGCCAGAAGTGAGCTGGCAAGCACAAGATTAAGGCTGAGTTTGTTTGTTTTGAATTTCATAGGATGTTCTAACCTTTTCAATCAGCTCGGCATTCTTGCTGCGTAAGTTGCCGCGCATTTTCAGACCGCTGGAGTTAAATGTTGTTCCGTATAACGTGACGAGGTCTTCAGAGGTAACATCCTGCGTCACCAGATTGATCTGCGCGTTATCCGTCGTGATTCTGCGAAGTTGAGAGTCCGGCACGAGTGCGTTGACTTCAACGTGTCCATATAAATAGAGCATCCGGTCATTGGTTAGCTTGGCTTTATCTGCTTTAACCGACCATGTCGGGATTTTATCCTTATCAAACGTGGTAAGTACGGGTTGCGTAAACCACGAAACGGCCTGATCGGAATAATATTCAACGTGTTGAGCAATCAATCGATAGCTTAGGGCTCCTTCTGGGTTATAGACGAGCGTGTCCGTATGCTCGCTTTTATAGGTGGGATCATTGTTGTTGACGACCACCTGGGCGGTATCGTCTTTCTCGGTCATGTTAACGCCGATCATCACCAGTACCGCCAGTGATAGCACAATGATAACCCAACGTCTGGCTTTACTCATATCGATTGCCCTTTGGCTTCATCCAGTTTGCCCTGCGCCAGAAGTAATAAGTCGCAAACTTCACGAACCGCGCCACGACCGCCAGCAATGCGCGTCACGTAATCAGCGCGCGGAATCAATAGCGGATGCGCATCGGCTACGGCCACGCTTAAGCCCACTTTTTCCATCACTGGCCAGTCGATAAGATCATCACCAACGTAAGCCACGTTTTCTGGCGCAATCGCCAGTTTTTCCAGCAGATCGCCAAAGGCGATAAGCTTGTTTGATTGCCCCTGATACAGATGGGTGATCCCTAACGTTGCACACCGATCTTCTACCAGTTTAGCCTTTCGTCCAGTAATGATGGCGACTTCAATATCAGAGGTGAGCGCACAGCGGATACCGTAACCGTCACGAACATTGAACGCTTTCAGCTCTTCGCCATTGTTACCCATATAAATCAGACCATCTGACAATACGCCATCAACGTCGAGGATCAGCAGACGAATGTTCTCTGCTTTTGCCATCACATTGGCGCTAACAGGGCCGTAACAGGTCGCAAGCGACGCACCTGCTTTACTCATTGTTGTTTATCCTTGAATCTTTACACTACGCCAGCACGCAATAAATCGTGCATATGTAACACACCGAGTAAGTGGTCGCCATCGGCAACCATTACGGAAGTGATATGGCGGGACTGCATTAAGTTCAGCGCCTCAACGGCCAGAATGCCAGGACGTACACGAATTCCCCCTGGCGTCATCACATCGGCAATACCTAACTGACGGACATCCACGCCCATATCGAAGACACGGCGTAAATCACCGTCGGTAAAGATGCCTTCAATCATCATATTGTCATCGCAAATGACGGTCATACCAAGATTTTTGCGGGTGACTTCCAGCAGCGCATCGCGCAGGCTGGCCGTTTTCTTGACATGCGGGATCTCGTCGCCCGTATGCATAATATCGCTGACGCGAAGCAGAAGTTTACGACCAAGTGCGCCGCCTGGATGCGAAAGTGCAAAATCTTCGGCGGTAAAGCCGCGCGCTTTCAACAAGGCGACGGCGAGCGCATCTCCCATGACCAGCGTCGCGGTAGTACTGCTGGTTGGTGCCAGCCCTAACGGACAAGCTTCTTTTGCTACTTTAACACACAGATGCACGTCTGCTGCGCGTGCCATGCTGCTCTCCGGACGACCGGTGATGCAAATTAACGGTACATGCAGGCGTTTGAGTACCGGGATTAAGGCCGTGATTTCGCTGGATTCACCTGAGTTAGAAATCGCAATGACCACGTCCTGCGGGGTGACCATGCCTAAATCGCCATGTGCGGCCTCACCGGGATGGACGAAAAATGACGGAGTACCGGTGCTTGCAAAGGTTGCTGCCATTTTGCGCCCAATGTGTCCCGATTTACCCATTCCCATGACCACGACTTTACCTTTACACCAGAACATCTTTTCACAGGCGAGCGTGAAATTCTGATTGATGTATTGATCAAGCTCTGCCAGGCATTCACGTTCAATCGCCAGGACTTCTTTACCTGCTTGCTGAAAGTCAAAACCCGGTTGCAACTCTACGTGCGACATAATGCGTTTCCAGTTATTCAACGAGTATTGGCGATAACCAGTACAACATCGCCAGCCATACGACAAATCCGCCTGTTAATAATACCCCAACACCACGGCCAGATTGCCGGGAGCGCCGCCAACATAGCAACGCAAAAATAATACTGACCAACAGCATCACGCTGCAGTCACGGCTGTACGCCAGTGAGTTAACCTCCCCGGGCGTTATCAGCGCGGGTAAACCCAGCACGATGACAATATTAAAAATGTTTGCGCCAATGATATTACCGACAGCAATGTCGTTTTCACCTTTGCGAAAACCTGCTATCGCGGTTGCCAGTTCCGGCAGACTAGTGCCGATAGCGATTGCCGTCAGACCAATAGTCAACTCGCTGATGGCAAAGTAATTCGCCAGTACGGTGGCGTTGTCAATCACCATCCGTGTTGCTACCGGCATGATAATCAATGCAATGCCGAGCCATAAAAACGCGACAGGTAAACCGCCTTCGCGCGGTAGCTCTGCAAGCTGTTCTCTGGTCAGGCTGTCAGTCCCCTGACGTTCTGCCTGACGTGCAAGTTTAACAATGAACAGCAGCCATAGCACAGCCAGAAAGAGGAGAAAGATACCATCGCTGCGACCAAGTTGTCCGTCATAGAGTACGGAACCGGCCACCACACTGACTAATAACATTAATGGTAATTCACGGCGCAGAACATCGGAATGTACGGTAAAAGGGCGCACCAGCGCAGCCAGACCGAGGATCAGTAAAATATTGATTATGTTTGAGCCGAGTGCTGTGCCGACGGCTAAATCTCGTTGTTCATGCAGCGACGCGGCAAGCGAAACGATTATTTCTGGAAGTGACGTACCAATACTGACTACGGTCATGCCGATGATCAGCGGTGGGATGCCAAAAGTGCGGCAAAGAATTGAGGCGGCAAATACCAGACGGTCGGCACTGTAAACGACCAAAAGTAAACCAACAATTAACAGTGCCGTAGCTAAAAGCATCTAACGTCCTTTCTTCAGGTATACTCGCCGGTCCGCTGAAGATTTTCAGAAAGCCGTAATGAATTCTTAATTTTGACTTTATGCGGCTAAAAAGTAAAACAAATGCCAGCTTTCGCTAACCGCGGCGGGTAATATTCTGTAAATATGTTGGGTTCAAGGTTAAATTGAGCGCCATGCTTAGAAAATCAACGCAAGACAAAGGGTGAATTATGGAGCAGTCTGTGGCGAATTTAGTCGATATGCGCGATGTCAGTTTTACGCGTGGCAATCGCTGCATCTTCGATAATATTTCCCTGACCGTGCCGCGAGGGAAGATCACGGCGATTATGGGGCCATCAGGCATCGGTAAAACGACGCTACTCCGTCTGATTGGTGGGCAAATCGCGCCAGATCACGGCGAGATCCTTTTTGATGGTGAGAATATTCCGGCGATGTCTCGTTCGCGCCTGTATACCGTGCGTAAACGGATGAGCATGTTGTTTCAGTCCGGCGCGCTGTTCACCGATATGAACGTTTTTGACAACGTCGCCTATCCACTGCGCGAGCATACCCACCTTCCCGTGCCGTTGCTGCATAGCACGGTGATGATGAAGCTGGAAGCCGTTGGGCTGCGCGGAGCGGCCAAACTAATGCCATCGGAGCTTTCAGGCGGGATGGCGCGTCGTGCGGCGCTGGCGCGTGCAATTGCGCTGGAGCCGGATCTCATCATGTTTGATGAGCCGTTTGTTGGGCAAGATCCCATCACTATGGGCGTCCTGGTGAAGCTGATTTCCGAGCTGAACAGCGCGCTGGGCGTAACCTGTGTGGTGGTTTCTCACGATGTGCCGGAAGTCTTAAGTATTGCTGATCACGCCTGGATCCTGGCAGACAAAAAGATTGTCGCTCACGGTAGCGCCCAGGCGTTGCAGGCGAATCCTGATCCTCGCGTACGTCAGTTTCTGGACGGGATTGCTGACGGACCAGTTCCGTTCCGCTATCCTGCCGGCGATTATCACGCTGATCTTTTACCAGGGAGTTAAGCCACTCATGCTGTTAAATGCGCTGGCGTCGCTCGGACATAAAGGGATTAAAACCCTGAGAACGTTCGGGCGGGCCGGGTTAATGTTATTCAATGCGCTGGTCGGCAAACCGGAATTTCGCAAACATGCGCCGCTGTTGGTGCGTCAGCTCTATAATGTCGGCGTCCTGTCGATGCTGATTATTGTGGTTTCTGGCGTGTTCATCGGAATGGTGCTGGGTCTGCAAGGTTATCTGGTACTGACCACTTATAGTGCGGAAACCAGTCTGGGGATGCTGGTGGCCTTGTCGCTGCTGCGCGAACTGGGGCCGGTGGTCGCAGCACTGCTGTTTGCCGGACGTGCCGGTTCGGCGTTAACTGCGGAAATCGGTTTGATGCGCGCCACAGAGCAGCTCTCCAGCATGGAGATGATGGCCGTGGATCCACTGCGCCGCGTCATTTCCCCACGTTTCTGGGCTGGGGTAATTTCACTACCGCTGCTGACGATAATTTTCGTCGCCGTGGGGATCTGGGGCGGATCGCTGGTTGGCGTCAGTTGGAAAGGCATTGATAGTGGGTTCTTCTGGTCGGCAATGCAAAACGCCGTCGACTGGCGTATGGATCTGGTCAACTGTCTGATTAAGAGCGTGGTGTTCGCTATTACGGTGACGTGGATTTCGCTGTTTAACGGTTATGACGCCATCCCGACCTCTGCCGGGATTAGCCGGGCAACCACTCGTACCGTTGTCCACTCGTCTCTGGCCGTACTGGGGCTGGATTTTGTGCTGACCGCATTGATGTTTGGGAATTGAGTTCATGCAAACGAAAAAAAATGAAATTTGGGTGGGTATCTTTTTATTAGCAGCACTGCTGGCGGCGCTGTTTGTTTGCCTGAAGGCGGCAAACGTGACGTCAATGCGAACTGAACCGACCTACACGCTTTATGCGACGTTCGATAATATCGGTGGCCTGAAAGCGCGTTCTCCGGTCAGTATTGGTGGTGTTGTCGTCGGCCGGGTTGCAGATATTACGCTGGACCCGAAAACCTATCTACCGCGCGTGACGCTGGAAATTGAACAACGTTATAACCACATTCCTGATACCAGTTCATTGAGCATTCGTACTTCCGGTTTGCTTGGGGAACAATATCTGGCATTAAACGTCGGTTTTGAAGACCCGGAACTGGGGACTGCTATTCTGAAAGAGGGGGATACGATTCAGGACACCAAATCTGCGATGGTTCTGGAAGATCTCATTGGTCAGTTCCTTTACGGCAGTAAAGGTGATGACAATAAGAATAGTGGCGATGCGCCAGCCGCTGTGCCAGGTAATAATGAAACCACTGAACCTGTGGGTACAACGAAATAATTTCAGGAGAACCGACGCATGTTTAAACGTTTAATGATGGTCGCTTTGCTAATGATTGCACCTCTGAGTGCGGCAACCGCGGCAGATCAGACCAATCCGTATAAGCTGATGGACGAGGCGGCACAGAAAACGTTCGATCGCCTGAAGAATGAACAATCGCAAATTCGGGCTAATCCTGATTACCTGCGTACCATCGTCGATCAGGAACTGCTTCCATACGTACAGATAAAATACGCCGGTGCGCTGGTACTGGGTCAGTACTACAAAAGCGCGACCCCAGCCCAGCGTGAAGCCTACTTTGCCGCTTTCCATGAGTATCTGAAGCAGGCTTACGGTCAGGCGCTGGCGATGTATCACGGTCAGACCTATCAGATTGCGCCAGAACAGCCGTTGGGTGATAAAACCATTGTGCCTATCCGCGTCACCATTATTGACCCGAATGGCCGTCCACCGGTACGTCTCGATTTCCAGTGGCGTAAAAACTCTCAGACTGGCAAGTGGCAGGCTTATGACATGATTGCCGAAGGCGTCAGCATGATCACCACGAAACAAAATGAGTGGGGGACTTTACTGCGTACGAAAGGCATCGATGGTCTGACCGCACAACTGAAGTCTATTTCTCAACAGAAAATCACCCTGGAAGAGAAAAAATAATGAGCGAGTCACTGAGCTGGACGCAGACGGGTGACACCCTGGTATTGACCGGAGAGCTGGATCAGGACGTTCTGCTGCCGCTTTGGGAAATGCGTGACGAAGCGGTGAGGGGGATTACCCGCATCGATCTTAGTCGAGTGTCCCGCGTTGATACGGGTGGACTGGCGTTGCTGCTCCATCTGATCGATCTGGCGAAAAAGCAAGGCAACAGCGTGACGCTTCAGGGGGTAAACGACAAGGTGTATACCCTGGCAAAATTGTATAATTTGCCGTCTGATGTTCTGCCTCGTTAATTTTTTTCAGGCTGGATAAGGCGTTACCCGCCAGTCCGGCAAACCTACCAGTAAGTCGAGCCTTGTCTGATTAAACAGCAAGGCTTTTTGCTTATTTATGACAGCGCAACTTTGCTCTAAGATGTTTCGCTGGTTTATTAACTGATGAATGAAGATCCCATGGAAAATAATGAAATTCAGAGCGTGCTGATGAACGCTCTTTCCCTCCAGGAAGTCCACGTTTCCGGCGATGGCAGCCACTTTCAGGTTATTGCCGTGGGTGAGATGTTTGATGGCATGAGCCGGGTTAAAAAACAGCAGACGGTTTACGGTCCACTGATGGAATATATTGCGGATAACCGCATTCATGCTGTGTCGATCAAAGCGTATACCCCTGCGGAGTGGGCGCGTGATCGCAAACTGAACGGCTTTTGAGCTATGGGCGATACGCCGGTAGCGGATATGAATTGTTAACTGAGAACATACTAAATGGATAAATTTCGTGTTCAGGGGCCAACGAAGCTCCAGGGCGAAGTCACAATTTCCGGCGCTAAAAATGCTGCTCTGCCTATCCTTTTCGCTGCACTGCTGGCGGAAGAACCGGTGGAGATCCAGAACGTCCCGAAACTGAAAGACGTCGATACATCAATGAAGCTGCTTAGCCAGCTTGGCGCCAAAGTAGAACGTAATGGTTCTGTGCGTATCGATGCCCGTGACGTTAATGTCTTCTGCGCGCCTTACGATCTGGTTAAAACCATGCGTGCCTCTATCTGGGCGCTTGGGCCGCTGGTGGCTCGTTTTGGTCAGGGGCAGGTTTCTTTGCCTGGTGGTTGTACGATTGGTGCTCGTCCGGTTGATTTACATATTTCCGGCCTTGAGCAATTAGGCGCGACCATCAAACTGGAAGAAGGTTACGTTAAAGCTTCCGTCGATGGCCGTCTGAAAGGCGCGCACATCGTGATGGATAAAGTCAGTGTTGGTGCAACCGTGACCATTATGTGTGCTGCAACCCTGGCGGAAGGCACCACGATTATTGAAAACGCGGCACGTGAACCGGAAATCGTCGATACCGCGAACTTCCTGGTTACGCTGGGCGCGAAAATTAGCGGCCAGGGTACCGATCGTATTGTTATCGAAGGGGTAGAACGTTTAGGTGGCGGCGTTTACCGCGTCCTGCCGGATCGAATTGAAACCGGTACTTTCCTGGTTGCTGCGGCGATCTCTCGTGGAAAAATCATCTGCCGTAACGCCCAGCCAGATACCCTTGACGCTGTGCTGGCGAAACTGCGTGACGCTGGGGCGGACATTGAAGTGGGTGAAGACTGGATTAGCCTGGATATGCACGGCAAACGTCCGAAGGCCGTTAACGTACGTACTGCGCCGCATCCGGCGTTCCCGACCGATATGCAGGCCCAGTTCACGCTGCTGAACCTGGTGGCAGAAGGAACGGGATTCATCACCGAAACGGTCTTTGAAAACCGCTTTATGCACGTACCTGAGCTGAGTCGTATGGGGGCGCATGCTGAAATTGAAAGCAATACCGTTATTTGTCACGGTGTTGAAAAACTTTCCGGCGCACAGGTAATGGCAACCGATCTGCGTGCTTCAGCAAGTCTGGTGCTGGCTGGCTGCATTGCAGAAGGTACTACGGTTGTTGATCGTATTTATCATATCGATCGTGGCTATGAGCGCATTGAAGACAAACTTCGCGCGCTTGGTGCTAACATTGAGCGTGTGAAAGGCGAGTAATCGTCCGATAGCTGGCAGCCCCGTTCGCGGGGCTACCGCCAGGCTACTCATTTTTGCGGTTTGGTGTAGCTGCGCATCAACTGCGATCTGTCGATAAACTCATGGGTCAGCGGGTCATGATAGCGTGATGGCCAGATAACCCAGGGATCAGTTCCTAATGCTTTTGCAATAATCATCTCTCCTTTCGGCCAGGGACGCGATAATGCATTCGCCAGTGTCGAGGAACTCAAACCATTTCTGCGAGATTCCGCCGCCATTGACGTTCCTCTTTTCCGCAAACCCGCAATGATATCGGCGGGATGCCAGTCAATAAAATTATTCTCCATCTTTCCTCACTCCTTAAGTTAGTCGCTTACTTTCAGAACATGCACTCCGGGTAACGCCACTATACTCCTGATGGCGCATTGTTCTAAAAAGTTCCTGTAAGGAGTGTGAATATTCAGAATATATTAAGATAAGTTATCTGTATTTCAGACAATTTTGCGATTGATTGAGAGTTTTTTGGAGTTTATTAGAATTATCCCGCGCAGTACGCGGGATAACAGGAAGGGATTAACGATCGCGTTGAACAGCGATGTGTGCGAGGCCGATTAACGCCTCTCGCCATGGGGTATCCGGCAACACTTGCAATGCAGCAATGGCTTTGTCTGCTTCTTCTTCCGCACGCTGACGTGTCCATTCCAGAGAGCCGCAAGCGTTCATTGCTTCCAGAACCGGTTCCAGAAGATGTCGACCGTTCCCTTGTTCGATGGCGGAACGGATCATCTGTGCCTGTTCTGGTGTGCCATGATGCATCGCATGCAGCAGCGGCAGCGTCGGTTTACCTTCGTTCAGATCATCACCGACATTTTTGCCCAACTGTTCGCCATCGGCATTGTAATCGAGCAAATCGTCGATCAGCTGGAAAGCCGTGCCGAGGTAACGACCATAATCTTGCAGGCCTTTTTCCTCTTCCGGCGTACAGCCTGCCAGAATACCGGAACACTGAGCCGCAGCCTCGAACAGACGTGCGGTTTTGCTGTAAATAACGCGCATGTAGTTCTCTTCGGTGATGTCCGGATCATTAACGTTCATCAGTTGCAAAACTTCACCTTCCGCGATGACGTTTACAGCCTCTGACATCACTTCCAGCACTTTGAGCGAGCCGAGGCTGGTCATCATCTGGAACGCACGGGTATAAATAAAATCGCCTACCAGCACGCTGGCAGCGTTACCAAAAGCGGCGTTGGCGGTAGCTTTACCTCGGCGCATATCTGATTCATCCACAACGTCGTCGTGTAGCAGGGTCGCCGTGTGGATAAACTCAATTAGGGCAGCAATGGTGACATGTGCATTCCCCTCATAGCCAACAGCTCGTGCAGCCAGTACAGCAATCATCGGACGAATACGTTTACCGCCGCCGCTGACGATGTAATAGCCTAACTGATTGATCAGTTGGACGTCGGAATTAAGCTGCTCGAGAATTGCTGCATTAACACCCGCCATATCTTGCGCGGTTAACTCATTGATTTTTTCTAAATTCATCGCAAAAGCCGGGCTTTTCGCCCCGATTACCTTACTGTGAACAGAGGCAACTTAGGGTTTATGGTTAGGAATATAGAGTGATTGTACTGAAAAAATGGCACAGATAAACGTTACCGTACAAGTTGTGTTTTTTTTCTTCGTGTATTGACTGTAGCACTTGTCAAAGGCGTGCGTTTTGCGTAATATTCGCGCCCTATTGTGAATATTTATAGCGCACTCTGAATCATTGAAAAGGTGTGCGCGGAAGCGGAGTTTTATATGTACGCGGTTTTCCAAAGTGGTGGTAAACAACACCGAGTAAGCGAAGGTCAGACCGTTCGCCTGGAAAAGCTGGACATCGCAACTGGCGAAACTGTTGAGTTCGCTGAAGTGCTGATGATCGCAAACGGTGAAGAAGTCAAAATCGGCGTTCCTTTCGTTGATGGCGGCGTAATCAAAGCTGAAGTTGTTGCTCACGGTCGTGGCGAGAAAGTTAAAATCGTTAAGTTTCGCCGTCGTAAACACTATCGTAAGCAGCAGGGCCATCGTCAGTGGTTCACTGATGTGAAAATTACTGGCATCAGCGCCTAAGACCTGAGGAGAGATTTCAAATGGCACATAAAAAGGCTGGCGGCTCCACACGTAACGGTCGCGATTCAGAAGCTAAACGCCTGGGCGTTAAGCGTTTCGGTGGCGAATCCGTTCTGGCGGGTAGCATCATCGTTCGTCAACGTGGTACCAAATTCCACGCTGGCGCTAACGTAGGTTGCGGTCGTGACCACACTCTGTTTGCTAAAGCAGACGGTAAAGTGAAATTCGAAGTTAAAGGCCCGAAAAACCGTAAATTTATCAGCATCGAAGCTGAATAAGTTTTTCGCGTCCCGGTAACGGATGAAAGCCCCGCAACACGTTGCGGGGCTTTTTACATTCGATAACCGGTAAAATGCGCATGGTGCGGCGTTAATCCGCAAATGCGCTTTGCAGGGAATACGGTATGAAGCAGCAGGCAGGCATTGGCATTCTTTTGGCGCTCACCACAGCAATTTGCTGGGGGGCGTTGCCAATCGCAATGAAGCAGGTGCTGGAGGTGATGGAGCCTCCGACAATCGTGTTTTACCGTTTCTTGATGGCGAGTATTGGTCTTGGTGCCATTCTTGCACTGAAGAAGAGGTTGCCGCCATTACGCGTGTTTCGTAAGCCACGCTGGTTGATTTTGTTGGCAGTGGCGACCGCTGGGCTGTTTGGGAACTTCATCCTGTTCAGTTCATCCTTGCAATACCTGAGCCCGACCGCTTCGCAGGTGATTGGGCAACTCTCGCCGGTTGGCATGATGGTTGCCAGCGTATTTATCCTGAAAGAGAAAATGCGCAGCACTCAGGTTGTAGGGGCATTGATGCTCCTGAGCGGCCTGGTGATGTTTTTTAATACCAGTCTGGTCGAGATATTTACAAAGCTCACCGATTATACCTGGGGAGTTATCTTTGGGGTCGGTGCGGCGACGGTCTGGGTGAGTTATGGCGTGGCGCAAAAGGTTTTATTGCGTCGGCTGGCCTCACCGCAGATTCTGTTTTTACTGTACACTTTATGTACAATTGCGCTCTTCCCTCTGGCAAAGCCAGGGGTGATAGCGCAGCTTAGCCACTGGCAGCTCGCATGTTTAATTTTTTGCGGACTGAATACCTTGGTAGGATATGGCGCCCTGGCGGAAGCGATGGCTCGCTGGCAGGCAGCGCAGGTGAGCGCGATCATCACGCTCACCCCACTGTTTACGCTGTTTTTTTCAGATCTTTTATCACTGGCCTGGCCCGATTTCTTCGCCAGACCGATGTTAAACCTTTTAGGTTATCTCGGTGCGTTTGTCGTGGTTGCGGGCGCGATGTATTCCGCCATTGGTCATCGTATTTGGGGCGGATTACGTAAGCATACAACGGTGGTATCGCAACCCCGCGCAGGCGAATGATTTACGGAGAATAAAATGAAGTTTGTTGATGAAGCATCGATTCTGGTCGTTGCAGGTGATGGCGGTAATGGTTGCGTGAGCTTCCGCCGCGAAAAATATATTCCGAAAGGCGGCCCGGATGGCGGCGACGGCGGTGACGGTGGTGACGTATGGATGGAAGCCGACGAGAACCTGAACACGCTTATCGATTATCGTTTTGAAAAATCTTTCCGTGCAGAGCGCGGTCAGAACGGCGCAAGCCGCGATTGTACCGGTAAGCGCGGTAAAGACGTGACGATTAAAGTGCCGGTAGGTACGCGTGTAATCGACCAGGGTACCGGTGAAACCATGGGCGATATGACCAAACACGGTCAGCGTCTGCTGGTTGCCAAGGGCGGCTGGCACGGTCTGGGCAATACCCGTTTCAAATCGTCCGTTAACCGTACACCACGGCAGAAAACCAACGGTACGCCGGGCGATAAGCGCGAGCTGCTGCTGGAGCTGATGCTGCTGGCTGATGTCGGTATGCTGGGGATGCCAAATGCCGGTAAATCGACATTTATCCGCGCTGTCTCGGCGGCTAAACCGAAAGTAGCGGACTATCCGTTTACCACTCTGGTGCCAAGCCTGGGCGTGGTACGTATGGACAACGAGAAGAGCTTCGTTGTTGCTGATATCCCGGGGTTGATTGAAGGCGCTGCGGAAGGCGCAGGTCTGGGCATTCGCTTCCTGAAGCACCTGGAACGTTGCCGCGTCCTGTTGCACCTCATCGATATCGATCCGATTGACGGCACCGATCCGGTTGAAAACGCGCGTATTATTATCAGCGAGCTGGAAAAATACAGCCAGGATCTGGCGGCGAAACCACGCTGGTTAGTCTTCAACAAGATCGACCTGCTGGATAAAGCAGAAGCTGAAGAGAAAGCGAAAGCGATCGCTGAGGCGCTGGGCTGGGAAGATAAATATTATCTGATCTCTGCGGCGAGCGGACTGGGCGTGAAAGATCTCTGCTGGGATGTGATGACCTTTATCATTGAAAACCCGGTCGTGCAGGCAGAAGAAGCGAAACAGCCTGAGAAAGTCGAATTCATGTGGGATGATTATCACCGTCAGCAGCTTGAAGAGATTGCTGAAGAGGATGATGAAGACTGGGATGACGACTGGGACGAAGACGACGAAGAAGGCGTTGAGTTCATTTACAAGCGTTAATCAGCAAAACCCCGGCCATGTGCCGGGGTTTCTTTTTGACTAATTGTTCTGGTAAATATCTTTATACAAACGGCTTTCAAAACGTACCAACGGAATACGGCGATTACGCTGATCCGCGGGTTCTACTGCATAACCAGAAAGATATTGTACGAACGCCATTCGTTGCCCGCTTGCTGTGGTGATGAATCCTGCCAGGTTATACACGCCCTGCAACGAACCTGTTTTCGCTGAAACTTTACCATCTACGCCCGCTTGATGCAGACCTGCACGGTACTGCAACGAACCATCGTAGCCTGCTAAAGGTAGCATTGAGATAAAGTTAAGCTCATTGTCGTGTTGGGCAATGTATTGCAGCACCTGCATCATGGTGGCTGGTGCAATCAGGTTATGCCGTGAAAGCCCCGAACCATCTGCAATAATCGTGTTGCCAATATCCACACCCGCCTGCTTACGCAGGATCTGACGCACGGCGTCCGACCCGGCCCGCCATGTCCCCGGGACATTAAAGCGCGCATGACCAATCATGCGAAAGACGGTATCGGCGATCATGTTGTCGGACTTTTTCAGCATAATCTTAAGCAGATCGTGCAAAGGGGCCGACTGTTTACTGGCTACCACCGTTCCTGGGTCGTTAACCTGCGTTTGTCGCAGTAGCGTGCCGGAATAGGTAATGCCTGCCTGTTTTAACTCATCTTTCAGAATCGCTCCGGCGTAGCTGGCGCCATCCTGTACGGCAAAAGCCAACGGTAGCGGCTCTGAACGTTGTGGTAGGCATCCGGTTAACGTAAAGCGGTTAAGGTCGCCTGGCACCACATCCAGCTCGCAATATTGCGCTTCGGCTGAACCTCGGGGGAGAGTGCGTACCTGGCTGAACATAGTTACAGGGTAATAAGAGGCCACGCGAACAAAGGCCATATCACCGGGTTTTTGGGCACTGTAGAGCGAGACGGAAAAGCAATTGCGGTCAACAATGGCGGCGGCAGGCGGGGCGCTAAAGCATTGTGTCATATCGTTCCAGGGCCAGCCGGGGGCTTTATCGTGACTGGCAAAAATGGACGTGTCTATGAACACATTGCCATCGATTTGGGAGACGCCTGATTTTTTCAGGGTCGCCACCATATTACGAATATCCTGACGTTTTAGCGTCGGATCGGCACCAAATCGCGCCACTAAGTCACCCTTGAGTACGCCGTTCTCCACATTGCCTTTGGTTTCAAGTGTAGTGGTGAAACGAAAATCGGGGCCAAGTTGAATCAACGCCGCCAGCGCAGTGATCACCTTCTGCGTACTGGCGGGCAGCGCCATTTGCTGACTATGATAATCAATAGCGGGGGCAGACGCGCCGACTTTTTGCACCATCAGGGCAAGGTTGGCGCCAGCGGGGAGTTGAGTAATGTACTCATCAACATTCGCGGCCTGAACACTGAACGCTATACAGCTGGTCAATCCGATGATAAATCTGGAAAATCGCATAATCTCGCGCTAACAACCTGGAATCGAGCCGTCATACTACGGCGCAACGCCCTATAAAGTAAACGATGACCCTTCGGGAACTTCAGGGTAAAATGACTATCAAAATGTGAATTATTGCTGGCCTGGGACCTGTTCCCGGGTCGGTATTTTTTTGCTTCTGGCCCCGACGAGGAGTTGTGCCGGGCATGCCGAACAGCCGGGGCGAGTGGAGACTCTCCCCATCAGGAATATTCAAGAGGTATAACAAATGCAAGCTATTCCGATGACCTTACGCGGCGCTGAAAAATTACGCGAAGAGCTGGATTTTCTGAAATCTGTGCGCCGTCCTGAAATCATTGCTGCTATCGCGGAAGCGCGTGAGCATGGCGACCTGAAAGAGAACGCCGAATACCACGCTGCGCGTGAGCAGCAGGGTTTTTGCGAAGGCCGTATCAAAGATATCGAAGCCAAGCTGTCGAACGCGCAGGTAATTGATGTCACCAAAATGCCAAACAATGGTCGCGTGATTTTTGGCGCTACCGTGACGGTTTTGAATCTGGATTCTGATGAAGAACAGACCTATCGCATCGTAGGCGATGACGAAGCTGACTTTAAACAGAACCTGATTTCTGTAAACTCGCCTATCGCTCGTGGACTGATTGGCAAAGAAGAAGATGATGTAGTGGTCATCAAAACGCCGGGCGGCGATGTAGAATTTGAAGTAATTAAGGTGGAATACCTGTAAGAATTACCCAATACTCAAAATGTTGATGTATTGTAAAGAAAGGAAAAAGGCCGCTATGCGGCCTTTTATCAACGAACAGAGCGTGGCATTTTGCTCTCCTGCTTGCGGAAAATCCCTCGTTTTACACAGCAAATGTGTGTAACTTTAGGATAATCTTAGCGTGGCAGCGAGATTTTACGTTCTTTAGTTGGACGATAAAGCACCAGCGTTTTACCGATGACCTGTACATTACAGGCGCCGGTTTCGCGCACGATAGCTTCCACGATCAAGGTTTTAGTTTCGCGATCTTCAGTGGCGATTTTCACCTTGATGAGTTCATGGTGCTCTAACGCTTGTTCAATCTCGGCCAGCACCCCTTCGGTCAAACCATTACTGCCAAGCAGAACAACTGGCTTGAGCGGATGTGCCAGACCTTTCAGGTGCTGTTTTTGTTTAGTACTCAGATTCATCGTATTTTTTTGCTTACGTTGGGATTGAAAACGGGTCATTCTACCGCCATCTCCCATATATCGCCAAATAGGCGCGTAAAAATTTACGCAATTGGTTACGATGAGTTATCCCAATGGGAAAGTTAAATGACAGGTAAGAAGCGTTCTGCCAGCTCCAGTCGCTGGCTTCAGGAACACTTTAGCGATAAATATGTTCAACAGGCACAGAAAAAGGGGTTACGTTCCCGTGCCTGGTTTAAACTTGATGAAATACAGCAAAGTGACAAACTCTTTAAACCGGGAATGACGGTTGTCGACCTTGGTGCTGCGCCAGGTGGTTGGTCACAATATGTGGTCACCCAAATTGGCGGCAAAGGCCGTATCATCGCTTGCGATCTTTTACCTATGGATCCTATCGTTGGTGTGGACTTTCTTCAGGGCGATTTTCGTGATGAACTGGTGATGAAAGCACTGCTGGAGCGCGTAGGCGACAGCAAAGTCCAGGTTGTCATGTCCGATATGGCACCAAACATGAGCGGAACACCGGCGGTGGATATCCCCCGTGCCATGTATCTGGTGGAACTGGCGCTAGAAATGTGTCGTGATGTATTAGCGCCAGGTGGCAGTTTTGTAGTGAAGGTGTTCCAGGGCGAAGGTTTCGATGAGTATCTAAGGGAAATTCGCTCCCTGTTTACGAAGGTCAAAGTTCGTAAGCCGGACTCTTCTCGTGCACGTTCGCGGGAAGTGTATATTGTAGCGACCGGGCGTAAACCCTAACCGGGAGATTTCAGACGAAAGTTTGAAAGATGCTGGATATAGAGTATCCTGACGCTGTTTTTAACACAGTTGTAATAAGAGGTTAATCCCTTGAGTGACATGGCGAAAAACCTAATACTCTGGCTGGTCATTGCCGTTGTGCTGATGTCAGTATTCCAGAGCTTTGGGCCCAGCGAGTCTAATGGACGTAAGGTGGATTACTCTACCTTCCTACAAGAGGTCAATAACGACCAGGTTCGTGAAGCGCGTATCAACGGACGTGAAATCAACGTTACCAAGAAAGATAGTAACCGTTATACCACTTACATTCCGGTTCAGGATCCGAAGTTACTGGATAACCTGCTGACCAAGAACGTCAAGGTTGTCGGTGAACCGCCTGAAGAGCCAAGCCTGCTGGCTTCTATCTTCATCTCCTGGTTCCCGATGCTGTTGCTGATTGGTGTCTGGATCTTCTTTATGCGTCAAATGCAGGGCGGCGGTGGTAAAGGTGCCATGTCGTTCGGTAAGAGCAAAGCGCGCATGCTGACGGAAGATCAGATCAAAACGACCTTTGCTGACGTTGCGGGCTGCGACGAAGCAAAAGAAGAAGTTGCTGAACTGGTTGAGTATCTGCGCGAGCCAAGCCGCTTCCAGAAACTCGGCGGTAAGATCCCGAAAGGCGTCCTGATGGTCGGTCCTCCGGGTACCGGTAAAACGCTGCTGGCGAAAGCGATTGCAGGCGAAGCGAAAGTTCCGTTCTTTACTATCTCCGGTTCTGACTTCGTAGAAATGTTCGTCGGTGTGGGTGCATCCCGTGTTCGTGACATGTTCGAACAGGCGAAGAAAGCGGCACCGTGTATCATCTTTATCGATGAAATCGACGCCGTCGGCCGCCAACGTGGCGCAGGCCTGGGCGGTGGTCACGATGAACGTGAACAGACTCTGAACCAGATGCTGGTTGAGATGGATGGCTTCGAAGGTAACGAAGGTATCATCGTTATCGCCGCGACTAACCGTCCGGACGTTCTGGACCCGGCGCTGCTGCGTCCTGGCCGTTTCGACCGTCAGGTTGTGGTTGGCTTACCAGATGTTCGCGGTCGTGAGCAGATCCTGAAAGTTCACATGCGTCGCGTACCATTGGCACCCGATATCGACGCGGCAATCATTGCCCGTGGTACTCCTGGTTTCTCCGGTGCTGATCTGGCGAACCTGGTGAACGAAGCGGCACTGTTCGCTGCTCGTGGCAACAAACGCGTTGTGTCGATGGTTGAGTTCGAAAAAGCGAAAGACAAAATCATGATGGGTGCGGAACGTCGCTCCATGGTGATGACGGAAGCGCAGAAAGAATCGACTGCATACCACGAAGCAGGCCATGCGATTATCGGTCGCCTGGTGCCGGAACACGATCCGGTGCACAAAGTGACGATTATCCCGCGCGGACGTGCGTTGGGTGTGACTTTCTTCTTGCCTGAGGGCGACGCAATCAGCGCCAGCCGTCAGAAACTGGAAAGCCAGATTTCTACGCTGTACGGTGGTCGTCTGGCAGAAGAGATCATCTACGGGCCGGAACATGTTTCTACCGGTGCGTCCAACGATATTAAAGTTGCGACCAACCTGGCACGTAACATGGTGACTCAGTGGGGCTTCTCCGAAAAACTTGGTCCGCTGCTGTACGCGGAAGAAGAGGGTGAAGTGTTCCTCGGTCGTAGCGTGGCGAAAGCGAAACATATGTCCGATGAAACTGCGCGTATCATCGACCAGGAAGTGAAGTTACTGATTGAGCGTAACTACAATCGTGCGCGTCAGTTGTTGAACGACAACCTGGATATTCTGCATGCAATGAAAGATGCGCTCATGAAATATGAAACCATCGATGCACCGCAGATTGACGACCTGATGGCACGTCGAGATGTACGTCCGCCAGCGGGCTGGGAAGAACCTGGCGCTTCTAACAATTCTGGCGACAATGGTAGCCCAAAGGCTCCGCGTCCGGTTGATGAACCGCGTACGCCGAACCCGGGTAACACCATGTCAGAGCAGTTAGGCGACAAGTAAGTTCCCGCATCAGATGACTGTATTTGTACCGAAAACCCCGGGGCGTGCTCCGGGGTTTTTTCTTATCAATTCATACCAGGGATAACACCATGAAACTCTTTGCCCAGGGCACTTCACTGGACCTTAGCCATCCTCACGTAATGGGGATCCTCAACGTCACGCCTGATTCTTTCTCCGATGGCGGCACGCATAATTCGCTGATTGATGCGGTGAAACATGCGAATCTGATGATCAATGCTGGCGCAACGATCATTGACGTTGGCGGCGAGTCCACACGTCCAGGGGCTGCGGAAGTGAGCGTTGAAGAAGAGTTGCAACGTGTTATTCCTGTGGTTGAGGCAATTGCGCAACGCTTTGAAGTCTGGATCTCAGTGGATACATCCAAACCAGAAGTGATCCGTGAGTCAGCGAAAGCAGGCGCTCACATCATTAATGATATCCGCTCCCTTTCCGAACCCGGCGCCCTGGAAGCTGCTGCTGAAACTGGTTTGCCAGTTTGCCTGATGCATATGCAGGGAAACCCAAAGACCATGCAGGAAGCACCAAAGTATGACGATGTCTTTGCCGAGGTAAATCGCTACTTTGTTGAGCAAATAGCACGCTGCGAACAGGCTGGTATCGCAAAAGAGAAATTGTTGCTCGACCCCGGATTCGGTTTCGGTAAAAATCTCCATCACAACTATGCATTACTGGCGCGTCTGGCTGAATTTCATCATTTCAACCTGCCGCTGTTGGTGGGTATGTCACGAAAATCGATGATTGGACAGCTGTTGAACGTGGGGCCGTCCGAGCGCCTGAGCGGTAGTCTGGCCTGTGCGGTCATTGCCGCAATGCAAGGCGCGCACATTATTCGTGTTCATGACGTCAAAGAAACCGTAGAAGCGATGCGAGTGGTGGAAGCCACTCTGTCTGCAAAGGAAAACAAACGCTATGAGTAATCGTAAATATTTCGGTACCGATGGGATTCGTGGTCGTGTTGGGGATGCGCCGATCACGCCTGATTTTGTGCTTAAGCTGGGGTGGGCTGCGGGTAAAGTGCTGGCGCGCCACGGCTCCCGTAAGATTATTATTGGTAAAGACACCCGTATTTCTGGCTATATGCTGGAGTCGGCGCTGGAAGCGGGTCTGGCGGCTGCCGGTCTTTCCGCGCTCTTTACCGGTCCAATGCCAACACCGGCCGTGGCTTATCTGACGCGTACCTTCCGCGCCGAAGCTGGGATTGTAATTTCTGCATCACATAACCCATTCTATGATAACGGGATCAAATTCTTTTCTATTGACGGCACCAAGCTGCCGGATGCAGTTGAAGAAGCCATTGAAGCTGAAATGGAAAAAGAGATCAGCTGCGTTGATTCGGCAGAACTGGGTAAAGCCAGCCGTATCGTTGATGCTGCGGGCCGCTATATCGAGTTTTGCAAAGCCACGTTCCCGAACGAACTTAGCCTCAGTGAACTGAAGATTGTGGTGGATTGCGCAAACGGTGCGACTTATCACATCGCGCCGAACGTGCTGCGTGAACTGGGGGCGAACGTTATCGCTATCGGTTGTGAGCCGAACGGCGTAAACATCAATGCCGAAGTGGGCGCAACTGATGTTCGTGCGTTACAGGCGCGCGTACTGGCTGAAAAAGCAGATCTCGGTATCGCCTTTGACGGTGACGGCGACCGCGTGATTATGGTTGACCATGAAGGCAATAAAGTCGATGGCGATCAGATCATGTATATCATCGCGCGTGAAGGTCTTCGTCAGGGCCAGCTGCGTGGTGGCGCGGTGGGTACATTGATGAGCAACATGGGGCTGGAACTGGCGCTGAAACAGTTAGGTATTCCATTTGCTCGTGCGAAAGTGGGCGACCGCTACGTACTGGAAAAAATGCAGGAGAAAGGCTGGCGCATCGGTGCCGAGAACTCCGGTCATGTGATCCTGCTGGATAAAACCACTACCGGTGACGGCATCGTTGCTGGTTTGCAGGTGCTGGCGGCGATGGCGCGTAACCATATGAGCCTGCACGACCTTTGCAGCGGCATGAAAATGTTCCCGCAGATTCTGGTTAATGTGCGTTACACCGCAGGTAGCGGCGATCCGCTTGAGCATGAGTCAGTTAAAGCCGTGACCGCAGAGGTTGAAGCTGCACTGGGCAACCGTGGACGCGTGTTGCTGCGTAAATCTGGCACCGAGCCGTTAATTCGCGTGATGGTAGAAGGTGAAGACGAAGCGCAGGTAACCGAATTTGCGCATCGCATCGCTGACGCGGTAAAAGCCGTTTGATTCGATTGCTAACTGGCTAAAAAGGCGGCGCTTGTCGCCTTTGTTCTTCTTAAGCACATCGGTTTTGCTGTTTTTTTCCGCAGTTGATACAATGCGATAAAATTGCCCTTGCGAAGGTCATTCGCTTTGGTTAGTATTCACACCCGCTTCAGTGGGAAAGATTAAAAACTCCCGCTTTATTGGTTGAAGCACTGGTACGCGGCAACTCCGCAAGGAACAGGTTGATTATGTACGAAGCTCTTTTAGTAGTTTTCCTTATTGTAGCAATTGGTCTTGTAGGTCTGATCATGCTGCAGCAAGGTAAAGGCGCTGATATGGGAGCCTCCTTCGGAGCAGGCGCTTCCGCTACGCTGTTTGGTTCAAGTGGTTCTGGTAACTTCATGACCCGCATGACGGCGCTGCTGGCAACGTTATTCTTCATCATCAGTCTGGTGCTGGGTAACATCAACAGCAACAAAACCAATAAAGGTAGCGAATGGGAAAACCTGAGTGCGCCGGCGAAAACCGAACAAACTCAGCCAGCTGCTCCGGCTAAGCCGACCAGCGATATCCCGAACTAAAAAGTAGTATCCGTGCCGAGGTGGTGGAATTGGTAGACACGCTACCTTGAGGTGGTAGTGCCCAATAGGGCTTACGGGTTCAAGTCCCGTCCTCGGTACCAAATTCCAGAAAAGAGACGCTGAAAAGCGTCTTTTTTCGTTTTAATGACCCGTCCTGAATGTCATCAACTTGACCAATTTCCGTAGTCTTTCGAACGTCAAACGAATCGGCGCAATAGTTCGTTCAGCTTCAGTTTTGCATGCGACAAGCGATATTAATCAACTCATGACATTGGCCAGCTTTGCTGGAACAGACATCTAAATCGTTATGCGCGATCACATTATATTGGTCGTAAAAAAGGCCGCATCGGCGGCCTTTAGCATGAAAGCTCTGAGATTACTTAACTTTATTTTCCAGATTCTCCACCTGCGGCACGCCCGAAGAGGCGGAGGAGGAGAGCAGTCCAGTTTTGGCATAACCGAACAGCTTCTCGCGGGTATCGGTAATATCCAGGTTACGCATGGTCAGTTGACCAATACGATCTTCAGCCGTAAACATAGAGTCGCCTTTCTCCATGGTCAAACGCTCTGCTTTATAGGTCAGGTTGTCAGAGACGGTATTGAGGATCGAGTAGTCGTTCCCGCGACGCAGTTCCAGCGTCACTTCACCAGTGATCTGGCTGGCAACCCAGCGTTGCAGAGAGTCCCGCAGCATCAGCGCCTGGGAGTCAAACCAACGCCCCTGGTACAGCAGACGGCCCAACTGACGACCATGTGCATGATACTGCTCAATGGTGTCTTCGTTGTGAATACCGGTCAACAGACGTTCATAAGCGATATGTAGCAGTGCCATCCCCGGAGCCTCGTAAATACCACGGCTTTTCGCTTCGATGATACGGTTTTCAATCTGGTCGCTCATGCCCAGGCCGTGACGACCGCCGATACGGTTAGCTTCCAGCATCATTTCTACGTCGTCGCTAAAGGTTTTACCGTTCAGCGCCACTGGATGACCTTGCTCAAAGCGTACTGTGACTTCTTCTGCCGGGATCTTCACGCTCTCATCCCAGAACTTCACGCCCATAATCGGGTTGACGATTTTGACGCTGGAGTTGAGGTATTCCAGATCCTTCGCTTCATGCGTTGCACCAAGCATGTTGGAGTCCGTGGAGTAGGCTTTTTCGACAGACATTTTGTAGTCGAAACCGCAGGCAATCATAAATTCAGACATTTCATGACGGCCGCCCAGTTCATCAATAAAGTCAGTATCAAGCCACGGTTTGTAAATCTGCAGTTCAGCATTGGTCAGCAGACCGTAACGATAGAAACGTTCGATATCGTTTCCTTTATAGGTGCTGCCGTCACCCCAGATATTCACGCCATCTTCTTTCATGGCAGCAACCAGCATGGTGCCGGTCACGGCGCGGCCCAGCGGCGTCGTGTTGAAATAGGTCAGGCCGCCAGTAGTGTTATGGAAAGCGCCACACTGAATAGCGGCAATACCTTCGGCGACCAACTGCTTGCGGCAGTCGATCAGACGAGCGTTCTCCGCGCCGTATTCCATGGCACGACGAGGGATCGCATCATAATCCTCTTCGTCTGGCTGGCCCAGGTTTGCAGTATATGCATAAGGAACCGCTCCCTTTTTTCGCATCCACAGCAGTGCGGCACTGGTGTCCAGACCGCCAGAAAAAGCGATACCAATACGTTGACCTACCGGGAGATGCTTGAGAATCGTCGTCATAAAATAACACCCTGCTTAATTAACTGATGATGAGCCTGGATTTCCGCTCTAACTGAATTTTTATGCAAAATAAATGAGTTTTCATTTAATCATCTTTTATCGGAGACAGGAAGAGTTTAGTGTGTTTTTTGTAAAATAATGCGCTTAAGGGAGAGCAGGAGAAGACAAAAGTATTCAACAAATGAAAGTGAACTGGATATTCATTCATGTGATTAGCAATAAATGTTGACAAAATGTGGCATGGATCACTATAATGCCTGCAGATTTTACGTCCCGTCTCGGTACACCAAATCCCAGCAGTATTTGCATTTTTTACCCAAAACGAGTAGAATTTGCCACGTTTCAGGCGCGGGGTGGAGCAGCCTGGTAGCTCGTCGGGCTCATAACCCGAAGGTCGTCGGTTCAAATCCGGCCCCCGCAACCACTTTCCCTTAGAGTTCTTTTTCAAATATACTGTGAAGACTTCGGCCTTCGTAGTGGGATTTGAAAAAATCCTTCTGGAAAGTGCTCCAGACCGCAGTTGCGGTTATAGGGTTCAGTTATATAAAGCCCCGATTTATCGGGGTTTTTTGTTATCTGACTACAGAATAACTGGGCTTTAGGCCCTTTTTTTATGTCTTGGGGGTGGGCTTGTCCACATTAGAGCAAAAATTAACAGAGATGATTACTGCGCCAGTTGAGGCCCTGGGTTTTGAGCTGGTTGGCATCGAGTTTATTCGCGGTCGCACATCCACACTGCGCATCTATATTGATAGTGAAGATGGCATCAATGTTGATGATTGTGCTGATGTGAGCCACCAGGTAAGTGCTGTGCTGGATGTTGAAGATCCCATCACCGTTGCTTATAACCTGGAAGTCTCCTCACCGGGTCTCGATCGCCCACTGTTCACGGCTGAACACTACGCCCGTTTTGTCGGAGAAGAGGTGACTCTGGTTCTCCGTATGGCGGTACAAAACCGTCGTAAATGGCAGGGCGTTATCAAAGCGGTAGACGGTGAAATGATCACAGTTACCGTCGAAGGTAAAGATGAAGTGTTCGCGCTGAGTAATATCCAGAAGGCGAACCTGGTTCCCCACTTTTAATAGTCTGGATGAGGTGAAAAGCCCGCGATGAACAAAGAAATTTTGGCTGTAGTTGAAGCCGTATCCAATGAAAAGGCGCTACCTCGCGAGAAGATTTTCGAAGCATTGGAAAGCGCGCTGGCGACAGCAACAAAGAAAAAATATGAACAAGAGATCGACGTCCGCGTACAGATCGATCGCAAAAGCGGTGATTTTGACACCTTCCGTCGCTGGTTAGTTGTTGATGAAGTCACCCAGCCGACCAAGGAAATCACCCTTGAAGCCGCACGTTATGAAGATGAAAGCCTGAACCTGGGCGATTACGTTGAAGATCAGATTGAGTCTGTTACCTTTGACCGTATCACCACCCAGACGGCAAAACAGGTTATCGTGCAGAAAGTGCGTGAAGCCGAACGTGCGATGGTGGTTGATCAGTTCCGTGAACACGAAGGTGAAATCATCACCGGCGTGGTGAAAAAAGTAAACCGCGACAACATCTCTCTGGATCTGGGCAACAACGCTGAAGCCGTGATCCTGCGCGAAGATATGCTGCCGCGTGAAAACTTCCGCCCTGGCGACCGCGTTCGTGGCGTGCTTTATTCCGTTCGCCCGGAAGCGCGTGGCGCGCAACTGTTCGTTACCCGTTCCAAGCCGGAAATGCTGATCGAACTGTTCCGCATTGAAGTGCCAGAAATCGGCGAAGAAGTGATTGAAATTAAAGCAGCGGCTCGCGACCCGGGTTCTCGTGCGAAAATCGCGGTGAAAACCAACGATAAACGTATCGATCCGGTAGGTGCTTGCGTAGGTATGCGTGGCGCGCGTGTTCAGGCGGTTTCTACTGAACTGGGCGGCGAGCGTATCGATATCGTTCTGTGGGATGATAATCCGGCGCAGTTCGTGATTAATGCGATGGCACCGGCAGACGTTGCTTCTATCGTGGTGGATGAAGATAAACACACCATGGATATCGCCGTTGAAGCCGGTAACCTGGCGCAGGCGATTGGCCGTAACGGTCAGAACGTGCGTCTGGCTTCGCAGCTCAGCGGTTGGGAACTCAACGTGATGACCGTTGACGACCTGCAGGCTAAGCATCAGGCGGAAGCGCATGCAGCGATTGACACCTTCACCCGTTATCTCGACATTGACGAAGACTTCGCGACTGTCCTGGTAGAAGAAGGTTTCTCAACGTTGGAAGAACTGGCCTATGTGCCGATGAAAGAGCTGTTGGAAATCGAAGGCCTTGATGAGCCGACCGTTGAAGCACTGCGTGAGCGTGCTAAAAATGCACTGGCCACCATTGCACAGGCCCAGGAAGAAAGCCTCGGTGATAACAAACCGGCTGACGATCTGCTGAACCTTGAAGGGATAGATCGTGATTTGGCATTCAAACTGGCCGCCCGTGGCGTTTGTACGCTGGAAGATCTCGCCGAACAGGGCATTGATGATCTGGCTGATATCGAAGGGTTGACCGACGAAAAAGCCGGAGCACTGATTATGGCTGCCCGTAATATTTGCTGGTTCGGTGACGAAGCGTAATAAACTGTAGCAGGAAGGAACAGCATGACAGATGTAACGATTAAAACGCTGGCCGCAGAGCGACAGACCTCCGTGGAACGCCTGGTACAGCAATTTGCTGATGCAGGTATCCGGAAGTCTGCTGACGACTCTGTGTCCGCACAAGAGAAACAGGCTTTAATTGACCACCTGAACCAGAAAAATTCAGGTCCGGACAAATTAACGCTGCAGCGTAAAACACGCAGCACCCTTAACATTCCTGGTACCGGTGGAAAAAGCAAATCGGTACAAATCGAAGTCCGCAAGAAACGCACCTTTGTGAAACGTGACCCGCAAGAGGCCGAGCGCCTTGCGGCGGAAGAGCAAGCGCAGCGTGAAGCGGAAGAGCAAGCCCGTCGTGAGGCAGAAGAATCGGCCAAACGCGAGGCGCAACAAAAAGCTGAACGTGAGGCCGCAGAACAAGCTAAACGTGAAGCCGCTGAACAAGCGAAACGTGAAGCTGCGGAAAAAGACAAAGTGAGCAATCAACAAGACGATATGACTAAAACCGCCCAGGCTGAAAAAGCCCGCCGTGAGCAGGAAGCTGCAGAGCTCAAGCGTAAAGCTGAAGAAGAAGCGCGTCGTAAACTCGAAGAAGAAGCACGTCGCGTTGCTGAAGAAGCACGTCGTATGGCGGAAGAAAATAAATGGACTGATAACGCGGAACCAACTGAAGATTCCAGCGATTATCACGTTACTACCTCTCAACATGCCCGTCAGGCAGAAGACGAAAGCGATCGTGAAGTCGAAGGCGGCCGTGGCCGTGGTCGTAACGCGAAAGCAGCGCGTCCGAAGAAAGGCAATAAACACGCTGAATCAAAAGCTGATCGCGAAGAAGCGCGTGCAGCGGTACGTGGCGGCAAAGGCGGAAAACGTAAAGGTTCTTCGCTGCAGCAGGGCTTCCAGAAGCCTGCTCAGGCCGTTAACCGTGATGTAGTGATTGGCGAAACCATCACCGTTGGTGAACTGGCTAACAAGATGGCGGTTAAAGGCTCTCAGGTCATCAAAGCGATGATGAAACTGGGCGCAATGGCAACCATCAACCAGGTTATCGATCAGGAAACCGCACAGCTGGTTGCTGAAGAGATGGGCCACAAAGTTATCCTGCGTCGTGAAAACGAGCTGGAAGAGGCGGTAATGAGCGACCGTGACACGGGTGCTGCGGCTGAACCGCGCGCGCCGGTGGTGACCATCATGGGTCACGTTGACCACGGTAAAACCTCTCTGCTGGACTACATTCGTTCAACGAAAGTGGCCTCTGGCGAAGCGGGCGGCATTACCCAGCACATTGGTGCATACCACGTTGAAACTGAAAACGGCATGATCACCTTCCTGGACACCCCGGGGCACGCCGCGTTTACTTCAATGCGTGCACGTGGTGCGCAGGCAACGGACATCGTAGTCCTGGTTGTTGCTGCAGACGACGGCGTAATGCCGCAGACCATCGAAGCTATCCAGCACGCGAAAGCGGCGGGTGTTCCGGTGGTGGTTGCTGTGAACAAAATCGATAAGCCAGAAGCCGATCCGGATCGCGTTAAGAACGAACTCTCTCAGTACGGCATCCTGCCAGAAGAGTGGGGCGGCGAAAGCCAGTTCGTACACGTATCTGCAAAAGCGGGTACCGGTATTGATGAACTGCTGGATGCTATCCTGCTGCAGGCTGAAGTCCTGGAACTGAAAGCCGTACGTAACGGGATGGCGAGCGGTGCGGTTATCGAATCCTTCCTCGATAAAGGTCGTGGTCCGGTTGCTACTGTACTGGTACGCGAAGGTACTCTGCATAAGGGCGATATCGTTCTGTGTGGCTTCGAATACGGGCGTGTTCGTGCGATGCGTAACGAACTGGGTCAGGAAGTGCTGGAAGCGGGTCCGTCCATTCCGGTGGAAATCCTCGGCTTGTCCGGTGTTCCGGCTGCGGGTGATGAAGTTACCGTTGTACGTGACGAGAAGAAAGCACGTGAAGTTGCACTGTACCGTCAGGGCAAATTCCGCGAAGTTAAACTGGCTCGTCAGCAGAAATCTAAACTCGAGAACATGTTCGCCAACATGACCGAAGGCGAAGTTCACGAAGTGAATATCGTCCTGAAGGCAGACGTACAGGGTTCTGTGGAAGCGATCTCCGACTCCTTGCTGAAACTGTCTACTGACGAAGTTAAAGTGAAGATCATCGGTTCTGGTGTAGGTGGTATCACCGAAACCGACGCCACCCTGGCTGCGGCGTCCAACGCCATCCTGGTTGGCTTTAACGTTCGTGCTGATGCCTCTGCACGTAAAGTGATTGAAGCGGAAAGCCTGGATCTGCGTTACTACTCCGTCATCTATAACCTGATCGACGAAGTGAAAGCGGCGATGAGCGGTATGCTGTCTCCTGAACTGAAACAGCAGATTATCGGTCTGGCGGAAGTTCGTGACGTGTTCAAATCGCCGAAATTTGGTGCCATCGCAGGCTGTATGGTTACCGAAGGTGTGGTTAAACGTCACAACCCGATCCGCGTTCTGCGCGACAACGTTGTTATCTACGAAGGCGAGCTGGAGTCCCTGCGCCGCTTCAAAGATGACGTTAACGAAGTCCGTAACGGTATGGAATGTGGTATCGGCGTTAAGAACTACAACGACGTCCGCACTGGCGATGTGATCGAAGTATTCGAAATCATCGAGATCCAACGTACCATCGCTTAAGGTTTTTAGGGTTCCATGCGGGATAAGGCGTTTACGCCGCATCCGGCATGGATTGCCTGATGCGACGCTGGCGCGTCTTATCAGGCCTATGTGAACAGCCCTTCCACCTGAAATTAATTTTAAAAAGGGGCTAACAGCCCCTTTTTTGTCAGGAGAATTTATTATGGCGAAAGAATTTGGTCGCCCGCAGCGCGTAGCGCAGGAAATGCAAAAAGAGATCGCTCTCATCCTGCAGCGTGAAATTAAAGATCCTCGTCTGGGCATGATGACCACCGTTTCCGGTGTCGAAATGTCTCGTGACCTGGCGTATGCCAAAGTATATGTGACGTTCCTCAACGACAAAGATGAAGACGCGGTTAAAGCGGGCATCAAAGCGTTGCAGGAAGCTTCTGGTTTCATCCGCAGCCTGCTGGGTAAAGCGATGCGTCTGCGTATCGTGCCGGAACTGACCTTCTTCTACGACAACTCACTGGTTGAAGGGATGCGTATGTCAAACCTGGTGACCAGCGTGGTCAAACATGACGAAGAGCGTCGTGTTAACCCGGACGACAGCAAGGAGGACTAATGAGTCGTCCTCGTCGTCGCGGTCGCGACATTAACGGCGTTTTGTTGCTGGATAAACCGCAGGGGATGTCCAGCAACGATGCGCTGCAAAAAGTGAAACGTATATATAACGCCAACCGTGCCGGACACACCGGTGCGCTGGACCCGCTGGCAACTGGCATGTTGCCGATTTGCCTCGGGGAAGCGACGAAGTTTTCCCAGTATCTGCTGGACTCCGACAAACGCTATCGGGTGATTGCGCGTCTTGGACAGCGTACCGATACTTCTGACGCCGATGGACAAATCGTTGAGGAGCGTCCGGTAACCTTTAGCGCAGAGCAACTGGCGGCGGCGCTGGATACTTTCCGTGGCGATATCGAACAGATCCCTTCGATGTATTCAGCACTGAAATATCAGGGCAAAAAACTGTACGAATACGCGCGTCAGGGCATTGAAGTTCCACGTGAAGCGCGCCCGATTACCGTTTATGAATTGCTGTTTATTCGCCATGAAGGCAATGAGCTGGAGCTGGAAATTCACTGCTCAAAAGGCACTTATATCCGCACTATCGTTGACGACCTGGGTGAGAAACTCGGCTGTGGCGCGCATGTTATTTACCTGCGCCGTCTGGCGGTAAGTAAATATCCGGTTGAACGGATGGTGACCCTGGAGCACCTGCGTGAACTTGTTGAGCAAGCTGAACAGCAGGATATTCCGGCTGCGGAGTTACTTGATCCATTACTGATGCCAATGGACAGTCCAGCTTCGGACTATCCGGTGGTGAATCTTCCGTTAACGTCTTCTGTTTACTTCAAAAATGGTAACCCAGTTCGTACATCTGGTGCGCCGCTGGAAGGACTGGTTCGTGTTACAGAAGGTGAGAATGGCAAGTTTATCGGTATGGGTGAAATTGACGATGAAGGCCGCGTAGCGCCTCGTCGCCTGGTGGTTGAATATCCGGCGTAATGTTAACCGTCTTGCGATAACAGGTCGCTACGAGTAGAATACTGCCGCTTAACGTCGCGTAAAATATTTAACACTTTGCGTAACGTACACTGGGATCGCTGAATTAGAGATCGGCGTCCTTTCATTCTATATACTTTGGAGTTTTAAAATGTCTCTAAGTACTGAAGCAACAGCTAAAATCGTTTCTGAGTTTGGTCGTGGTGAAAACGACACCGGTTCTACCGAAGTTCAGGTAGCACTGCTGACTGCACAGATCAACCACCTGCAGGGCCACTTTGCAGAGCACAAAAAAGATCACCACAGCCGTCGTGGTCTGCTGCGCATGGTTTCTCAGCGTCGTAAACTGCTCGACTACCTGAAACGTAAAGACGTAGCACGTTACACCCAGCTCATCGAGCGCCTGGGTCTGCGTCGCTAATTCTTGCGAGTTTCAGAAAAGGGGCCTGAGTGGCCCCTTTTTTCAAACTGACGGCAGCAATTCACTGGAAACTAATGTATTGTTGCTATGAATGATCTTCCGTTGCAGAGGTTCGCGCGGCTAATGAGAGGCTTTACCCACATTTGGCTGGGTTAGGGTTGTCATTAGTCGCGAGGATGCGCAGAAGATCGGGTATTAACACCAGTACCGTAAGGTGCTGTCTAAGAAAGAAAAGGGTATTACATTGCTTAATCCGATCGTTCGTAAATTCCAGTACGGCCAACACACCGTGACTCTGGAAACCGGCATGATGGCGCGTCAAGCCACTGCCGCTGTTATGGTTAGCATGGATGACACCGCGGTATTTGTTACCGTTGTCGGCCAGAAAAAAGCCAAACCAGGTCAGGACTTCTTCCCACTGACCGTTAACTATCAGGAGCGTACCTACGCTGCTGGTCGTATCCCGGGTAGCTTCTTCCGTCGTGAAGGCCGCCCAAGCGAAGGCGAAACCCTGATCGCGCGTCTGATTGACCGCCCGATTCGCCCGCTGTTCCCGGAAGGCTTCGTCAACGAAGTTCAGGTTATCGCCACCGTGGTTTCTGTTAACCCGCAGGTTAACCCAGATATCGTCGCGATGATTGGTGCTTCCGCAGCACTGTCTCTGTCTGGTATTCCGTTCAATGGTCCGATTGGTGCTGCCCGCGTAGGTTACATCAATGACCAGTATGTACTGAACCCGACTCAGGACGAGCTGAAAGAGAGCAAACTGGATCTGGTTGTTGCGGGTACTGAAGCCGCTGTACTGATGGTTGAATCTGAAGCTGAACTGCTGAGCGAAGACCAGATGCTGGGCGCAGTAGTGTTCGGTCATGAACAACAGCAGGTTGTTATTCAGAACATCAATGAACTGGTGAAAGAAGCCGGTAAACCGCGTTGGGACTGGCAGCCGGAGCCGGTAAACGAAGCGCTGAACGCGCGCGTTGCTGCACTGGCTGAAGCTCGTCTGAGCGATGCTTACCGCATCACCGACAAACAAGAGCGTTATGCGCAGGTTGATGTCATCAAATCTGAAACCATCGCTACGCTGCTTGCTGAAGATGAAACCCTGGACGAAAACGAACTGGGTGAAATTCTGCACGCTATCGAGAAAAATGTTGTTCGTAGCCGCGTACTGGCAGGCGAACCGCGTATCGACGGTCGTGAAAAAGATATGATCCGTGGTCTGGATGTGCGTACTGGCGTGCTGCCGCGTACTCACGGTTCTGCGCTGTTCACCCGTGGTGAAACGCAGGCGCTGGTTACCGCAACGCTGGGTACTGCACGTGACGCGCAAGTTCTTGATGAACTGATGGGCGAACGTACTGACACCTTCCTGTTCCACTACAACTTCCCTCCGTACTCCGTAGGCGAAACCGGCATGGTCGGTTCTCCGAAGCGTCGTGAAATTGGCCACGGTCGTCTGGCGAAGCGCGGCGTGCTGGCAGTAATGCCGGATATGGACAAATTCCCGTACACCGTACGTGTTGTGTCTGAAATCACCGAATCCAACGGTTCCTCTTCTATGGCTTCCGTGTGCGGCGCGTCTCTGGCGCTGATGGACGCAGGTGTGCCGATCAAAGCCGCCGTTGCGGGTATCGCAATGGGTCTGGTGAAAGAAGGCGACAACTACGTTGTACTGTCTGACATTTTGGGTGACGAAGATCACCTGGGTGATATGGACTTCAAAGTTGCGGGTTCCCGCGACGGTATCTCTGCATTGCAGATGGATATCAAAATTGAAGGTATCACCAAAGAGATCATGCAGGTTGCGCTGAACCAGGCTAAAGGTGCGCGTCTGCACATCCTGGGTGTAATGGAACAGGCGATCAACGCGCCGCGTGGCGATATCTCTGAGTTCGCACCGCGTATCCATACCATCAAGATCAACCCGGACAAGATCAAAGATGTTATCGGTAAAGGCGGTTCTGTAATCCGTGCTCTGACCGAAGAAACCGGCACCACCATCGAAATTGAAGATGACGGTACTGTGAAGATCGCAGCGACCGACGGCGAGAAAGCGAAACACGCTATTCGTCGTATCGAAGAGATCACTGCAGAAATCGAAGTGGGCCGCGTCTACAATGGTAAAGTGACCCGTATCGTTGACTTTGGCGCATTTGTTGCCATCGGCGGCGGTAAAGAAGGTCTGGTCCACATCTCTCAAATCGCTGACAAACGCGTTGAGAAAGTGACCGATTACCTGCAGATGGGTCAGGAAGTACCGGTGAAAGTTCTGGAAGTTGATCGCCAGGGCCGTATCCGTCTGAGCATTAAAGAAGCGACTGAGCAGTCTCAACCTGCTGCAGCACCGGAAGCTCCGGCTGCTGAACAGGGCGAGTAAGGTTGCCATTTGCCCTCCGCTGCGGCGGGGGGCTTTTAACCGGGCAGGACGCCTTGTTAGCAACCGGGAACAGGACGTTCATTCAACCGTGGTCTTCGGGAGTGGGAAATGAAGCCTTTTTTGCGCTGGTGTTTCGTTGCGACAGCACTTACGCTTGCAGGATGCAGTAATACTTCCTGGCGTAAAAGTGAAGTCCTCGCGGTACCATTGCAACCGACTTTACAGCAGGAAGTGATTCTGGCACGTATGGAACAAATCCTTGCCAGTCGGGCTTTAACCGATGACGAACGCGCACAGCTTTTATATGAGCGCGGAGTGTTGTATGATAGTCTCGGTCTGAGGGCATTAGCGCGTAACGATTTTTCGCAAGCGCTGGCAATCCGACCGGATATGCCTGAAGTATTCAATTACTTAGGCATATATTTAACGCAGGCAGGCAATTTTGATGCTGCCTATGAAGCGTTTGATTCTGTACTTGAGCTTGATCCAACTTACAACTACGCGCACTTGAATCGCGGGATCGCATTATATTACGGCGGTCGTGACAAGTTAGCGCAAGATGATCTGCTGGCGTTTTATCAAGACGATCCCAATGATCCTTTCCGTAGTCTGTGGCTTTATCTCGCCGAGCAGAAGCTCGATGAGAAGCAGGCTAAAGAAGTGTTGAAACAGCACTTCGAAAAATCGGACAAGGAACAGTGGGGATGGAACATTGTCGAGTTCTACCTGGGCAACATTAGCGAACAAACGTTAATGGAAAGGCTCAAGGCGGACGCAACGGATAACACCTCGCTCGCTGAGCATCTCAGTGAAACCAACTTCTATTTAGGTAAGTACTACCTAAGTCTGGGGGATTTGGACAGCGCCACGGCACTGTTCAAACTGGCGGTTGCCAACAACGTTCATAACTTTGTTGAGCACCGATACGCATTGTTGGAATTATCGCTCCTGGGCCAGGACCAAGATGACCTGGCAGAATCGGACCAGCAATAGCTGACGTACACATCAGCCCGTAATCTTATTTGATTGCCATCACCTTAACGGGTGAGGGCGTTGTTGTTCGTTAATACACCTACTTTGAGCCGGTTCACACTTTTCAATGAAAATTGCTGATCAATTTCATGATGAGTTATGTAGACTGGCCGCCATTAATTTTGAGGCACACGTACTACATGGCTGAATTCGAAACCACTTTTGCAGATCTGGGCCTGAAGGCTCCTATCCTTGAAGCCCTTAACGATCTGGGTTACGAAAAACCATCTCCAATTCAGGCAGAGTGTATTCCACATCTGCTGAATGGCCGCGACGTTCTGGGTATGGCCCAGACGGGGAGCGGAAAAACTGCAGCATTCTCTTTACCTCTGCTGCAGAATCTTGATCCTGAGCTGAAAGCACCACAGATTCTGGTGCTGGCACCGACCCGCGAACTGGCGGTACAGGTTGCTGAAGCAATGACGGATTTCTCTAAACACATGCGCGGCGTAAACGTGGTTGCCCTGTACGGCGGCCAGCGTTATGACGTGCAATTACGCGCCCTGCGTCAGGGGCCGCAGATCGTTGTCGGTACTCCGGGCCGTCTGCTGGACCACCTGAAACGTGGCACTCTGGACCTCTCTAAACTGAGCGGTCTGGTTCTGGATGAAGCTGACGAAATGCTGCGCATGGGCTTCATCGAAGACGTTGAAACCATTATGGCGCAGATCCCGGAAGGTCATCAGACCGCTCTGTTCTCTGCAACCATGCCGGAAGCGATTCGTCGCATTACCCGCCGCTTTATGAAAGAGCCGCAGGAAGTGCGCATTCAGTCCAGCGTAACGACCCGTCCTGACATCAGCCAGAGCTACTGGACTGTCTGGGGCATGCGTAAAAACGAAGCACTGGTACGTTTCCTGGAAGCGGAAGATTTTGATGCGGCGATTATCTTCGTTCGTACCAAAAACGCGACTCTGGAAGTGGCTGAAGCTCTTGAGCGTAACGGCTACAACAGCGCCGCGCTGAACGGTGACATGAACCAAGCGCTGCGTGAGCAGACACTGGAACGCCTGAAAGATGGTCGTCTGGACATCCTGATTGCGACCGACGTTGCGGCCCGTGGCCTGGACGTTGAGCGTATCAGCCTGGTGGTTAACTACGATATCCCGATGGATTCTGAGTCTTACGTTCACCGTATCGGTCGTACCGGTCGTGCGGGTCGTGCTGGCCGCGCGCTGCTGTTCGTTGAGAACCGCGAGCGTCGTCTGCTGCGCAACATTGAACGTACTATGAAGCTGACTATTCCGGAAGTAGAACTGCCGAACGCAGAACTGCTGGGCAAACGCCGTCTGGAAAAATTCGCCGCTAAAGTACAGCAGCAGCTGGAAAGCAGCGATCTGGATCAATACCGCGCACTGCTGAGCAAAATTCAGCCGACTGCAGAAGGTGAAGAGCTGGATCTCGAAACTCTGGCAGCCGCACTGCTGAAAATGGCACAGGGTGAACGTACTCTGATTGTTCCGCCAGATGCGCCGATGCGTCCGAAACGTGAATTCCGTGACCGTGATGATCGTGGTCCGCGCGATCGTAACGACCGTGGCCCGCGTGGCGACCGTGAAGATCGTCCGCGTCGTGAACGTCGTGACGTTGGCGATATGCAGCTGTACCGCATTGAAGTGGGCCGTGATGATGGTGTTGAAGTTCGTCATATCGTTGGCGCGATTGCTAACGAAGGCGACATCAGCAGCCGTTACATCGGTAACATCAAGCTGTTTGCTTCTCACTCCACCATCGAACTGCCGAAAGGTATGCCGGGTGAAGTGCTGCAACACTTTACGCGCACTCGCATTCTCAACAAGCCGATGAACATGCAGTTACTGGGCGATGCACAGCCGCATACTGGTGGTGAGCGTCGTGGCGGTGGTCGTGGTTTCAGTGGCGAGCGTCGTGAAGGTGGTCGTGAAGGCGGTCGTAACTTCAGCGGTGAACGCCGTGAAGGTGGTCGTGGTGATGGTCGTCGTTTTAGCGGCGAACGTCGTGAAGGCCGCGCACCGCGTCGTGATGACTCTACCGGTCGCCGTCGTTTCGGTGGTGATGCGTAATCATCGCTGAACAGCGAACACAATCTGTAAAATAATATATACAGCCCCGATTTTAACAATCGGGGCTTTTTTTCTGTCTTTTGTACTCGTGTACTGGTACAGTACAATGCATAACAACGCAGTCGCACTATTTTTCACTGGAGAGAAGCCCACATGGCAACACTAACCACCACCCAAACGTCACCGTCGCTGCTTGGCGGCGTGGTGATTATCGGCGGCACCATTATTGGCGCAGGGATGTTTTCTCTGCCAGTGGTCATGTCCGGTGCGTGGTTCTTCTGGTCAATGGCGGCGCTGATCTTCACTTGGTTCTGCATGCTGCATTCCGGATTGATGATTCTGGAAGCTAACCTGAATTACCGGATCGGTTCGAGTTTTGACACCATCACCAAAGATTTGCTGGGCAAAGGCTGGAACGTGGTCAACGGCATTTCCATTGCCTTTGTGCTCTATATCCTGACCTATGCCTATATTTCTGCCAGTGGTTCGATTCTGCATCACACCTTCGCGGAGATGTCGCTGAACGTCCCGGCACGCGCGGCGGGTTTTGGTTTTGCACTGTTGGTGGCGTTTGTGGTGTGGTTGAGCACCAAAGCGGTCAGCCGGATGACGGCGATTGTGCTGGGGGCGAAAGTCATTACCTTCTTCCTCACCTTCGGCAGTCTGCTGGGGCATGTACAGCCTGCGACATTGTTCAACGTCGCCGAAAGCAATGCGTCTTATGCGCCGTATTTGCTGATGACCCTGCCGTTCTGCCTGGCGTCGTTTGGTTATCACGGTAACGTGCCGAGCCTGATGAAGTATTACGGCAAAGATCCGAAAACCATCGTGAAATGCCTGGTGTACGGTACGCTGATGGCGCTGGCGCTGTATACCATCTGGTTGCTGGCGACGATGGGTAACATCCCTCGTCCGGAGTTTATCGGCATCGCCGAGAAGGGCGGCAATATTGATGTGCTGGTACAGGCATTAAGCGGCGTGCTGAACAGCCGTAGCCTGGACCTTCTGCTGGTCGTGTTCTCAAACTTTGCGGTAGCGAGTTCGTTCCTTGGCGTAACGCTGGGTTTGTTTGACTATCTGGCAGATCTGTTTGGTTTCGACGACTCGGCTATGGGCCGTTTGAAAACAGCATTGCTGACCTTTGCCCCGCCTGTCGTTGGTGGTCTGCTGTTCCCGAACGGATTCCTGTACGCCATTGGTTATGCCGGTTTAGCGGCTACCATCTGGGCGGCAATAGTTCCGGCGTTGCTGGCCCGCGCATCACGTAAACGCTTTGGCAGCCCGAAATTCCGCGTCTGGGGCGGCAAACCGATGATTGTGCTGATTCTGGTGTTTGGCGTTGGTAACGCATTGATCCATATTTTATCGAGCTTTAATTTGCTGCCGGTGTATCAGTAATCAGCGGTGCCTTATCCGACATGTCTGCTGCCTACACAATGCCTGATGTGCTTCGCTTATCAGGCCTACGTAGGACAGCGTTGCCAGCTCGGATAAGGCTTCCCGCGTTAAAACACACTATCCCAACAACTCTTCCTTCACATCCATCGCCAGCTCAAACGAATGCAGCCGCGCCTGGTGGTCGAAAATCTGCCCGTTAACCATAATCTCATCAGCGTCGGTTTCGCGCAGGATCGACTGCAAGCCATGACGCACTTTCGCTTTATCACCTACCAACGACATACTCAGTGCCTGCTGCACGCCATACTGCTCGGATGGCGACCAGAACTGATCCATATTTTGAATCGGTGGCGGCAGTTGCCCGGTTTCGCCGCGGCGCAGCTTCACAAAGGCTTGCTGCATCGAGGTAAACAGGAATTCGGCATCGCGGTTGCTGTCGGCAGCGATAATATTGATGCACACCATCGCGTACGGTTTTTCCAGCCGTGCCGATGGTTTGAAGTTGCTGCGATAAAGATGCAGCGCCTGGAACAGCATATCCGGCGCGAAGTGTGAGGCAAACGCGAACGGCAGACCAAGCTGCGCTGCCAGTTGTGCACTGTAAAGGCTGGAGCCTAGCAACCACACCGGGATTTTCTCGCCATAGCCCGGTACTGGGCGCACATGCGGATTGGGATCGCGGGCGTCAAACCAGTCCACCAGTTCTGCGACATCGCGGGGGAAATTATCAATATCGCCGCTCATATGACGACGTAGCGCCATCATGGTTCGTTGATCGCTACCCGGTGCACGACCCAGCCCCAAATCGATTCGCCCCGGATAGAGTGTATTAAGCGTGCCGAACTGTTCGGCAATGACCAACGGTGAGTGGTTAGGCAACATCACGCCGCCGGAACCCAGATGCAGCGTGGTGGTATTCGCCGCCAGATAGCCAATCAATACCGACGTTGCAGCACTGGCAATGCCGGTCATATTGTGGTGTTCAGCCAGCCAGTAGCGATGATAGCCGCGCTTTTCAGCCAGACGGGCGAGGTCGAGAGAGTGGGAGAACGCTTCTCGTGCTGAAGAACCTTCGGGAATGGGGGCCAGATCGAGTAGCGAAAACGCAATGGTTTTATCAGTCATAACAGCTCACTTTGTTACCGATTAATCTTTAATACTGCATTAAAGAGTAGTTAAAGTTGTTAACAAAGTGAGCTATATACTTACGCTTGCAGCTCCAGCCCAGCCAGCCGCCGCCAGTAGCCGTTACAGTCGCTGTTTGCCGTCAACGGTAGTGCCGCAGCGCCATTTTCATTAGCGCGGAAGGCGTCGAGCATCGCGAAAGTGTCAGTACCCTGCGGTGACAGGCGGACCACATCAACCAATCCCTGCATGGATGCCAGCTCGTTACCGAGGTTGTAAACGTAGCCGCTCATGGTCTGAATGCCGTTGAGCACAAACACTTGTTGGTTTTCCTGCGATAGCACGTTGCGCCCGTTGGGATACTTAATGCAGCAGGTTTCACACTCATCTTTCGGGCGGTCTTCCGAACGCGCGGTAAAGCAGCGGGCGGAGTAGGCCAGTGGCAGATGACCGTAGCTCAAGACTTCCACTTCAAACTGGTTGCGAATGCCCAGTTCATCGCACTGATTAAGCAGATTCACCAGCCAGTCGCGGGAAAGTTCCACCGGCATACACCAGCGCATCATGCCCTGTTTAAGCAATATTTTCAGCGTCACCGCGTTGTAGCAGTTCAGCGCATGCCCGGCGACGAACGGCAGTTTGCGCTCAGCGCACATATTCACCACGCCGAGATCGCTGGCTTCAATCAGAAACTCACCGTTCTCAACATAGCGTTTCAGTTCGCCCAGTTCGGAGGATGCCTGCACAAGCGCCAGCGTGGAGAGCACAATCTGCTTGCCACTTCCGGCGAGCGATTTTGCCATCTCCAGCCAGTCGCCAACTTTGGTTGCCCGGCGCTTGCTGCATACCGCTTCACCAAGATAAATCACGTCGGCGCTGCTGGCTGCGGCCTGCTGATAAAATTCTTCCAGCGTCTCTTTTGGCCAGTACCACAGCACCGGCCCTAAGGAATATTTCATTGCTTTTCTCACTGCCATTTACGGTGATACGCGCCAAGGGTGGTCTGCGTGCCTTCGGACATCGACCCGAGCGTCTCCATCCACGCGCTTTGCGGTACGAAGTTTTGCGGATCGGCCTTACAACGGTCGATAGCCTGACGCCAGACTTTCGCCACCTGGCTGACATACGCCGGGCTACGCTGGCGGCCTTCAATTTTCACCGAAGCAATATTCGCTGCCATTAACTCCGGCAGCAGTTCCAGGGTATTGAGACTGGTTGGTTCTTCCAGCGCGTGATAGCGCTCGCCGTCCACCAGATAACGCCCTTTACACAGCGTCGGATAACCTGCGTTTTCGCCGTCCTGATAACGGTCAATCAGCACTTCGTTCAGGCGGGATTCCAGCCCCTGCGGCGTTTGTTGCCAGCGCACGAAACGGGCCGGAGAACACGCACCCACAGTGTTGGGCGACTCACCCGTCAGATACGACGACAGATAGCAACGCCCTTCCGACATAATGCACAGGCTGCCGAAAGCGAACACTTCCAGCGGTACAGGAGTAACCCGCGCCAGTTGTTTCACCTGATGAATCGACAACACGCGCGGTAGCACCACGCGGGCAACGTCAAAATGGCGATGATAGAAGTTAATCGCCTCTTCATTGGTTGCCGAAGCCTGCACTGACACATGACGCTCAATATGAGGGTAACGCTCGGCGGCGTACTCCAGCATGGCGAGGTCGGCGAGGATCAGCGCGTCGGCACCCAGCTGCGCCGCCATATCCACGGCACGCTGCCAACGGGCGTAACCGTCCGGATGCGCAAAAGTGTTAATTGCGATGTGAAGTTTGCGGTGATGTTGATGAACAAAACTCACCGCTTCCTGCAATTTTTTCTCGGTAAAGTTAAGGCCGGCGAAGTGACGGGCATTAGTATCATCTTTTAGCCCGATATAAACAGCATCTGCGCCGTTTTCGATGGCCGCCTTAAGCGCCGGGAGATTTCCGGCAGGGCAGAGCAGCTCCATAATTTTTCCTGAAGGTTGCGCAGTCAAAGCGCAAAAATGTTAACGAACTGGGATTTTAGTTAACCCTGCTGCGACAATTTTTGATTTAAGGCAGTTAAAGTTGTATTGGTGGTAGCAGCAATTTCATATGGAATTGTTGATTTATACCGCCATGTTATTTTTCCAATATGGCAAAATAGGATGATTGTTGAAGCAGGGAGTAAAACTCGTGTTGGATAAACTGCGTTCCCGCATTGTGCATTTGGGGCCATCTCTGTTGAGTGTACCGGTAAAACTGACGCCATTTGCGCTTAAACGCCAGGTTCTTGAGCAGGTCTTAAGCTGGCAATTCCGTCAGGCGCTGGACGACGGCGAGCTGGAGTTTCTTGAAGGCCGCTGGTTAAGTATTCATGTGCGTGATATTGACCTGCAATGGTTTACCTCGGTGGTGAATGGCAAACTGGTTGTCAGCCAGAACGCGCAAGCTGATGTGAGTTTTAGTGCCGACGCCAGCGATCTGCTGATGATTGCGGCGCGTAAACAAGATCCAGACACGCTCTTCTTCCAACGTCGGCTGATGATTGAAGGCGATACGGAGCTGGGGCTGTATGTGAAAAACCTGATGGACGCCATTGAACTGGAGCAGATGCCGAAAGCCTTACGTATGATGCTGCTGCAACTGGCGGATTTTGTTGAGGCGGGAATGAAAACCGCGCCTGAAACCAAACAGACATCGGTAGGTGAACCATGCTAATTCGAGTAGAAATTCCCATTGATGCGCCGGGTATTGATGCCCTGCTGCGTCGTTCATTCGAAAGCGATGCGGAAGCGAAGCTGGTTCACGATCTGCGTGAAGATGGCTTTCTGACGCTGGGCCTGGTGGCGACAGATGACGAAGGTCAGGTCATTGGCTATGTGGCATTCAGTCCGGTTGATGTGCAGGGCGAAGACCTGCAATGGGTCGGCATGGCTCCGTTGGCGGTTGATGAAAAATACCGTGGACAGGGGCTGGCACGCCAACTGGTCTATGAAGGACTCGATTCGCTTAATGAGTTCGGCTATGCCGCAGTGGTGACGCTGGGCGATCCTGCGCTGTACAGTCGTTTCGGCTTTGAGCTGGCTGCGCATCACGATTTGCGTTGTCGCTGGCCGGGCACTGAAAGCGCCTTCCAGGTACATCGTTTAGCGGATGACGCGCTGAACGGCGTAACCGGGCTGGTTGAGTATCACGATCACTTCAATCGCTTTTAATCTCCGGGGTTTGCAGACTCCTTAATAGCTCTGCAAACCCTGCGCCTTCCGCTACCAGACGCTCTTTTTGCCGTTTGGTCAGTTGCTTAACGCGATATTCCGCCCGTAGTGCCAGCGAACGGTCGCCCACTGGCGCGGAAAACGCCAGCGTCAGTTCACCTTTCCCACGCAGTGCTTTCGCCCCTTTGCCGCTCTGATGTTGCTGATAGCGGCGTTCGACATCCGTGGTGATCCCGGTATAAAGCTTATTGTCGGCGGTACGGATCAAGTAAAGAAACCAGGGTGTCATCGTCTGCGTCACATGTTAAGGTCTGGCCCACAGTATAAAAGAGAACAGCAATGGAAACACTCACCGCCATCAGCCGTTGGCTGGCAAAACAACATGTTGTCACCTGGTGTGTGCAGCAGGAAGGGGAACTCTGGTGCGCTAATGCCTTTTATCTTTTTGATGCGCAGAAAGTTGCCTTCTACATTTTGACGGAAGAAAAAACGCGCCACGCGCAGATGAGCGGGCCGCAGGCGGCGGTTGCCGGAACGGTAAACGGGCAGCCGAAAACGGTAGCGTTAATCCGTGGCGTGCAGTTTAAAGGCGAGATCCGCAGACTGGAAGGTGAGGAAAGCGACCTTGCGCGCCAGGCATACAATCGTCGCTTTCCGGTTGCCAGAATGTTGTCGGCACCGGTGTGGGAAATCCGGCTTGATGAAATCAAATTCACCGACAACACGCTGGGCTTTGGTAAAAAAATGATTTGGCTACGCGGCTCAGGCACCGAGCAGGCGTAACGCCTCGCGGTTAAACGCTGGCAGATCTTCCGGCGTCCGGCTGGTAACCAGCTGATCTTTATCAACCACGACTTCCTGATCGTAAAATTCCGCGCCCGCGTTTTTAACATCAATAATGATCGGTTTAACCGCGGTCAGTTTGCGTCCCCGAATCACATCGGCGCTGATCAGCAGCTGTGGGCCGTGACAGATGGCGAAAACTGGTTTGCCGCTATTCACAAAATCTCGGGTAAAGGTGACAAAACGGTTGTCGCCACGCAGATAATCCGGTGAATGGCCGCCCGGTAGCAGAAGGGCATCAAACTCCGCTGGCGTCACTTCATCGATGGATTTATCGATGGTCACGCTTGCTTCTCCTTTTTTGCCTTTCACCGTTTTACCCGCTTGTTTTTCAATGGTAATCACTTCGTGTCCGGCTTTACGGAACTCGTCTGCGGGTGAAGTGAATTCTGAATCCTCAAATTCATCAGTGATTAAAACGGCAATCTTCTTACTCATGTTTCCTCCGCGTTGTTGCATTGGATGAGGCGAATTTCTCACGATCGGGGATAATTACCTCGTAGACTATTAAGCCTGGTGCATGTACCAGGGAGCGCAAGGCGGACAATTCTGTAAAGGAGCGAAGATGAGTCAGGTACTGATTACAGGCGCAACGGGGCTGGTGGGCGGTCACCTGCTGCGGATGTTGATTAATGAACCGAAAGTTAACGCCATAGCCGCGCCGACGCGACGCCCGTTGGGCGATATGCCAGGGGTGTTTAATCCCCATGACCAGCAACTGACCGACGCGCTGGCGCAGGTCACCGATCCCATCGACATTGTGTTTTGTTGTCTCGGCACCACGCGGCGGGAAGCGGGGAGCAAAGAGGCGTTTATTCATGCCGATTACACGCTGGTTGTGGACACCGCATTAACCGGGCGGCGACTGGGCGCTCAGCATATGCTGGTGGTTAGTGCTATGGGTGCCAATGCCCACTCGCCGTTTTTCTATAACCGCGTCAAAGGGGAGATGGAAGAAGCATTAATCGCCCAGAACTGGCCGAAACTAACCATCGCTCGCCCGTCGATGTTGCTGGGCGATCGTAGCAAACAGCGGATGAACGAAACGCTTTTTGCGCCGCTGTTCCGTTTGTTACCCGGTAACTGGAAATCCATTGATGCGAGAGACGTGGCGCGGGTCATGCTGGCAGAGGCGATGCGGCCAGAGCATGAAGGTGTGACCATTTTAAGCTCTTCAGAATTACGCAAAAGAGCTGAATAATTATTCCCAAGAATTGATGGTGAGCGTAATATTCACGCGCTCAATTATCATAACTTATTCCTGGGGAATGCTATGACTGGTCAGTCTTCATCTCAGGCGGCAACGCCCATTCAGTGGTGGAAACCCGCGCTTTTCTTTCTCGTTGTCATTGCCGGTCTCTGGTATGTGAAATGGCAACCTTACTACGGCAAAGCCTTTACTGCCGCTGAAACCCACAGTATCGGTAAATCTATCCTTGCGCAGGCGGATGCTAATCCGTGGCAAGCGGCGTTGGATTACGCGATGATCTATTTCCTCGCGGTATGGAAAGCGGCGGTGCTGGGGGTGCTTCTCGGCTCGTTGATTCAGGTGCTGATCCCGCGTGACTGGCTGCTGCACACGCTTGGGCAATCGCGCTTTCGCGGCACGCTGCTGGGAACGCTGTTTTCGCTGCCGGGTATGATGTGTACCTGCTGTGCGGCTCCGGTCACGGCGGGAATGCGTCGCCAACAGGTGTCGATGGGCGGTGCGCTGGCATTCTGGATGGGGAATCCGTTGTTAAACCCGGCGACGCTGGTGTTTATGGGATTTGTCCTCGGCTGGGGCTTTGCCGCGATTCGTCTGGTGGCGGGGCTGGTGATGGTGTTGCTGATTGCGACGCTGGTGCAAAAATGGGTGCGTGAAACACCGCAAACGCAGGCACCGGTCGAAATTGACATACCGGAATCGCAGGGCGGGTTTTTTAGCCGCTGGGGCAGGGCGCTATGGACGCTTTTCTGGAGCACGATCCCGGTTTATATCCTTGCCGTACTGGTGTTGGGGACCGCTCGTGTCTGGTTATTCCCCCATGCCGATGGTGCGGTCGATAACAGCCTGATATGGGTGGTGGCGATGGCGGTAGCAGGATGCTTGTTTGTCATTCCGACGGCGGCAGAAATTCCAATTGTGCAAACGATGATGCTGGCAGGTATGGGAACTGCTCCGGCGCTGGCATTGTTGATGACGCTCCCGGCAGTGAGTTTGCCGTCGCTGATTATGCTGCGTAAAGCGTTCCCGGCAAAAGCCTTATGGCTGACGGGGGCGATGGTGGCAGTGTCTGGAGTGATTGTCGGCGGGCTGGCGCTGTTGTTCTAAATATGCCGGATGCGGCGCGAGCGCCTTATCCGGCCTACGTTTTGTGTCGTTGTAGGCCTGATAAGACGCGGCAAGCGTCGCATCAGGCATTACAAGGGGCTGCTATTTAATAAACGTAAACGCTGTGGTTACACGCTTCACGCCGCTCACCCGGCTGGCAATATCTGCCGCTGCTTTCGCTTCACGTTCAGTCACCAGCCCCATCAGGAACACTTCACCATTTTCGGTGGTCACTTTCACGTTGGACGATTTCACCAGATCGCTGGTTAACAGCTGCGAACGCACTTTGGTGGTGATCCACGTATCGTTAGATGCTTCGCCCAGACCAATCGGCTGGCCCTGACGAATCTCGTTATACACTTCATTCGCGCCATCTACGCCCATAGCAATTTGTTTGGCGCGAGCCGAAAGTTCAGAGTTTGGTGACTGCCCAACCAGCAGCACTTTGCCCTGATAGGCCGTTACATTAATGCGCGCTTCTTTCTTAATCTGTTCGTCTTTCGACAATGCGCTGTTCACGCGCACTTCCAGAGTACCATCGTCCACCTGGGTACCGACACTGCGTGGGTCAGTTGCGGCTTTGGTACCCACAGCAGCGGTACCCACTACGGCAGCGGCAACACAACCTTGCAACAGCAGCGCGGAAATAAGGACTGCGATTGGCGATAATGCCTTCATGTATTCTCCTTAATCATCCTGGTGAGGGAAAAGCGTGTTATCGATCAGATCGCACAGGCAATTTACCGTCAGCATATGCATTTCCTGAATGCGAGCACTACGATGCGAAGGAATGCGGATCTCCACATCCTGTGGCCCTAACAAACCTGCAAGTTCACCGCCGTCATAGCCGGTTAATGCCACAATGGTCATATCACGCGTAACGGCGGCTTCAACAGCTTTAACGATATCGCGACTGTTACCGCGAGTAGAAATGGCTAACAATACATCTCCCGCATGACCCAGCGCCCGTACTTGTTTTGCATACACTTCATCATGTAAGCGATCGTTGGCAATCGCCGTTAAGACAACATTATCAGTATTTAGTGCAATGGCAGGTAGGCTGGGCCGCTCCGTTTCGAAACGGTTGATCATGCTGGCAGCAAAATGCTGTGCGTTGGCAGCGGAGGTTCCATTACCACAACAGAGGATTTTGTTGCCATTGAGCAGAGACTGAACCAGCGTCATGGCTGCACGGGAGATGGCATCCGGAAGCGCCTCTGCCGCCGCAATTTGAGTTTGAATGCTTTCAGTGAAGCAAGCTTTAATTCTTTCTTGCACGCTAATCCTTAAACCTTAATTATGAGTGGTCATTAAAGGCATCCTTAATCCACTCAACCTCATTCCCGGTGAAGGCTACCACATCGAACCGGCAATCCACAGTATCAAAACTCCCATTATGACGCGCGAGCCACAAGCGGGCAGTCTGTAATAATTTGTGTTGTTTGCTGCGGGTCACACTGGCTACCGCGCCGCCGTATAGGGCAGAGCGGCGGTAGCGCACTTCGACAAAAACGGTGGTCTGGCCTTCACGCATTATCAGATCGATCTCGCCGCCACGCTCGTTCACGTTAGCGGCGATAAACCGCAGTCCTTTGCCTTCCAGCCAGCGACGTGCTTGTACTTCCCACGCATCGCCGGTCTGTTTAGTGGTTAACTGGCGGGGACTACCTGACCTTGTTGGTACTGTAGCCATGATAACTTCCTGTTAATCACGCAATCCGGGTTAGCCGTCAGACCTCCGGTATTACCGTTGATTTCAAAACCCTGAACCTGGCGCATTTGTGAGAAATGATTTGCCAGCGACCATGCATCAACACCCATTGCATACATGCGAGCCAGCGAATAATCGTTATTCACCGCGCTGAGCGCCTGCTGCATTAACGGCAGATTACCGCCTGCCAGCATCGGGATCTCGCTGTACTGTAATCCTTCCATCTCAAGTCGGAAATCAGGGCCAGCGGAGCCTTGTGCGCTGCGGGAACTGGCGTACAGCGTTGCGCCGCTATGGCTGCCGTTACGCATGGCGATCATCGGTTTGACGAAAGCGATTTCGCCCGGCGTTGCCACAATATAGACCGCGTCGACACGACCACCGTTATTAGTGAACTGGTCATCGGTTGGTGTGGTTTGCAGCGTCGGATTGTTTGTGGTCATGCCTGAATCAGTTGTCGCTCTGGGGGTAATCGGGCTACCCGTTAAAGCGATGCCGGAGCCGCCATTCACGCCCGCGCGTAATTCGCTGATGGAACCAAATTTTTGTTGCAGAACGGTACCGCCACCCAATTTCTGCCACTCTTGCGCGAAGGCGTTTGCTACGCGGTCGCCAAGCGAACTGCGCGGGATCAGCACCAGCGGCGCCTGTTTCCCCTGGTCACGAATATGACGTGCCGCATCGCGTGCTTCATCTTCCGGCGATAGCGCGAAGTAACAGATATTAGCGCGGTTTTCGATATTTTCCGGCTGATTCAGCGCCAGAACGTTCAGTGGAGTGTTGCTCTTCAGCAACTCCTCAACATTATTTTTCAGCAGCGGACCGACCACAATGCTCGCGCCGTCTTGCTGAACCTGGCTTAAGATCTGGCTAAGCGGTTGTGAAGAGGTATCGTAGATTTTCAGTTCTGCGGCTGGATTCGCTGGCGTGCTTACCGCCGCAGTACTTGCCGCAGGGGCGCTTACAGGCACCGGCTGCGCTGCGGTTTCTTCACCCGTTAGATCGCTAACCGAGGCTTGTGCCGGGCTGGCAACGCCATCCACGGTTTGTGGCTGGGGTTGTTCTGCCACGTCAGCGGCAGGCGCGGTAGCTACCTGGGCGGTCACTGGCTGAGTGCCAATGTTTTTCGCCGCTTCAAAGCCTTGTTGAATTGTGCGACCAAATACCGCAGCCTGACCATTCAACGGCAGCAGCAGGGCGATTTTATTGGTTGACGCTGGTTTGAAAGCTTTTACGTTTACCAACTGTGTTGGCAGCATTTTCGCGCCCGGGTTGTTCGGATAACGTTTTTGCCAGTCGGCGATCCCGGCTTTCATCATGTTGGGATCGTTACGGTTATCAAACCAGACGCGTTGCAGATCCAGCCAGCCTTGCAGGATATTTTCGTCGGCGTTAATCACCAGCGTATTCGCCTGCTGTTGGGTCATGGACGATAGCGCTTGCCAGGTAGCGTCAATATTCTGTTGCTTTTCCTTCGCGCCGAGCAGAGGTTCTTGGGCGACTAACGCACGCAGTAATTCAATGGAAGGACGTCCCTGGCTGGCATCGATTTTCGCCTGCCAGTAGCGCGCCTGCTGATTTTGTTCTAAATCGGTTGGCGTGATTTTTGCCAACAAGGTCTGTGCGCCAGTAAAATCTTTTTGCGCCAGCTTGATTTCTACCGCCAGCAGCGTTTTCTCGCGACGCTGGGTATCGTTTAGTTCTTGCGGTAGTTGGTTAAACAACTCCACCGCTTGCCCGGTTTTGCCTTCTTTCACCAGTGCACGAATGGCGAGTAATTGCCAGTTGATCCTGGTATCATCAGAGCTTTGCTGTATCTGCTGTAGATAAAAGGCAGAATCGGCCTGCGCCGTCCCCTGCATGTAGGCAGTGGACTGATCGGGGGTATGGGTGCCACAACCGGCGAAAATTAGGGCTGCCAGAACAACAGGCAGACAACGCGCGGCTTTCAAACGAGAAAATGTTGAGGGTACCATAATGTATCCAGTGATATTTTTTTTACGCAATGCTCAATATTAAATCGGCAATACGGACGACACAATGAAACAACACCAATCGGCGGATAATTCTCAAGGCCAGCTCTATATTGTACCTACGCCAATCGGTAATCTGGCGGACATTACCCAGCGTGCGCTTGAGGTATTGCAGGCCGTTGATCTGATTGCTGCCGAGGATACCCGTCATACCGGTTTACTGCTGCAACATTTTGGGATAAACGCCCGGTTGTTCGCGCTTCATGACCATAATGAACAACAAAAAGCCGAAACGCTGCTGGCGAAGCTGCAAGAGGGGCAAAACATTGCGCTGGTTTCCGATGCCGGGACGCCGCTGATAAACGACCCGGGCTACCATCTGGTGCGAACCTGCCGTGAAGCGGGGATTCGCATAGTGCCACTACCGGGGCCGTGTGCTGCCATCACTGCGTTAAGCGCCGCGGGTTTACCATCCGATCGTTTTTGTTATGAAGGCTTCCTGCCTGCCAAATCAAAAGGCCGTCGCGATGCGTTGAAAGCCATTGAAGCGGAACCACGTACGCTGATTTTTTATGAATCGACCCACCGTCTGTTAGATAGCCTGGAAGATATCGTTGCGGTATTGGGCGAATCGCGCTACGTGGTGCTGGCACGTGAGCTAACCAAAACCTGGGAAACCATTCACGGCGCGCCCGTTGGCGAGCTGCTGGCGTGGGTAAAGGAAGATGAAAACCGCCGCAAAGGCGAAATGGTGCTGATTGTCGAAGGCCATAAGGCGCAGGAAGACGACTTACCCGCCGATGCACTGCGCACGCTGGCGCTGTTACAGGCCGAGCTTCCGCTGAAAAAAGCGGCGGCGCTGGCAGCAGAAATTCACGGCGTGAAGAAAAACGCGCTGTATAAGTACGCGCTGGAGCAGCAAGGGGAGTGATATCTCTCCGTGGCCCCGTTTGAAGAACCCAGGGGCCACTTGCTAAACAATCAGTCTTTTTAGTGAGTCGAACAGATTGATGCCGATAGCATTTGCATAGCTAAAAACAACATCTAATGTTGGTGAACTTTCTCCTTTTTCAAATTTACTCACCGCTTGTCGGGTAACACCAAGTTGCTTCGCTACGGCGGTTTGGCTCAGATTGAGGGCTTTGCGTTTTTCCACGAGTTGGGAAAGAACCGCTTTGCGTTGTACAACAACATCAAGAGCATTAGCGGTTGCTTCGTCCTTAAGTAATTCTGTTTTCACGTCTTCCCAGTGATGTAACTCGTTATTTTTCTTCATTTCTATTTCTCCTGGAGGCTTGCTTTGTTTGTCGAAAGTAAGGCCTTATAACGTGCTAAACCTAACTCGATGTTGGCTTTAGGCGTTTTGTTCGTTTTTTTAGCAAAGATATGTGTGATGACCCATAGCCCTTGATGAAAGTGAAAATAAAAACCCCTTAACCAATGGCTCTGACTATGTGTTTTAATTTCATACATATCCCCTTGAACTTTTTCGGTATTCACCAGGGAAGAGCAGGGACCTAACTCTTCGAAATCGTCAATAGCAGCAATGAATTCCGCTCGATCGATTGCACTAAGATCAAACAATTCCTTTCTGGCCACACTTAACAGCATGACTGGAAAATTTTTATCACGTTTTTTGTTAGTCTGATTTTTCACCATCTTTTTGTCAACCTTTAGGTTTACATTGTGATGGTATAATAACGGAGGACGTTCATACTGAACCGGAACGAAGTGCTCAAAACTCATGAGCACTTTTCTTATTTTGCCGGGCAAAAGAGAATGTTAACGACGACACATCTCATCAATCACGCATGTGAAATGGTTATGCAGCCATAAAAACGAAGCCGGGATAGCGGTGGAGACTTTAGCCGTGAGAAAACGCGCTGTTGCATCCTGCTTTCCTTCGCCAGTCACCAGTAGCAAAACTTCGCGGGCATTGAGAATATCCTTCAGTCCTAAGGTGATCCCCCGGGTTACGGGGCGACCCGCGGTTATTAACATTTCATGTTGCTGCGTTCTGGCATCAAGTTGGCTGATATGGCAGGCCGGTTGCAGGCTTTCTCCCGGCTCGTTCAGCCCCAGATGACCGTTTTTCCCCAGTCCAAGTACGCACAAATCGATACCACCTTTGAGCGCAATCAGGTTCGTTACCCGCTCACACTCCGTCTCGTTAATATCTTCAGAGCGAAAGCTGATGAACTGGTCTTCACGTAGCCCCAGCGGCTGTACGATATGTTGCTGAAGGAAGGTTTCGCAGGTGCCGGGCAGGGTTAATGGCAGATCCACCCATTCGTCGAGCTTGACGAAGGTCAGCTGGCTGACATCAACATGCTGCTGGTGGATTTTCTCCACCAGATAATAATACGTCAGTAATGGCGTGGCTCCGGTCGCCAGGCAGATCACGGCGTTCGGTTTACTACGAATCACACCCAATAAATATTCGCTGGCGCGTTCACTTAACGCCGTATAGTTTTCAACTTGCTGAAGGATTTGCACAGGATGAAATTCCTTAAGTAAAGAGGCTCCGTCAGGTGCGATGCTCAAACCGATGGCAAACGCAAAATTGCCTGATGCGCTACGCTTATCAGGCCTACATCGTTTCTGCAATATATTGAATTTGCATGATTTTGTAGGCCGGATAAGGCGGTAACGCCGCATCCGGCATGAACAAAGCGATCTTTGTTAACAATCTGAGGCACCGCCAGACGCAGTGCCTCGTTTTATTTATAAAATGCCGAAGGCGGAACAAACGATGGAAAGCACAAAAGTCACGCCGATTAACAGCACCGGATGCGCTTTTTTCACCCGCAGGAAGTAATACATCAGCAGGGTATAAGCCATCGGCAAAATATTCGGGAAGACTTTATCGAAGAAATCCTGTTGCAGGGCGACGCTGTGGGTACTGTCGATAGCAAACGACGTCACCACGTTAATATGCACATATGAAGCGATCAGCCCGCCGATTACCGTGATCCCGAGGATGGTTGCCGAACGGGCGATCATCTGCGAGTTTTCTCTAACTTTATCGATAGCCTTTACGCCGACCGAATAACCAACGTGGGTCCAGCCGACGCGGAGGAAAAAGATAATCAGGTACACGGCGAAGAACAGAATCGGCCCCAGCAGGTTTCCCTGGCTGGCAAATGATGAGCAAATTCCCGCCATAATCGGCAACAAAGTGAACCAGAAAATCGCATCGCCAATCCCGGCGATTGGGCCAAACAGCGCCACTTTGAGGCCTTTAATGGTGTCGCGGTTTTCCCCTTTCTCTTCCATCGAAATTAACAATCCCATCAGGAATCCGACCAGATTCGGATGGGTATTAATAAATTCGAGATTATCTTTCATCGCCGCGCTTAAGCCCGGTTTGTCGTCCTTATAAATCTTTTTCAGGATCGGCAACATCGCCCAAGTAAAACCGCCCGCCTGCATCCTTTCGTAGTTAAAGCTTGCTTGCAGCAGCGACGAACGAAAGCCCAGACGGGTGATATCTTTTTTACTGATTTCAGATCCCATTGCTGTAGTCCTCTTCTTCATTTTTACTGGCAACGGGCTGCGGTTGCGCTTGCTGCCGGGATTTCGCATTGAAAAACTCATACACCGCAAAGCCTGCGCCCAGCACGGCAACCGGCAACAGGTTGCTGACCTGGATGTAGCAAACAAACAGGAAACCAGCGATCAGGTAAGGGATATATTGCGCTTTGAACATCACGCGCAGCAGCAGACCAAAACCAACGGCAGGTAGAATGCCGCCAGCCACTTCAAAGCCGTGGGTCAGCCAGGCGGGCATCGCCTTCACCAGCGCCTGCATCGCGCCCTGCGCCAGGTAAGTACAGAGGAAAGCAATCACCGCATACGCTAAAGCGACAATCAGCATTGTTGTCCAGTTAAGTCGGGAAAACGCTGCTGTATCCGCCTCTTTCGCGCATTTATCGGCTTTGGTCATAAATAATGAGAATGCCGAATAGAAGAACAGAATGACGTACTGCATTAACAAACTAAACGGCAGGCCAAGACCAATTGCCGTTTTGGCATCAACGCCCGTAGACCATGCAATGACAGTGGTCATCAGACCCGCCATAATCGGGTTGGGCGGCTGAACACCCCCGGCAGGGGTTAATCCGGCGAAAGCCAGCTCTGTCAGACCACCGGTAATTAAGCCAGTCTGAATATCACCGAGAATAGCGCCAGTGAGGGTACAAACGATTATCGGGCGGAATAAAAATAAGGCTTCCAGCCAAAAATCAATCCCCAGAACGAAAACTAACGCCGCCAGGGATAGCCCCTGAATTAGGGTTATTTCATGCATTTTTATTACCTCAAACCAATATTAAGGCGATTTTAAATTTAGTCAGGAATTTGTTCTTTTTGATCGCCGGGGACGTCCTGGATAAAAACATTTACGCCGCGTTGTTTAATAAAATGTAAGTCCGTGAGATCTTGAGAATCGACATACACTTTACTGCTGATTTGCTTTTTCCCTTCCGAGAAATGCATATTACCGACGTTGACATCTTTCAGGTCAATACCACCTTCTACCAATTTACGTACCGTTTGTGGCGTACGGCAAATCAGGAAGATCTTCTGATGCGGCGCAGCTTTTCCGATAACATTAATGGTTTTTTCGATAGTAAAGAAACGAATGCCAAAGCCGTAGGTTTCTGCGGTAATCCCCATCAATTTCTGTTGAATATCATCGTTAGCGACGACATCATCCACGACCACCAGCAGATTCGCACCGATAGTGGATGTCCAGGTCACGCCAACCTGGCCATGAACCAGACGGTTATCAATACGGGTTAAGAGAATATTTGGACTGCTCATTGTGTAATCCTCACCATAAAGTTGAATAATATAATCTTTTTAAATATATTATTGTTGCGATATTGTACTGATGTATTTATTAAGGTTTAGTTATCTCCTTTACCATTAAGGCACTCCCCGATATTAATCGGGCAGTGCATTCTGAAAAATCGTATAAAATTAATGATTACGCGGAAATTCGATTCGCTGAACCACAGACATTAATTTTATTTCTGACAACTTCTTTCATCGCATCCATACCGACGCGCATATAATAACGAGGATCATTACCCTGCGGATTTTCCGCAAACCAGGCTTTTACCGCACCTGCGAAGGCAATTTTTAATTCCGTGGCAACGTTCACTTTTGTTACACCAAGCTCAATAGTGCGGCGGACAAATTCATCCGGGACATCGCTGGCACCATGCAGCACCAGAGGAACATCCACCACTTCACGAATTTCCGCCAGCCGCTGGAAATCAATCTTCGGCGTTTTGCTGTATAAGCCGTGCGCCGTACCAATCGCTACCGCCAGGCTGTCGACGCCAGTCAGTTCGATAAAGCGTTTAGCTTCTTGTGGATCGGTCAGGAATGCACTTTCGGCGTCAACGCTCATATCATCTTCAACACCGCCCAGACGGCCCAGTTCTGCCTCCACGCTGCAATCCTGCGAGTGACAGAAATCGACCACTGATTTCACCAGCTTCACGTTCTCGGCAAACGGGAAGTGGCTGCCGTCGATCATCGCACTGCGTACGCCTGCGTGGACTTTTCGGCGAATATCATCGAGTGATTCGTGGTGGTCGAGATGCAGCGCCAGCGGCATGTTGTAGGTTGTGGAATAGGCGCTACACAGAGCGTAAATCTCTTCTAGCGCAATATGTTTAAAGGTCCCCGGCGTCCCGGCGAGGATCACTGGCGATCGCATTTCGCTACATACTTCGAGGATCGCCTGGATCGTCTCGGCGTTATGAATGTTAAAGGCTGGCACCGCGTAGCCATTGGCCTGGGCGTCCTGTAACAGATATTTGGTGGAGATAATGCTCATAATGCGATCCTCTTATGCCTGCCACGGATGAATGATTACGCCTTGCACCACGCGGTTTACGGTGCCACTGGCGGATGGGGTATCCGGCGTATTGCCCATGTGCAACGACTGCATGAGTGCAAACGTCTGGGCGTACATCAGGAAGCAAAATGCCTGTTCAACGTCGATAAAGTGACGGGATGGCGGCAGGATGATATGCGGGCCAGCGGCGATAACGTCGTTACTTTCCGCGGCGATGGCGATTACGCGCATTGCCTGGTTGTCACGGCGGAGTTCTGCCAGCAGATCAAGATCATACTGACGGGTGTAAGGGTGGCTGGAGATAAATACCACCACCAGCGTTTCGTTATTGACCAGCGATTTCGGGCCATGACGGAATCCGGTCGGGGAATCATAAAAGGCCGCCAGCTTACCCGCCGTTAGTTCCAGTACTTTCAGCGCCGACTCGCGTGCTGCGCCCTGTAAGCCACCGCTGCCGAGATAAACGATCCGTTTCCACGGTGCGTAACCAAACACACCTTCACTGAAATCGCCCAGTGAGGTCAGGATCGCCTGGCAACGATCCGCCACATCGCGGAAGCTCTGGCTGTTGATCGTCTCAGGTGCGAAAACCGCGAGGCAGCTGGCCATCATGGTGGTAATGCTGCTGGTCATCGCAAAGCCGCGATCGTGTGTTTCTGCGGGCATCAGCAGGGCAAACGCGTTGTCGCTGTTGATCGCGTTTTGGTAAAGATCGCCCGCTTCGTTGCAGGTGATCGGCAGGTGATAGCACTCGGGTACAAACTGATTCGCCAGTTCCACGGCGGCAACGCTTTCCGGGCTGTTGCCGGAACGCCCGAAGGAGATCAACAGCAGCGGATGGGCTGGATTCAGGTAGTCCATTGGATTGGTGACCAGATCGGTGGTTGGTACGGCGCTGAAGTTTTTGCCGGTATGGCTGGCAAGCCACGGCGCGATGATGTCACCGATAAATGCCGAGGTTCCGGCTCCGGTCAGGATGATCCGCAGATTCTCTTTGCGCAGTAGCGGTTCAAGGAAGCTATTGAGCGCGGAACGTAACGCGTCGATGTTGGTGAGGGAACGGATCCATGCGCGAGGCTGATGACGGATCTCTTCTTCGGTCCATGTACCGGTGGTCGCGGCAGCAGGGGTGTAATTTTCTGACATAACTCAATCCTTAGTCTGATGAACTTGACTTCCGGCGTGGTAGCTTTCGCTTGCCTTTCGTTTCATTTCACTTGGTGATTTCTTTCGTTGATTAAAATCTATAGAAAAGAAACTGAAAGTTCAATGGAGAAAAAGGAAATAAAACGAAATCTGTGATCGTTGAAAGAAAAGACAAGGGAAGCAAAAGGGATTTCCGCATGCGGCGTCAACGCCTTATTCGGCCTGGCAATCACCGCCGTAGGTCGGATAAGACGCGTTAGCGTCGCATCCGACACCGCTACGCAGCCTAAAAAGAAAGAAAAAGAAAGGCCTTACGGGGGAAGTGAAGGCCGAATAACGGAGCAAACAATTAAAACGAAGCTAATTGACCCTGAACCCAAATTTGTTGCACATGCAGCCCGCTATCCAGCGCAACGACGCTGGCGCGTTTGCCCGGTTTAAGCGATCCCAGAACACCATCAACACCCAGCATTCGCGCCGGATGCAGCGACGCCATATGGATGGCTTCCGCAGGCGTTACGCCCGTCAACTCGACCATATTGCGCACTGCCGCATCGACAGACAGCGTACTGCCCGCCAGCCCACCGGACGCAGTACGGACAACGCCACCGTGCATCTGCACTTCTTCACCACATAACGTATAGTGACCATCCGGCATCCCGGCTGCCTGCATCGCGTCGGTTATCAGCACGATTCTCTCTTTCGCACAGCAACAACACAGCGACATCGCCGCCGGATGTACATGATGCCCATCGGCTATCAGTTCCAGCCAGGCGCGCTTGTCTGTTAATCCCGCGCCAACCATTCCCGGTTCGCGGTGATGTAAACCCGTCATCCCGTTATAGCAATGTACCAGGCCGTCTGCGCCAGCATCAAACGCAGCGCAGGTTTGTTGCCAGGTTGCTGCGCTATGTCCCAGCATCACCCGTACGTTTTGCTGTTTAAGATGGCGGATGGCCTGCAATGCCCCTTCTTTTTCCGGTGCCAGTGCCACCACGCGCAAAGTGTGCTGAGAAACGGTAATCAATTGATCCAGCTCGGTAATTTCCAGCTCGCGGAACAGCTCCGGCGGATGTGCGCCTTTATTCTGCGGCGTGAAGTACGGTCCTTCGAGATAACTTCCCAGCACTTGCGCACCAGGTCCGCCGCGTTGGCAACGTTGAGCAATACGCGCCAGCGTCGCATGAATGGCATTAAGCGGCGCGGTTACGGTAGTCGGCAGCCAACTGCCGACACCTTCGCGCGCTTTGTGCATTGCCAGCTTGTCGAGCGCATCCGGTGCGTCATCCATCACATCAACGCCCGCACCGCCGTGCACATGGGTGTCGATGTAAGCGGGGCAGAGCAGTTCCGCATTGCGTTCAGTCACGCCTGGTGGAATCCGTTCGATTGCCGCGATCACACCGTCAGCAATGCGCAGTTGATGATCATCAAGCCAGCCCTCTTCAGTCAGCAGCCTTCTGGCGCGCAGAACTTGTGTCATATTCCTTCCTCGACCGGACATTCTTCATGGCAGCGACCAAGTTCGTCCACCAGACTGGTCAGCCCACGGTGTCCGCACTCCAGCGCCTGCACACGGAACTCTTCACTACTTAACCCTTCGCGCTCCAGCACCATCTCCAGTAGCAGTTGTAAATTGGTGCCGGTGATCACTTCACAGCCCGGTTTTTGCATCGCCAGCGTTGAAGCCACGCGAAACGGCGTGCCGCCCAGCAAATCCGTCAGGAAAACAATGCCGTCTTCACAATCCAGTTGGGCGATGGCTTCTTCAAGCTGCGATGTAAGCAGCGCGGTGCTTGAGGTTTCAGGAAAATCGATGGCGATAAACTGCGATTGCTCGCCGAGGATTTGCTTCATTGCTTTTTCCATGCCGCTGGCAAACCCGCCATGCCCCGTCAAAATAATACTTAACATCTAATACCTCATTGTATTTAAAGGAAATGGCAGAATTTACCGACGATGCCGAGAACCACGGTAACTGCAATCAGGCGCAGCGGACTCCAGCCGCGGCGTACCAGCCAGAACATGGTCAGGGTGTAGACCAGCGGTAAGAAGGCAGGCATCAGTTTGTCGATAACATCAGCCTGTAACTTAACCACTGCGTCGCCCGCCGTGATTTCCAGCGTGGTGCTTAAGCGAACATAGGTTGCCACCAGCGCGCCGATTACCGTCATCCCAACGATTGACGCAGCATGACCTACTTTTTTGGTATTTGCTTTAATGAGTGGAATCGCCGCCACGCCCATTCGATACGCGTAATGCGCAAGACCAAAACGCAAACCGAGATGTACCACGTTGAACAGCACAATAAATACGATTGCGCCGAGAATAGAGCCTTGTAGCGCGAGGCTTGCACCTATCCCGCCACAAATCGGCAGTAGCGTTAGCCAGAACATCGCATCGCCAATCCCGCCGAGCGGCGCACCGACGGCAATTTTGGTGCTCTGAATACTGTTAACGTCCTGCTTAGAACGCTCCATCGCAAGGATAATGCCGATAACAAACGTCACCAGAAACGGATGGGTATTGAAGAAACCCATATGCCCCTTCATGGCGCGCGCCAGGTCGCGTTTATTAGTGTGGATCTTTTTCAGTGCTGGCAGCAGACCGTACAGCCAACCGGAAGCCTGCATACGTTCGTAGTTAAAAGAAGCCTGTAACAGCATGGAACGCCAGGCGACGCGATTGATATCTTTTTTCGTCAGCTCCGCGCCAATGCTCTGATCTTCATACACGTTTTCATTGACGCCAGTCAGCAATGTTTCTTCGTTTTCACTGACGTTCGGCAGGGTGGTTTGATTAGATGCCATCTTCAAAATCCTCTTTCTGTGCCGCAGGTTGAGTCGGTTCAGGAGATTTACGCAGCAGATCGATCAGCGCCATCGCCAGCGCGGCGGCAGCAATAGCCAGCACCGGTAACTTGAGCCAGGCTGCGGCAACAAAGCCCAGGATGAAGTAGGGGATGTAGACGTTTTTCATCATGATTTTCAGCAGCACGGCAAAACCGATTGCTGGCATGATGCCGCCCGCGACGCCGAGGCCGTCGATTAATCGTTGCGGCAGGACATCAATGATGGTTTTTGCATGTTCCGCGCCGAAGTAGATAGGCAGGAAAGCGCAGAGAAAATAGAAGATGCCGAGCGCCAGCAGCGCCAGATAGTTCACACGCTCAATGCCGCGTGTATCGGCGTTCTCCGCCATTCGGTCGCAGCGGGACATCACGCCAGACATCACCGAGAACAGGAAGGTAATCCCCATCTGTACCGCAACCGCGAAAGGTACGGCTACGCCGACCGCGACATCGGGTTTCACGCCGGTGGTTATGGCAAACGCCGTGCCGACGATAGTACCGATAATCACGTTAGGCGGCTGTGCGCCCGCCAGCGGAGCCAGCCCCATCCACACCAGTTCCAGCGTACCGCCGGTTAAAATACTGGTATGCAGATCGCCAAGTACCAGCCCGACCAACGGGCCGAGGACCACCGGGCGGTGCATATGGGTTAGGCCGTTAAACATATCCAGACCAGCGATAAAGGCGATAATGCCCAACGCAAATGCCTGCAACAGACTGATTTCCATGATGAATCCCTCAAAGTAATTTAAAGAGGTCCACAGCAGGCTCTGTCGGGACGCCCTGAACGAAGCATTCCACCCCAGCGGCTTTCAGGTCGTTAAATGCTGCGATATCGCCCGCATCCACAGAAACCGTTTTGGCGATTTGTTGCTTGCCATTGGCGTAGTGCATATTGCCAACGTTAATGCGATTCACCGGAACGCCTCCTTTCACCAGCGTCAGGAAATCGGCGGGTGTTTTACAAACCAGCAGGATTTTCTGTCGATCGGCGGCGCGATGAATGTTGTCGATAACTTTTTGCAGCGTCCAGAAACGTACGGCTATCCCTTCTGCCAGTACCATTTCCATCAGGTTTTGTTGTACCGGATCTTCGGCAACCTCATCGTTGGCTACCAGCACCAGATTTGCCCCCGCAAATCCGACCCACTGAACGCCGACCTGACCGTGAATCAAGCGTTCATCAATCCGGCTTAAAACAATATTTGGCATAGCGTCTTCCTCTTTGTTTTGGTTATTGGCCTTCACAGGCTGTGTGGTACTGCGCCAGGATGTCCTGAATGTGGTTGATAATTAACGCCCGTGGCGTCGGTTGCAGCTCGCCGGAGCGAACTTTCACGTACTGCAGCGGCAGATACTGGCTGATGAGCGGTAGCGGAATCGGTGAATCCGCCAGATTACGAACCAGATGAGCGAAAGCGTCATCAATCTGGCTGTCCGGCCAGTAATAGCGCACACGATCCGAGTAGCTATAACCACGCGCCAGACGACGCGCGTTGCCGTCACCGTGGTAGTGGCTTTGCCAGTATTCCGGGCGGTCGAGCATCACGTTTTCCAGTACCTGACGCAGACCGGAACAGGCTTTCGCTGGCACCAGTTCTTCTTCAAGCGCCGCCAGAGAGAACAGAGCTTCACGCAGGGCGAAGGTCAGCGCCGGGCCAACTTTCAGAATGGCAAAATGGTCAATAACCAACTGACGTAACGATTGCGGCGTTTGATAATCCGTAGAGTGAGCTTCGAAAATCAGCGTTTCGTAGTTTTCGATCATCTGGCTTAAGGCAGCCGCTTTGGCGGGCTGATAATCAATAACGTTGGTGTGATCGAATTCGACGCCAGGCTGAACTACCAGCGCGATGATGCGCGGCCAGATGGCATTCAGACCTTGCTTTTCAAAAGCGTGACGATGGGCTTCCAGCGTGGCGCTGGCGGCATCCGGCGTGGTGACCGCCAGTTCGCTTAAGGTTTCATGTGCGCCGCCAGGCACCGGAACTTCGGTGCCAATGACATACACCAGATCGGCCTCGCCAAAATGTTCACGGCAGGTTTCTTCCGCCACTTTCGCCAGACGAGCGGCGCGTTCGGCAACGATGCCATCGGTTAAGGGAACCGGATCGTCCTGACAGGACATGCTGCAATCAAGGTGAATTTTTTTGAATCCTGCCGCGACGTAGCTTTTAATCAAATCATCGGCATTGGCCATCGCCTGAGCGGCAGGCAGGTTTTGCCAGCGGTTTGGCCCCAGATGGTCGCCACCCAGAATCAACGCGTCCTGTGGGAAATTCAGCGAGTCAGCAAGCTGGCAAACAAAGCCTCGAAAATCGGCGGGCGTCATTCCGGTATAACCGCCGAACTGGTCCACCTGATTGGACGTCGCTTCAATCAGTAGCGGCGTTTGGTTTGCACAGGCGTAGCGGATTGCAGCTTCCAGCACCAGCGGATGTGCGGAACAAACGGCATAAATCCCATTTGTTTTGCCCTCTTTATGCTGTCTCACCATTTCTGTCAGATGTTTCACTTTCCTCTCCAGTTCAGATTACTGCAACTTTAATCTTTCGTTTTGTTTCAATTGATACTGCGACATGGTGAGATAAAAATAAAACGAAAGATAATAGTTTTCTGATCTGATTCACAAAAGAAACATAATGAAAGCCACTGAAACGAGCGTAGCTTGCGTCAATGGGCAAGGTGGGCTTGCAATTGCTTAATAGAAAGGCGTTAATAGGCAAAACGAAATGAAACGAAAGTTTTACGAAAGGACTTACTATGAGTAATACCGACGCTTCAGGCGAGAAGCGAGTGACTGGCACCAGTGAGCGACGAGAGCAGATCATTCAACGCCTGCGCCAGCAAGGAAGTGTGCAAGTTAATGATCTATCGGCATTGTATGGTGTATCTACTGTGACGATCCGTAACGATCTGGCGTTTCTGGAAAAGCAGGGGATCGCTGTGCGGGCCTATGGGGGCGCGTTGATCTGCGATAGCACGACGCCGTCAGTCGAGCCATCAGTGGAAGATAAAAGTGCGCTCAACACGGCGATGAAACGCAGCGTTGCGAAAGCTGCCGTTGAGTTGATTCAGCCAGGTCATCGGGTGATCCTCGATTCCGGGACCACCACTTTTGAGATTGCTCGTCTGATGCGCAAGCACACTGACGTAATTGCGATGACCAACGGTATGAACGTGGCCAATGCTTTGCTGGAAGCGGAAGGCGTTGAGCTGCTGATGACCGGCGGGCATTTGCGCCGTCAGTCGCAATCTTTTTACGGCGATCAGGCTGAACAATCGCTGCAAAATTACCACTTCGATATGCTGTTTCTTGGCGTAGATGCTATTGATCTGGAGCGTGGCGTCAGCACGCATAATGAAGATGAAGCTCGTTTAAACCGTCGGATGTGCGAAGTTGCGGAACGGATCATCGTAGTCACCGATTCCAGTAAGTTCAACCGCTCCAGCCTACATAAGATCATCGATACCCAGCGGATCGACATGATCATTGTCGATAAAGGCATTCCTGCAGATAGCCTGGAAGGGCTGCGAAAGGCAGGGGTTGAAGTGATTCTGGCCGGGGAGTGAGAAATGGCGCCCGCTGGTCAACACGAATGTGTTCGGCGGGCATTGTGAATATTATCCAGTGCGCCGTAAAACTCCGTCCTTCAGGGCGGGGATATAAGGCGCGGTTTTCCACCTAACCGGGTGTTTGCTGTTGTTCAATGTATTGGCGGATGACGAATATTGGTGCACCTCCGCAGCTACTGGCAAAATAACTGGGACTCCACAAAACGCCTTTGTGGTAATACCTGACTGCAATATCTGGTCGATCTCGTCGCAGTAACCTACTCGATACGCCTTTGAGGCTGTTTACCAGACTGGATATCGCCAGTTTGGGAGGATAGTTAATTCACAAATGGACGTGATCTGGTTCGCCATCCATTTCAACCAGTTCAGCTTCAAAATCAGCACATACATTTGAAAAGTAAGTGCGTAGTTTTTCTGTCGCGTCATAGTCAAAAATCTGACGTCGGTATTTGGTTACAAGGACCAAATGAACATGCATCAGGAAAACACAGTGCCTTCCGCGTCGGATATCGGTTTCTTTTTTCATAGACCAAAGTATGATTTTCCCTATGAAGCGACTACAAGCATTTAAATTCCAGTTAAGACCCAGTGGTCAACAGGAGCGTGAAATGAGGCGCTTCGCGGGCGCGTGTCGTTTCGTTTTCAATCGTGCTCTGGCGCTTCAGAATGAGA
>NZ_CAWOOJ010000009.1:0-236585 GCF_963883145.1 Escherichia sp. E4385
AGTGTAGGAGCGCATATCATCGATGGCGTTCGTTACCTGAGTGTCGGTGTACGTATTGGCATCAACAATTTTTGAATCGGTATAGATATTAGCGTCAGTCTCAGCTTTATCGGCTTGCTGTTCAGTATAGGAACGATCAGCGGCAGATTTGCTATCAGTATAATCTTTTGATGCAGCATCGCCAGCATCAACATAACTCTGTTCAACCCCTGAACCGAAATTAGAAATAGAGTTGTCAACATAGCTCTTCATATCACTGATTTTTGAATCAGTGTAATCATTAGCATTAGATTCAGCAGTAGCACTTGTCGTGTCTGCGTATTTTTTTGCATTAGACTCTGCTGTAGATGCTTTATTATCTGCATATGATTTAGCTGCGGCATCGCCAGCATCAACATAACTTTTCTCTACCCCCGAATTATTTTCGACATACGATTTCATTTCATTATATTTTTGATCTGTATAATTTTTTGAAATATCAATACCTGTATTAACTGCGTCTGCGACGCTTCGCTCATCCATATTTGTACAGTTTTCATCCCCGCCGCCAGAACGAGTGCATTCGTTACGCCAGCGGATATGTCCTGAGCCATCCTCAGTAAAATCAGCCATCGCAGGGCCTGATAACAGTGCAGACATAACAAGTAAATAAATTTTAGAGTATTTCATTTAAACTTCCTTTTTCTATCAAAAAAAGAAGTAAACAAAAACTACGATGTTTTCCCCACAAAAAACCGTATTTGCATTTTTAGTATTTTTCAGGGTTACCTGCCACAAACCTCAGCAAGAAAAATTACAGATTAAATCTCATTTCCCTCCTGCCCTTAAACCACTATCAGTTCCTTAGTGTTGACACTGTCAACACTGGTCGTTTTATGACCTAAAATAACTACTACGGTTCTCGTCCATGCTTCGTCATATAAATACTAGCGACCATGATAATAAGGCATGTTTATTCTCCCTTGCTGTTGACACTGTCAACAGTGCTCACTTTATGAGCTGAAATAATTCCCCCTAATCTCAGCCATCACGCCAGACACAAACTCTCTCCGGGCGCGTTTGACCTCTTTTTTCTCATTGAGTGGTGGCACACTAACCGATGTCTGTTTTACAAGCGTATGCAGAACACGCGCATCTCCAACGTTAAACTGCCCTTCTCTCGCCCGTTTCAGGTTTGCCAGCAGATACGCAGTGACGTTCCTGACCTCTGTCGCTTTCATGCGGTCAGCCAGATCGTCCAGAATCCGCTGTCCCAGCCCTTCAGGTAACGCGCTAAGTTGCCGCTCCAGCATATCCCTGTCGGGCGTATTCAGCCGTTCGATTACCTTCGTCGACCACGACAACCGACTTTCGCCTTCTACGTACGTATCTTTTACACTCTGTGTAAAACTACGTACGTAACGGTTCGATTTTCGAACTAAGCCGCCATCCCTTGATTTCCGGCTTAGTTCGGAATCCGAACCCGGAAAAATATCCCCCTTCAGATGGCCCAGTTCGGATTCCGAACTCTGTGTTTTTTGACCGAGTTCGGTTTCAGAACCGTGAGTTTTCTTCTGCCGCGATGACACCATTTCCTGCGGAGTTTGTGGCGCGGATAACCGGGCTTCGATCAACGCAACGCGTGAGTGCCGGTGGCGCATACGAGTATCGGATTTCATGTCCTGCAAAACAGCCAGCGCAGTGAGGCGTATCGTTTTATTAGTGTGCCGGCAGGCATCAGCCACGGCATCAAACCAGCCGGGATCGAAGTATTCCGAATCAAACAGTCCCAGCGGTTCATCATGCTGAGCGTAGATATTGCCGCGAATACGACCTGATTTATCCCGGACACGCTTGCACAAGCTCAGCCACCCGGTCAGACGCAGCATTAACAGCGCCCTGCTGATTGTCTCCCGGGAGGCTTTATCCGAATGAGGAAGCGCGAGCTGGCACTGCAATTCGTCGTAGGTAGGAAAAACAGCGCCCTCGTTCTGTTGGGCGTACAGCCGGATCATCACCCACGCCATTTTATCCAGCGGCGATAACCGGCTATCCAGAAATAAACGCCGGGGAACGGCATCATGCACGTTCCCCAGAAAGAGCAATCCACTCTGCTCATTACTCTGCTCACCGGACTGCGTTTTTTGCTCAATCCGGTTTTGCATCTTTGCCAGCGTACGCTGGATAACATCATCGACGGGAACAGCAGTCATGAGGCAGCACTCCAACCTTTGGTTAGCGTCCAGACTGCGGTTAACGAGATATCCTGCTGCTCAGCGATTAACATTATGGCTTCCAGCGCATCCAGTGATTCCCGGTTGTCAACGTTCGATGCCTTCCACTGTTGCCACACCGCCAGCTCCTGTTCTTCTGTGGGGATCTGGCTGCGCCCCTGCCGTGTTACAACACCAACCAGGCGTCGCCGGGAGCTGACCTCCGTCGCCGTCAGACCGAAAAAATGCTGCATCAGCTCGATAGATCCACCCAGCGTTAACGCCCTGTCTATCCGCTGCGTCCGGGTCTGCTCACGACGAGCCTGCGCCAGCATGGTGTTAAGGTTGGTATGGTTGATACGAAAGGTTAGAAGAGATACCTGCGTATTTACCAGATAATGCAGATCTTCAACGGTTAAGCTGTTAAGTTCCTGAATCTCTTCCAGGGTTAACCCCATAGCTTCACAACGGCGGATATTGCCCGACTTTAGCTCCATAACTATCTGCGTTAACAATGCATTCATTGCGCACTCCCCTCATAAATAATCGCAATATCAACAGTCCATACCAGAAAACAAAGTAGGATAACAATCAACGATGTGGCTTCAGCTTTCATCGAATCCCCCTTATCCAACACGCCGCCGAAACTCGGCAATGGTCTGGCATTCAACGCACAGCCTGACACCAGAAATAGCTCTGCGACGGGCCTCCGGGATCGCATGTCCACAGAGTTCGCATTCAGCAGACGACATCGTCGGTGAGATCAACGAAGATCGAATGCGCTCAATCTGGCTATCGACCATCAGTTGGGTCACTTCCTGTGCCTCATCAACCCAGTCTGCTTTCATGCTGCACCCTCCCTGAATGTCTGGCGTTGCAGCTCACGTAAACGACGCACAATTCTGATCAACCGCAGAAATTTCACCGCGTAAACATCATCAAACAGAGGATCATCGAACGGGCCACTGGCACCAAGAAGGAACCCGGTCAAGGCTGATAATGGGGTATAAGTCACATCACCACACAATGCGCTCAGTAGCTCACCCTCAGGTGTTGATCGAAGGATATAACCCGTACTCAGAAAGGATTTATCCTCCAGAACCGTGCTCTCAATTCCCATCACCTCCGCCAGTTCAAACGACAGGCGAAACGCGATGTCCTGTAGATGTTCAACATCATCCTGCAAAGCCGGGATATGCCAGATATCGGTTACCGGCTCCAGCCCGTTCGCAGCAAACGTAATGGAATTTGCAGGTAGTTCCTGAAGCGCATCATCATTAACACCAGGCTCTGGCTCAGCACCCGGAAAAGTGTCTGGTAAATCAGGTGTTGAATTCCTGTTTAGGTTCCCATCATAAAGATCCAGCTGTTCTTCATCAGACTGTTGGTCAATATGGTCAGAGGAATCAGCTTCAGTAGCGGCAGGCTTTTTCCCCGATGGCCTGGAGTCAGTAGTGACGGATGGCAGCTCCTCAGCCGGTGGTGGTGAAGGCTCATCATTGTTTTTGTCTGCATCCAGAACATGCTGGGGAAGCGGCTCCGGCTCGCCGAACAATTTGCGACGGTTCTGTTCCTGCGGATCGAGTTCAATCAGCCAGCTATCGTAGGTCAGTTGTGGATCGGGCATAGCCTTCAACAGGGCCGCAATCAGTTCTTCTTTAAAAACATCGACAGAGTAGTGGTCCGGGTCATCAAAGGCGCGACAGACACCGCCGAATACATCGTTAAATTCCTGTTCCGGGGATAACGCAACGTTCTGACTGAAGGCTTGCCAAGCTTTTTCTGCCGCTGTTCGCAACGTAATTAGCTGGGCAATCTGAGGCCGTCCCATACCCGAATTAAGCAAATTGGGCATCCACGGCCATAGATATTCGATTGTCGCCACCATACGGCTGATATTCGAATGGTGAACCGGATAACCCGCTTCTTTCAGCAGGTCGGCCAGCTCGCGCTGACTCACTTCACGCCCCAGTTGTTCCTCGTAAATAGCCCGTGCCTTCTCGATACCGAAGGCTTTTTCAATAAATGACAGCTCGCCACGCACATCATTCTCGGCCAGATGCCCGATGACACACTGCAAACGCCCGGGCCACGGTTTCACGATGCACTGAACACGGCGAAAACGCTCATCGCCTGTTTCTGCATACAGTTCCGTCAGAATGGAATAGCGAGTGTTGCCGCCGTCGCTGAAGATATAAACATCCTCCGGGCTTTCCGGATCTCTGGTGACTTTTGGCACCGAATCAAGCCCCCGTGCGCAGATCGACGCTTTGATATCGTCATACTTCGGATTACGGGAAGTACGGGGGTTATCGGGATTCGGGCGCAACTGCTCCAGCGTCAGAACCATCGGCATCTCATTGACCGGCAACACCACGGCGGCGCTTTCAGTATTTGGGGTACGACCACGCTGGAGTAGCTTTTCGCCCAGTTGGCTAGGTTTCTTAGAAGTCATAGCGACCTCCAATGAAATCCTCGAAACGGGTAATCTCCGCCTGATATTGCACCTTTATTGTGCCGATAGGCCCATTGCGCTGCTTGCCAAGAATAATTTCAGCCACACCAGGTTCATGCGTATCGGCGTCATACACTTCGTCCCGATAAACAAACATAATCAGATCGGCATCCTGCTCCAGCGCCCCGGAGTCACGCAAATCGCCATTATTCGGGCGCTTATCTACCCGACTTTCCAGTGACCGATTGAGCTGTGACAACGCCACCACCGGACAGCCAATTTCTTTCGCCAGCGCTTTAAGCGAGCGGGATATCTCCGCAATCTCCTGCGTCCGGTTCTCCTGCCCCGGGCAGCGCATCAGTTGCAGATAATCCAACAGGATTACGGATGGATGGCCGTATTTACGGATATTTTTTCTCACCCGGGAACGCAGGAGCGCCGGTGTCATATAGCTGGAATCGTCAATCACCAGCCTGTCTTTCCAGTCTTCAAGCAGGACTTTCATTGCTACACCGACCCGCGCCCAGTCTTCATCCTGCATATCGCCATTGCGCAGATGTTGCAGAGGCACACGCCCCAACATGGCGGTAAATCGCATCAGCAGCTGCTCGGTAGGCATTTCCAGGCTGTAGACCTGCACTGCCATATCCGGGCGCTCGTTCAATGCACCTTCGCAGAACGCCAGCCCGAGCGCGGTTTTCCCCATCGACGGACGGCCAGCCAGGAGAATCAGATCACTGGACTGGAAGCCGCTGGTCATACTGTTAAGTTGCGTAAAACCGGTAGGTGTACCGGTAATCAGGTCCTCACTACCGCAACGTTGCTCCAATCGGTTAAGGAAGACTTCAAGTGAAGCAGGTAAATCAACGTCACCATCCGGAGATTGCTGTTCGGCAATAGCAAATATGCGGCGCTCAGCTTCATCCAGTAACACCATCAGGTCACTTCTGACATTGCTGGCCTGCCCGACCAGATCGTACCCCAGTGCTAGTAACTGACGTTTCTGGCCGTAGCTAGCAACATACTCCGCATAAGCCACAATATTCGCTGAACTGGGCGTATTTTTGGAAAGTTCGGCGAGATAGGCAAAACCGCCGCACTGTTCTAATGTGCCCTGCAGCTCCATTGATTCCGCAAGCGTGATCAGATCGATAGGCTTGTTCTGAAGTAACAACGTCTGCATCGCAGAAAAAATCATGCCATGCGGTCGTGAATAAAAACAGTCAGCAGAGACAATCGTCGCAATATCATCCCAACGATCGTTATCAAGCATCAAACCGCCAAGGACGGCCTGCTCGGCGCTGATTGAATGCGGCGGCAATATCTGTTCTGTGTTATTCATGCAGGCCTCCTGTGCTACGACATTCGACCAGAGCTTTATTCAAACGGGCCAGCCAGGACGGGGAGAATATTTTCATTATCTATCCCCCTTCGGCTGGTTTTGCAGTACCACATCAAAGCGGTCGCGCCATTCAGGGAATAATTCACAGGCCAGATAATGCATGGTCTTCGCAGCTGGTAGACTTTTCCGGTCGGTCTGGTATTCAAGACGGTGAGCTGGTTGCCCCCTCGTATGACCAAGCTTGTAGACTTCAAGGTCGTAAATTTGCGTTTCAAGCAGAGTGACGGGGGGAATATCTGCTTTGCTATATGCTCCATCAGCAATAATCGTGGTTAACGCACTCAGTGCTTCTTCAGCCAGCAGGGTGTAGTCCATACAGTTGACCAGGACTTTCATTGGCGGCAGAGTAAGACCAAACCCACGATAAGGCAGAAGTTCCTCCATTAGTGTCACTGTTCCTCGCAGGAACTCCCTGACATCCGGGACAACCGGTTTTACCATCGCCACTGCCGTATGTGTTGTTGCCAACAACACCAGTTCCAGCATGATTGAACGCGCGCCCTGTGAATCAATGATGATGGCATCGTAAGCAGCAAACAGCGGATGCTGGAGTAAGTTGCGCAGACGAATTCTGCCATCCGGCGCATGCATCATCGCCGTCTTGAGTTGTTCATGGGGATCGTTAGAGATAATCAGGTCAAGATTATCGATGCAGGTCTGAGAAATCAGTTGCTCGGGATGGTTGAGATCTACGGTCTGCATCAACATTTCGTAAAGACCGCATGGGGCTTCATAGCGTAAGGAGTAGTAACTGGAGGCAGTTGGCTGGGCGTAGTCGCCGTCAATCAAAAGGGTTTTAAGACCTGCGTCGGCACAGAAGCCAGCCAGGTTAGCGGAGTGAGTAGATTTACCTTCACCACCTTTGGTAGAAATTACTGAAATTACATGCATATAAGTCACCTGTGTACGATTTACAGGTAACAAACGTTCTATGCGTGTTTAAATCAGGGATTGAAAATCCCCGTGTCCTTGGTTCGATTCCGAGTCCGGGCACCACTATTCATAAGGCCTCGCTGCAAAGCGGGGCTTTTTCTTTTTCTGGCTACGGTAAATTTCAGATCGTTGCTACAGGTCATTCGTAATCGTTAACGCCTTTTAATTTCAAAGCATTCTGTCTAATGTCGGCATATCTGGCGATGAGCTGTTTCAGATGCATCTCTGCCTCAGCCCCTGCGGCAGGAGGAAGTGGTTGTCCTGCCGACAACTGTTCCAGTATCCGCAGTTGCTCTTCAGCCGGTATGGATTGATTAAAAGACTGTATCGTTGAAAACACCACTGACTTCAGCTCACTGACCGTCATGTATTTCCCCTTATGCTCATCCAGTCCGTTTAGTCGTTCACTCAGTTTCTGTAGCGTAACCATTCCCTGATGCCAGCCATTCAAATTTTCTGTCGGCAACGCAGCGACATTAAATTGTTGCTGCCACTGCTGTATCAGGGGCTTTGCGCGCTCCGGCCATATCACCTGGGCCTGTTCGACAAGCTGCCTTTCCCGGGTTATGAGCCAGTCCGGCGGTAGCTTGTCCAGAAGCGAAAGCTGCTGTTGTGTTTGCGTAATTAAAGCTTGTGGCAACGGAGATTGCTGACGCAATAAATCCAATTGTTCAGACGTGAGTACTGCGGGTAACGGTGCCAGAGAGGCAGTAAACTGGGTTTGTAACGGGTCCGGCCGATGCAAAAACTGCCACGTCCATAGCGTTGCTGCACCTATCACCAGCATGGTACACATCCCACCGACAAAAGATTTCCATTTTTTTACTGGCTCAGGTATTGCCGGCAGTACCTCCACGTTCGGCTGTGTAACGTACACCCATTGCACTGCACTGTCTGGCGCCCGGATATCTTCAAACGAACGACCAGTATGGGAACCTGTTGTTATACCCACGTCATTCATGACCGGAGCATGCGAAACGATACCCGACTGAATTGTCGCCCCTGTACAGATTGTGTCATCGCTGTTCTCCAGCCTGACAGCGTTGTTATGTATCAGGGTACGCAATGTATCCAGCTGACTGAGATGTCTGAGTTCCAGGCGCTGTAAAACTGCCCCCAAACGGGTAAGCAGTTGCTCTGCCCGATACAGTTGGCTAAGGTCGCTGTATTTCAGCGGAAGTGAGCGCATCCGTTGTTGCAAACGCTGGCTCAGATTACTGAGGATCTCAATCCGAACATGGACAGGCTGTGGCCAAAGCACACCCCACTGATGGCTTATCAGAGCCTCCAGTATTGCCAACCCTTCATTCAGACCAAACAATCCGGCCAGCTGCGTACGGGCCAGCGTATACCAGGCCGCAGTCTGCAGCTCAACACCATTTTGCTCAAACAGTGAGAGACACAGTTTTTCAGCATAACGCCAGTTCACATCAGGACGTGCCGGATGCGTTAGCTTATTGAGTTCATCACACAAAGCGGCATAATCCGGTAGCCTTCGCGGGTCACCGCCGGTTTTAATTCTACGTGGGGTAATGTCATTCATGACCAGTTATCCATCTGACGTACTTGCGGTTATAGAAGATGATTGTTTATGCAGCTTGGTGTTCTGCATATTCAGGGCGTAGCAGATACTGACGGGGTTAGGGAGAAACGCTAAAACCAGACCTTAAATACGAGCTGCCGTGTCGAGATACTGCTGTTTCAGGTGTCTCAACAGGACTCGCCCTTCAGGCATAAATTCAGTGCCATAACGCACCAGACCAACATCTTTGAGTTCAGCGTCAATGGCATAGCACAGCTCGCCAGGGACTGCCTGTTCCAGCAGAACAACGGTTATTTTTTTCAGACGCGGCTCATATTTGAGCAGTACGGTAGATAACGTCCCCATCATTTCATGCGCCGTCCCCGGCATTCCCTGGAGAATTTTGGTCATATCCGGTAGACCATAGTCCGGCAGATGTGCCAGCGTGCCGGCACGACTGTTAAGAATGCGCTGCATATTGTCCAGTACAGAGAGGATTATCTGGTTCTGCTCGCTAACCTGATTCAGATCCAGACCTCCGGTAAAATTCCCAAACAGGGTTTCATATAGCGACGGACGCGGAGTGTCATTCATCTTTCAACGCCTTCAGAGTCAACCGTTCACTTCCTGCTTCAATGATTCTGGCTGAATCCGGGTCAAGGTCGTCACGACTCAACACGATCCGCCAGGTGTTATTCACCTGATCCGGAGTGCCGACCTTATCCAGGTCTAACATCGCTGCCCGGTCCGGATGATTGTGTGCAAACTCTTTCGCGGCTTCACGCAGGTAGCGCATTTCTGCGTCGTAATAACGCGGGGTTAAATTTTCCATAAAATAGTTACTCAAAATATAGGAAACAATGTTTTCTTCCCCAAAAGTGGAAGTTATCTCACCACTTCGCGAGTAGTCAGAGACATAGGTTTTATCTCCTCATTTAAAATCTCAAATTCAGTAGTTATTTTTCTGAATGACTGACCAGATAAAAAATGTGAGAAAGTACCTTGCTATAAATTATGAGCCACGCTTATTCATCCTCCTTTTATCCAGCCAATAACTTTCTCTAACCACATAACACCGCGGCCCGCGCCGGATCGAGCTGAATCAGCCCGCCTAGCAATTTTTCCATAGCAGGCCCGAGGCGAATCTTGTCAGCCTCACTGCGACTGGCTTTCAGTCTGAGGAGTTTCAGATGACGGGCCTGTACCTCAAACAGCAGCTCGGGTTCCCAGTCGCTAAGGGCCACTTCTGTGGCACGCTCACCCAGCTCTGCAAACAGGTGCACCGCGAGCTCATTTTTTCCGTACTGTTCTGCAATACGCCCCATTAGCAGGCGCAGCAGCCACTGCTGCCGCGCAGTGGCGATGCCTGGTCGATGCTGTAACCAGCTCAGTGCCGCATCCGGGCTTTCGCTGTCCGCCAGCGCCACGGCTTCCGACTCCAGAGCCAGAATGTCGTCATTCACTTCGGCCATACGGGCGGAAGGCGTTTCTTTGCCCCACCCAGCGGTGGTATCCAGTACGCTCTGCTGGATCCAGTTCAGCGTCACTTCATCAGCAAACGGCGTACCGTCACTGAATGCCAGCGTCTCCAGCCCGGATAGCCGGGTCAGTAGCCCCTTCAGATCAGCGGCAATAATGTCAGCCACTATCTCCTTACCGGACTTCGTCAGCGCCTGGTGGATATACCATTGCAGATCCAGCCACAGGTGGTTAGCACCGCGGGAAAAAGTACTGTCTGCCGTTTCCAGAATTTCAGCCCAGTTTTGCTGCAGGTACAGACGTTTGAGCAACGCTCGCTGGTCTGCTCTTGGGGGTTCGATGCGAGTTCGCCCCTGTGCATCTGGAGCCGGAATAGCCTGCAGGGTATCGTGACGCAGACTTTTCATCAGATGGTGCGCCGACAACCAACCGTCGGGCTGTTCGCGCAGGTATTCGCTGAGTGTGCGCGCCTGCGCCAGCAAATCCTGACCGGAAGTGATTCTCCCGATAGCTGGGGCATCGCTGTGACTCGCAGTGGAAAGTGTCTCAGTAGTACTGGCGTTCTGCGGTACAACTGCATCCACACCGCCCGCTTTCTGCAGGCGGTTTTCCAGCGCACCATACAGCGCGTTAAGTTCTGGGCGGGTTTCATCCGGCTCATTTTCGGTGAGCTGCGCTATCAGCAGCAGCGCACCGATGGTGCGCTGCGCATCTTCCCTGACCACTTCCGGATACAGTGAAAGAGAATCCGTCATGCGTGAACCTGCCAGCCACTCCAGTGCTGCCTTACGGCTGCGGTTGCGCTGTGGATGCAGTTGCACACCGAAACGGTCTATCAGACCCGCCAGCAGTTCGAGTCCCTCTGCCAGCCCCTGCTCGCCTTCACGATGCAACCTGGCCCAGCAGTAATACGTCGCCACACGAATGTCTTTAGCGGTGGTGGTGAGCACTTTCTCCGCCAACTGGCAGATAAGCTCAGTATCCGCCCCGGAAAGTTTGTTGACCTCCTCGCGCATTTGCTGGAAGCCATCGTCATAACCTGGGTCATCCCCCACTGATGACTCTCCGGGTAACGGCTGCAGCCAATTGCTCCACTGCACCACTCGCTCACGGGTAGCGTCAAGGAGTGTCGTCGGCTCTGTCTGACAGGCGCTAACCAGGGCATTTAACGTGCTCATCAATTGACCTCCACCGCATCACGGTTCGTGCTGGCGACCGGGTCTGTCACTGCCACTTTCGCCGTGCTGAAGATGGTATCTGTCAGACTCATAAGGTTCCTTCAGTCATATTTAAACTCCAGCACAACCCCTTCTTCATCATTCCACCCCAGCGTCAACGACGCTGGCTTTTGTTTCGCCGCCATATGAGTCAGCAATTGCTGACTCAGCACCGGCAGAATTTGTTGGTTGAGTAAGCTGTCGACATTGCGCGCCCCGGTGTCCGGTAACAGGCAGGCTGCGGTCAGCGCGTCGTACAGACTTTCGTCAATCAGCGTGGTCAGGCCGTAGTGGCGCTGTAAGCGCTGGCTGACCTGGGAGAGTTTCATCTCCACAATCGTGTGCATGGCTGCTTCTGCCAGCGGACGGTAAATCACGGTCTGGAAACGGGCGAGCAGCGCAGGCTGGAAGTGGTCGCGCAGTATCGGGCGCAGCAGTTCGTGCAGGTCTGCCTCGGTGGCTTCCGGTTGTTCGTCCAGCAACTGCATCAGGTGGTCGCTACCAAGGTTGGAGGTCATCAAAATAACGGTATTGCGGAAGTCAATTTCTCGCCCTTCGCCGTCGCGCATAAAACCACGATCGAATACCTGATAGAACAGATTCATCACGTCACGGTGCGCTTTTTCGACTTCATCGAGCAGCACCACACTGTACGGACGCTTACGTACGGCTTCGGTAAGGATGCCGCCCTGGCCGTAGCCGATGTAACCAGGTGGAGAACCTTTCAGCTGGGAAACTGTGTGTGGCTCCTGGTATTCCGACAGGTTAATGGTAATCAGCGATTTTTCGCCACCGTACAGCACATCCGCCAGCGCCAGCGCGGTTTCAGTTTTTCCTACACCGCTTGGACCAACCAGCAGGAATACACCCTGTGGACCGTTCTCAGAGGTGAGGCCAGTTTTAGCGGCGCGCAGGCGCCGGGCGATGGCTTCAAGCGCAATATTCTGACCGACTACACGTTTACCGATTTCATTTTCCAGGGTAAGCAGTTCAGTCTGTTCGTCTTTCATCAGCGAAGAAAGCGGCACGCCGGTCCAGTCGGCAATCACTGTTGCAACAGTGCGCACATCCACATCCACCGACAACAACGGATTGCCCTGCTGTAAACCGTTCAGCTCCTGTTGCAGGGCATGCGTTTCGCTCTGACGGGAAATGTCCTGGCGGCATTCCCGTAGTTGTTCAGTAAGTTTCAGTTCCTGGCCGTACTGGGTTTCAAGTTCGTGGAGTTCAACGATGACGTTTTTCTCTTCCTGTTCGATTGCCGGCAAGCGTTCTCCGTGATTTTGATTACCGACGGTAATGTCTTCCTGTAGCGCTTGTCTCTCCATTTCAAGAGAGGTAATCCGGGAACGGATACGGGTCAACTGTTCGGGTACGGTGTCGAGACTCATACGCACGCGAGCGCTTGCAGTGTCGAGCAGGTCAACGGCTTTGTCCGGGAGTTGACGGCCTGTCAGATAACGTCGGGATAACGTAACGGCAGCGCACACCGCATCATCAGTGATGTGCACATTATGATGTTCGGCATAACGGGATTTCAGGCCACGCAACATCAGACAAGCCGTGTCGTCGTCCGGCTCGTCAACTTTCACCATCTGGAAGCGGCGTTCGAGTGCGGCATCGCGCTCAAAGTATTGTTTATACTCAGACCAGGTCGTCGCGGCGATGGTACGTAACTCACCGCGCGCCAGGGCAGGTTTCAGCAAATTGGCAGCATCAGCACCACCAGCCTGGTTACCTGCGCCGATGATGGTATGGGCCTCATCGATAAACAGCAAGATAGGTACCGGAGACTGCTGTACAGCATTAATCACGTTTTTCAGGCGCTGCTCAAATTCCCCCTTCACTCCCGCCCCCGCCTGCAGCAGCCCGAGGTCAAGAGTGCGTAGCACCACCGGTTTGAGGGATTCAGGGACATTACCGTCAGAGATTCTGAGCGCCAGACCTTCAACCAGTGCGGTTTTCCCGACACCTGGCTCACCGACCAGGATTGGGTTATTTTTTCGGCGACGAGAAAGAATGTCCACCATCTGGCGGATTTCACTATCGCGGCCAAATACCGGATCAATTTTACCTTCACGCGCCTGGGCGGTGACGTCATGGGTGAATTTATCCAGCGCATTCTGCAGCGCCGGACTCAGTTCCCCATCTTTCATCTCACTCCCTACTGGACGCCCAATAAACTCCACGTCCCCACCGTGGCTCCCCGTAATTTCGGCTTCCTGCTGTACCTGCGCTCGCTCGTCTGACTGGGCATCCAGTAGCGGGCGCAGGCACTCTAACTGGCTCTGGCCCAGAGTCAGCAATGGCCACAGACCATCGCAGCGCACCAGCTTCTGTTTAGCCACCAGCGCCATCAGCAGGTGGTGACTTCGAATCTGTTCTTCTCCCGCCAGTGAGGCAATCAGCCAGGCTTGTTGCATCAATATCTGGATATTTTCTGAAAGCTGCGGGCGATGGCGCACCGAGCGCGGTTGTTTGTCGAGCCAGGCAAGCAAATCTTGCCAGAGAGTGTCCATGTCCCACTCGTAGCGGCGTGCCAGCACTGTGAGATCCCCCTCGCCCTGCTCAAGAAGTTTCAGCAGCCAGTGCTCTGGCAAAATTTCCGCATGCGCGCGAATCTGACAGAGTGAAGCCGCGCCTTCCATCGCACGGGCGCAATAAGGATTCAGACGTCGCAGCAAAATGGCTGGATTTTCCATGAATATCTCTCTTTGTCGGTTTCTGAACACACTACCGCCCCTCGCTGTTTTCCGTGAGGAAGACCAAAGCGCATACGGTCGTGCTGACAGATTGTGGAGTTTTTGCTGAAAGCCCGTTGGCTTCAGACGTTCAGCAAAAACAAAAAACGGACAGAGAAACTCTGTCCGCTCGTGGCTTAGGCGGTGGCGCGTTCGTTCCAGGAATCGGAATGAATGATGTTGCCGTCTTTGTAGGTCCAGGTGATTTTTTCGTAACGCAGTTCAATGCGCTCAAGGTGGTTGTGCTTCTCTTTAGAAGGATCCTTGATGTCATACATTTCAGGATTCACCTTCACCACTTTCACGTTCTCAAGTTTGGTGTTGAAGTACTCCACTTCCTGGCCTGCGTCGTTGATTTTGTACCACTTGAATTCGGCAGACTTGAGGGTCTGACCGGTGGTCACTGCCTTGTACAAGTACGGGCTGGAGGAGTCGATTTCCTTGGTGAACAGGAACGGAGTATGGATACGGGTGCCGGTCAGTTTGCCTGTGTTGTTATCAGTCGGGATGTACAGGTTGTGTTCCTGAGCCACGACTTCGATGCTGCCTTCACGATCCTGAACGTCCACAGACCCTTTGATGTCCGCGCCGCCATCGTCCTTCAGCCAAAGATAAACAGGTATTGCCATGGAATTACTCTCCATTATGTTGTGATGCGCCATCATCCTGCGATGACGCCAGGGTGTGTCCAGGTATCTGACAGGCATTAGCCTGCGGTACCAGACTGATTTCGACACGCCGGTTGAGCGCACGGCCCTCTGGGGTGTCATTGGTTGCGACCGGACGGCTTTCGCCATAGCCCTGTACCGCAAAACAGCTCTCCGGTACGTCACCGGTTTCATGCATCCAGACGCGCACCGCTTCGGCACGTTTCTGAGAAAGCGTCTGGTTTAGTTGTGCGTTCCCGGTGTTATCCGTGTGGCCAGCGACCACAATCAACCAGCCCGGTTTTGCTCTGACTCCCACCAGTGAATTAACCAACATTTTGGTGGACCCGGCCTTCAGCACCGATTTGCCGGAATCAGATAGCGACATACTGTCGAGGCGGATAATCTTCTGCCCCGGGACGATTTTTTGGATAACAGGTGAAGAGAACGACGGTGGTGCCAGGTCATCCATGACGGCTTCAATAACAGGTACAAGACGCAGTCCCTGATACAGTCCGAGGCGATAACGCACAGGCTCACCGCGACGATGCCAGTCATCCAGCAGTGCACCATCAGCGCGCAGACGCTGTTGGGCCTGGAGTTTAGGTTCTGCCGGTGTGTCAGTAAGATGGTGGTATAAGGCAAGGTGGTCGCCGACATTGCGACGGATAAATCACAAACCGGAGGAAGATTATCCGCCAGGTCGGTATCAACGATCGTGCCATCCTGGAAACGTACCACCAGACGGGTAGCATTTAGCCGTGACAGCGCCAGGGCGGCGGTGTCAAATTCAGCATTCACCACGCCCCAGGGATGGGAAATCCCCATTCTTGCAACGGTATCGGCAACGTGCGCATTCCAGCGGGCCTGCTGCTGGAACTGTTGCGGGGCCAGCGCAGCCCCGTCCTCCCAAAGTGGGCGAAAAATTTTCATCCTTGATTTCCCCTCGCCTTACGACTTGGCTTTTGGCATCTGGGAAACCAGTGATAAGTTGATGTCCATCCCTTCCACCTGGAAGTGGGGGATAGCAAAGAGTTTCACGCGGAAGAAGCCTGGGTTATCCCCGATATCTTCCACCAGCACTTTCGCGTCACGCAGCGGGTGAGAAGCCTGCAAGTCATCGCCCGGATCGGTCATTTCTGTCACAAGACCACGAACCCAGGTATTAAGCTCCAGTTCCAGCAGACGACGATCCTTGGTTGTACCAATGTTTTCCCGTTGAATCAGCTTCAGGTAATGAGCGATTCGCGACAGCAGGAAGATGTACGGCAAACGCGCATTGATGCGGCTATTTGCAGTGGCATCAGCAGTGTCGTAGAGCGCAGGTTTTTGCGTGGAGTTCGCCGAGAAGAAACAGGCATAATCGCGGTTTTTGTAGTACGACAGGGGAATAAATCCAAGATTTGCGAATTCAAATTCGCGGGTTTCCGGGATCATCACCTCTGACGGAATTTTTACCTGATTACCCGTGCCGAGATCATACAGATGAATGGGCAAGTCCTGCACTGCACCACCGGCCTGTGGGCCACGGATTTGCACGCACCAGCCGTTGTTGATGAAGCTTTTCACCATGTTGGCCGCAAAAGCGAAGGAGGCATTGGTCCACAGGTATTTATCGTGATCCGGGCCTTTTACTTCTTCAACATAGTTAAAACTACGTACCGGTACTGTGTCCGGGCCATACGGCAAACGGCCCAGCACGCGAGGCATGACCAGCCCCATGTATCGGGAGTCATCCGTATCCCTGAAACTTTTCCATTTAATGTACTCGGCGCGATCAAAGTAGTTACCAATATCTTTGATGGCCGCGACCTCTTCCATTGACTCTTTCAGGAAAAATTTCGGCCCCGCAGAACCGATAAAGGGCATATGTGCCGCAGCAGACACTTTCGACAAATTACGCATCAGCGCCACGTCCTGCGCAGAAGCATCAAACTCGTAAGAGGAAATCAGCGCGGCAATCGGCTCGCCGCCCGGAGTGTCATACTCATCGATGTATGTGTGTTTGTACAAACCACTCTGGATAATTTCCGGGCTATCTTCAAAATCCTGGCGCAGGTCTTCTTTAGAGATATCCAGCAGTTCAACTTTCACGTTCTGGCGGAAATCGGTTTTATCAACCAACGATTTCACGCCCCGCCACAGGCTTTCTACCGCCTGAAAGGCCTCATGATGCATAACTGCATCAAGTTGACGACTTATCTGGTAATCCAGTTCAGCGATATGGTGGTCAATCAAATTTTTGTCGAGCTTTTCAACTTTAGAGCCGGATTTAGTCAGACATTCCAGGAACACTTGCATCCCGGCCGTTAAACGTTCATCCGCGGTCGCATCCGACATCGCCTGTGCATCCTGCCAAATATCCAGTGCACTCAACTCTGAGACTGGGCTCAGATTAATTTTTTCAAACAGGGACGCATAAACTCCACTTGCCACAGGACGTTCAAGGACCACACTCTCGCCAGCAGTGGCATTCTCATTATTTACAGACATCAACATATTCCTTATTAATCCGTTAAATCGTCATGACCGTTATGGCTGTTTTGGGGCCAGGGCTGAGAGTTCGGCTCTGAGTTCTGCGCTTAATGCCGGGTCCAGCAGAATATTTTCCAGTTCTTTGCGGAAAGCCTGGTTATCCAGAAGATTTGCTTTTAAATCACGAAGTAAATTACGCATGGAAAGCATGGCCTTCAGCTGCGGTATTTGCCTGGAGACTTGTTCCGGGGAAAAATCCTTTATACTGCGGAATGTCAGTTTGATGCTGTCTTCGCTATCGTCATCAGCAAGCGTATTTTTAACGATAAGATTTACTTTTGGGGAATAATCAAAAAGGACTGCATCAAAGTTATTTTTGTTAAGATTAACTTTTTTACGTTCTGATAATGGCGCGGATTCCTGACCATTACTAAAATCACCCGCAATAAGTAACTTAAGGGGTAATTCCATTTTTTTGCTTGCGCCACCTGTATGCAGTTCTAATTTTAGATTAATACGGGCCTTCGGGATCTCCCGCTGGAAGCTGTCACTCATAGTTCCCTCACGTAATTCAGTTAAAGTCAAATTAACAACAATATTTCCTTAACCAGATACTAGGGCAATATCAATTTCAAAAAAACAATATAGATCAATAAATTGAGTATAAAAAACAATAAGAAATCTGCCAAAAAACAAAAATAATTTCAGACATATCAAGCAATTAAAAACGACTCTATACATGTTCTGAATTATATTTTCATTACGTAACTACATTATTTTTTATACCCTAACCAAGATTGTACAAAGTGCGAAATGCTGACTTATTATATAACAACATTCTTCATGATCCTCAGGCGGCAGTCCTGAGTGTTTTTGCGATGTAATATCGAAGTAATTCGTTTGTATATAAAACATATCACTAAAGTAAACCGTGAATATTCACCGTGCACTGGCATTTTCTCTTTGCACGCTCCAGCTTAAAGTCAAACCAGTTTCTATTAGGTTAAATACCGTAGAAAGAAGGTTTACTTATTAATATTTTTATTTCAGGCAATCGGAATTTTGCATTTTTGCATCCAGAAACCTCTTCAGGAATACTCTGATTAAGCATAAACATTGATGCAGCGCAGCAAATTATTTATTTTCACCACTTATATTCACATAGACATTGTAATTGCACAGTAAAAGTAGGTACTTATGCGTAATGGAGTATTTCGGATTAGTAAGTATTTGGTTGTTATTACTGCGATATCCTGTATGTATACCGGATTTGCATTTGCAACGAACGTCACATTGAACTCTGTCCAGGTAAAACATCTGAATAGTGTTATCAATCGTGAGGTAAAAGGGACGAATGACCGTAATTTTGTCAATAACAACTGGACTGAAGCTCAGCGCGTAGCCGAATTTATTTGCCGACCGCTCGCACTAAAAGAGCTGCAGAAGCAGTATCCCGACGTAGATAAGGTTATTTTCGATCAGGGAAAACATAATATGCAGCGACTGATCTCACCTGCACTACTGACAGGCAATGGCCAGTACCGTAGGGGGATTAGCTGGACGCCGTTTCACTACGAATGTCAACTGTCAGTAAAAACCGGGGAAGCAACAGGATTCAGGCTGACGAGAAACAGAGCCCTGACCATGGCTCCTGGGCCAGTTATCCGATCTGAAGGAGCCAACCAGTGAAAAATATACTTACGGCATTTCTCATCATTACGTTGCCTGTTTTCTCTGTCACGGCAGCCAGTTTTGACTGTCGGCTGGCCCGCAGTGCGGATGAAAAAGCGATTTGTGCATCGCGTACCCTCAATGACATGGATGTGGAGATGAGCGTTAAATACAAATTTCTCCACGGGCTTTACGCAATGGGTGCCGCCGGGGAACTAAAAGAATCACAGGCACAGTGGCTGACAGAACGACGCCGTTGTGGCAGTGACAAACCCTGCCTGAGAGAAATATACAGAAAGCGCTTAACAACGTTGAACCATCTTTATGACGCGATTAACAAACCACTCTGAATCCAGAGTGGGCTCGTTGGTTGTTGGAAGTGCCTTCATGCGAGGCACTTCCTTATCAGTGTGCACAGTTATTGGTTAGCGAATGATAATCCCCATCATTATTTTTTAATTTAATAATAGTTTCCACAGAAAATATATGCGGTGATAAATGCGCCCCTGTTTAATTTAAAAACATATTTGTCGCCATAAATAATCAAGCGCAAAACTATCATGCTGGTCAATATTCACCGCAAAAAAATTGTTATTCTCTTCTGCTTTACAGGGGGATTGTCAACCTGTTTATTATATTCAGCTTAAATAGTTAATCACAAAATATCATCGCCATTACTGACGTGTTTTATTTATTGATAACAGTGACATACGTTCTATTTTTATAAGCAAACAATCAATCGCTAAATTGTTTTTCGACTTAATAGTTAATCGCGAAACATTTTAATGATTGATAAAAATCCTAAATTCCTTGTTCATAATGTAGGGGTGTGTTAAATAGGTGGGCAAAATTTGGTTCCCCCTTCTCGCCTGTAATATTGCAGCATCTTCGCACTTCCACGAGACATTGCGACTTAATAAGAAGGTGATAAGCCCAACATAAGCACATGGGCTGACCATGGTTTTATATTCATTAAAACACTTTGTTATAAGCAATTGATTTAATATCAATAATTTATTGTTGGTTCGGGTTTGTTGTGACTATGGCATTATTTCCGAGCAAAGGAGTTGATATGTCTGAAAGACATTTCCCTGATGACCAGAGCAGTACTATCGATCCATATTTAATTACCTCGGTTTGCCAGACTCTGGCAGAACAAGGTGCTGCATTACAAAACTTGTCCAAACAGTTGGATTCCACTCAGTACCAGCGTGCTCTTGAATTGATAATTAATTGTAAAGGACACGTTATTCTTTCGGGAATGGGTAAATCAGGGCATGTTGGTCGAAAAATGTCTGCGACTCTGGCCTCTACGGGTACGCCGAGTTTCTTTATTCATCCCGCAGAAGCTTTCCATGGCGATCTGGGCATGATTACGCCTTACGATCTTCTGATCCTTATTTCTGCCAGCGGCGAAACAGATGAAATCCTGAAGCTCGTCCCGTCACTGAAGAATTTCGGCAACCGAATTATCGCCATTACCAATAATGGAAATTCCACGCTGGCGAAAAATGCCGATGCCGTGCTGGAACTCCACATGGCGAATGAAACCTGCCCGAATAATCTTGCACCAACAACGTCTACCACGCTGACCATGGCGATCGGCGATGCGTTGGCGATTGCCATGATCCACCAACGCAAATTTATGCCGAATGATTTTGCACGCTATCACCCGGGCGGTTCATTAGGCCGTCGCCTGCTGACCCGCGTTGCGGATGTCATGCAGCATGATGTCCCTTCGGTTCATCTGGATGCGCCCTTTAAAACGGTGATTCAACGTATCACCAGCGGTTGCCAGGGAATGGTGATGGTAGAAGACGCAGAAGGCGAGCTGGCGGGCATTATCACCGACGGTGACCTGCGTCGCTTTATGGAAAAAGAAGATTCTCTGACATCCGCCACGGCGGCGCAGATGATGACGCGTGAACCGCTGACGTTGCCAGAAGAAACCATGATCATCGAAGCGGAAGAAAAGATGCAAAAACACCGCGTCTCGACGTTATTGGTGACCAACAAGGCGAACAAAGTCACTGGTCTTGTGCGCATTTTCGACTAATTAAGCAACAGGGCGCGAGAGTTAAGTCTCTCATTGAGTTTGCGCCCCACTGAAACTCTGATAATCGTTACATGTTGATAAAAGTGAAGTCTGCCGTATCCTGGATGCGTGCTCGTTTGTCTGCCATCTCACTGGCAGATATCCAAAAACACCTGGCGAAAATCATCATTCTGGCACCGATGGCAGTGCTGCTCATCTATCTGGCTATCTTCAGCCAGCCTCGCTATATGAGCGAATCGAAAGTTGCCATTAAACGCTCAGATGATTTAAACAGTGGCAGCTTAAATTTTGGTCTGCTATTGGGTGCCTCTAACCCGAGTTCCGCAGAGGATGCGTTATATCTGAAAGAGTACATTAACTCTCCAGATATGCTGGCAGCGTTAGATAAGCAACTGAATTTTCGCGAAGCGTTTAGCCACAGCGGGCTCGATTTTCTTAATCATCTTAGCAAGGATGAAACCGCAGAAGGCTTCCTGAAGTACTACAAGGACCGTATCAACGTCTCGTATGACGATAAAACCGGATTGCTCAATATTCAGACGCAGGGCTTTAGCCCGGAGTTTGCGCTTAAGTTTAACCAGACCGTGCTGAAAGAGTCAGAGCGCTTTATCAATGAGATGTCACATCGCATTGCGCGTGACCAGCTTGCCTTTGCGGAAACGGAAATGGAAAAGGCACGCCAGCGTCTGGACGCCAGCAAAGCGGAACTGCTCTCTTATCAGGACAACAACAACGTTCTGGATCCACAGGCACAGGCACAGGCAGCGAGCACGTTGGTGAATACGCTGATGGGCCAGAAGATCCAGATGGAAGCGGACCTGCGGAACTTGCTGACGTATCTGCGTGAGGACGCCCCGCAAGTTGTGAGTGCGCGTAATGCGATTCAGTCATTGCAGGCACAAATCGATGAAGAAAAAAGCAAAATCACAGCGCCACAGGGTGACAAGCTAAACCGTATGGCGGTGGATTTTGAGGAAATCAAATCAAAAGTAGAGTTCAACACCGAGCTCTACAAACTGACGCTGACCTCCATTGAAAAGACCCGTGTAGAAGCGGCTCGTAAGCTCAAGGTGCTGTCTGTGATCAGTTCGCCACAGTTGCCGCAGGAATCCTCTTTTCCAAATATCCCTTATTTGATCGCCTGTTGGTTACTGGTGTGCTGCCTGTTGTTCGGCACCCTGAAACTGTTGCTGGCTGTTATTGAAGATCACCGAGATTAACGCTGTCGCTGAATGAGTTTGTGATGAAATTATTTAAATCAATTTTACTGATTGCCGCCTGTCACGCGGCGCAGGCCAGCGCGGCCATTGATATTAACGCTGACCCAAACCTGACAGGAGCCGCACCACTGCCCGGTATTCTGAGCGGACAAAAGTCGGATACGCAAAACATGAGCGGCTTCGACAATACCCCGCCGCCCGCACCGCCGGTGGTAATGAGCCGTATGTTTGGTGCTCAACTTTTCAACGGCACCAGCGCGGATAGCGGTGCGACGGTAGGATTCAACCCTGACTATATTCTGAATCCGGGCGATAGCATTCAGGTTCGCTTGTGGGGTGCGTTCACCTTTGATGGTGCGTTACAGGTTGATCCCAAAGGTAATATTTTCCTGCCGAACGTTGGTCCGGTGAAAGTTGCAGGCGTCAGTAATAGTCAGTTAAATACCCTGGTCACATCCAAAGTGAAGGAAGTGTACCAGTCCAACGTCAACGTCTACGCCTCCTTATTACAGGCGCAGCCAGTAAAAGTGTACGTGACCGGATTTGTGCGTAATCCTGGTCTGTATGGCGGTGTGACGTCTGATTCGTTACTCAATTATCTGATCAAGGCTGGCGGCGTTGATCCAGAGCGCGGAAGTTACGTTGATATTGTGGTCAAGCGCGGTAACCGCGTGCGCTCCAACGTCAACCTGTACGACTTCCTGCTGAACGGCAAACTGGGGCTTTCGCAGTTCGCCGATGGTGACACCATCATTGTCGGGCCGCGTCAGCATACTTTCAGCGTTCAGGGCGATGTCTTTAACAGCTACGACTTTGAGTTCCGCGAAAGCAGCATTCCCGTAACGGAAGCGTTGAGCTGGGCGCGCCCTAAGCCTGGCGCGACTCACATTACGATTATGCGTAAACAGGGACTGCAAAAACGTAGCGAATACTATCCGATAAGCTCAGCGCCAGGCCGTATGTTGCAAAATGGCGATACCTTAATCGTCAGCACTGACCGCTATGCCGGCACCATTCAGGTGCGGGTTGAAGGCGCGCACTCTGGCGAACATGCCATGGTGCTGCCATATGGCTCCACCATGCGTGCGGTTCTGGAAAAAGTCCGTCCGAACAGTATGTCGCAGATGAACGCGGTTCAGCTTTATCGCCCATCAGTGGCCCAGCGTCAGAAAGAGATGCTGAATCTCTCGCTGCAAAAGCTGGAGGAAGCATCACTTTCCGCCCAGTCCTCCACCAAAGAAGAAGCCAGCCTGCGAATGCAGGAAGCGCAACTGATCAGCCGCTTTGTGGCGAAAGCGCGCACCGTGGTTCCGAAAGGTGAAGTGATCCTCAACGAGTCCAATATTGATTCTGTTCTGCTTGAAGATGGCGACGTCATCAATATTCCGGAGAAAACATCGCTGGTTATGGTTCATGGCGAGGTGCTGTTCCCGAACGCGGTGAGCTGGCAGAAGGGAATGACCACCGAGGATTACATCGAGAAATGTGGTGGCCTGACGCAAAAATCGGGTAACGCCAGAATTATCGTCATTCGTCAGAACGGTGCGGCAGTCAACGCTGAAGATGTGGATTCACTCAAGCCTGGCGATGAAATTATGGTTCTGCCGAAATATGAATCGAAAAACATTGAAGTTACCCGTGGTATTTCCACCATCCTCTATCAGCTGGCGGTGGGTGCAAAAGTGATTCTGTCTTTGTAAGGAATTGAGATGAACAAAGCAGTTATTGTCATTCCGGCCCGCTACGGCTCCTCGCGCCTGCCGGGTAAGCCACTGCTCGATATTGTTGGCAAACCGATGATCCAGCACGTTTACGAGCGTGCGTTACAGGTGGCGGGCGTCGCAGAAGTTTGGGTGGCAACAGACGACCCGCGCGTTGAACAGGCCGTGCAGGCGTTTGGCGGGAAAGCCATCATGACGCGCAACGATCATGAATCCGGCACCGATCGGCTGGTCGAGGTAATGCATACGGTGGAAGCAGATATCTACATTAACCTGCAGGGCGATGAACCCATGATTCGTCCGCGGGATGTAGAAACGCTGTTACAAGGAATGCGTGATGACCCCGCGTTGCCAGTGGCAACGCTATGCCACGCGATTTCTGCCGAAGAAGCGACCGAGCCAAGCACGGTAAAAGTGGTGGTAAATACCCGCCAGGATGCTCTTTATTTCAGCCGTTCGCCGATTCCGTATCCGCGTAATGCTGAAAAAGCGCGCTACCTGAAACACGTCGGTATTTACGCTTATCGTCGCGATGTGCTGCAAAACTACAGCCAGTTACCTGAGTCCATGCCGGAGCAGGCGGAATCACTGGAGCAGCTACGGTTGATGAACGCGGGGATCAACATTCGCACATTTGAGGTTGCCGCAACCGGTCCGGGCGTCGACACCCCGGCATGCCTTGAAAAGGTGCGCGCTCTGATGGCGCAGGAACTGGCCGAAAACACATGATTGGCATTTACTCGCCAGGCATCTGGCGTATTCCGCATCTGGAGAAATTTCTGGCGCAACCGTGCCAGAAACTTTCTCTGCTGCGTCCTGTTCCGCAAAACGTCGATGCTATCGCCGTGTGGGGGCATCGCCCCAGCGCGGCGAAACCAGTCGCCATCGCCAAAGCCGCGGGAAAACCGGTCATCCGTCTGGAAGATGGATTTGTACGTTCGCTGGATCTTGGCGTCAATGGCGCGCCGCCGCTTTCTCTGGTGGTGGATGATTGCGGCATTTACTACGATGCCAGCAAGCCTTCGGCACTGGAGAAACTGGTACAGGATAAAGCCGGAAATGCAGCTCTGATAAGCCAGGCCAGAGAAGCGATGCACACCATCGTGACCGGGGATTTGTCGAAATATAACCTGGCGCCTGCATTTGTGGCTGATGAGTCAGAACGTGCAGACATCGTTCTGATTGTCGATCAGACATTTAATGATATGTCAGTGACGTATGGCAGTGCTGGCCCGCATGAGTTTGCCGCCATGCTGGAAACCGCGATGGCGGAAAATCCTCAAGCCGAAATTTGGGTGAAGGTGCATCCGGACGTACTGGAAGGAAAGAAAACAGGTTATTTCGCTGATCTGCGTGCCACGCAACGAGTACATTTGATTGCCGAGAATGTCAGCCCGCAGTCGCTGTTGCGACACGTTTCCCGGGTTTACGTCGTGACATCCCAATACGGCTTTGAAGCCTTGCTGGCAGGAAAACCAGTGACATGTTTCGGTCAGCCCTGGTATGCAGGCTGGGGCTTAACCGACGATCGCCATCCGCAGTCCGCTTTGTTATCCGCTCGACGCGGTTCTGCCACGCTGGAAGAACTTTTTGCCGCAGCATACCTGCGTTACTGTCGCTATATCGACCCGCTCACGGGGGCCGCAAGCGATCTATTTACCGTACTGCAATGGCTGCAATTACAGCGCAGCCATCAGCAGCAGCGTAATGGCTATTTATGGGCGCCAGGCTTAACGTTGTGGAAGTCGGCGATCCTGAAACCTTTCTTGCGTACCGCAACAAACAGGCTGAGTTATTCACGCCGTTGTACTGCGGCGACGGCTTGCGTGGTATGGGGGGTAAAGGGAGAGCAGCAATGGCGAGCCGAAGCGCAGCGGAAATCACTGCCGTTATGGCGAATGGAAGATGGTTTTCTGCGTTCATCCGGGCTTGGCTCTGACCTGTTGCCGCCGCTATCGTTAGTGCTGGATAAACGCGGGATCTACTATGACGCCACGCGCGCCAGCGACCTGGAGGAGCGGCTTAATCACAGCCAGTTAACGCTGGCGCAGCAGATGCGAGCTGAGAAGTTGCAGCAACGCCTGGTTGAAAGCAAACTGAGCAAGTACAACCTGGGGGCCGATTTCTCTCTGCCTGCCGAAGCCAAAGATAAAAAAATCATCCTGGTACCGGGTCAGGTAGAGGACGATGCATCTATTAAAACTGGCACTGTCTCGATTAAGAGCAACCTTGAGTTATTGCGCACAGTACGCGAGCGTAATCCGCACGCCTACATTATTTATAAACCGCACCCGGATGTACTGGTGGGAAATCGCAAGGGTGATATTCCGGCAGAACTGATTGCTGAACTTGCCAATTATCAGGCACTGGATGCAGATATTATTCAATGCATTCAGCGCGCAGATGAAGTGCACACCATGACATCATTGTCCGGGTTTGAAGCGTTATTACATGGCAAACAAGTTCATTGTTACGGCCTGCCCTTCTACGCCGGTTGGGGTTTAACCGTTGATGAACATCACTGCCCGCGCCGCGAGCGCAGATTAACGTTAGCAGACTTGATCTATCAGGCGTTGATTGTTTATCCAACATACATTCACCCAACACGGTTACAACCTATTACGGTTGAAGAAGCTGCGGAATATTTAATCCAGACGCCGCGCAAGCAGATGTTTATTACCCGAAAAAAAGCGGGGCGAGTCATACGCTATTACCGCAAATTAATTATGTTCTGCAAAGTCAGATTTGGCTAAATAATTTCACCATTGACTATTACACAGATTATTTATGCAAGACAACGCACTAACCGTTTTATTATCGGGTAAAAAATATCTGCTATTGCAGGGACCGATGGGACCTTTTTTCAATGACGTCGCGGAATGGTTAGAGTCATTAGGCCGTAACGCTGTGAATGTTGTATTCAACGGCGGGGATCGTTTTTACTGCCGTAATCGACAATACCTGGCTTACTACCAAACGCCGAAAGAGTTTCCCGGTTGGTTGCGAAATCTTCACCGACAATATGACTTTGATACCATCCTCTGCTTTGGTGACTGCCGCCCATTGCACAAAGAAGCAAAACGGTGGGCAAAGTCGAAAGGGATCCGCTTTCTGGCATTTGAAGAAGGATATTTACGCCCGCAATTTATAACCGTGGAAGAAGGCGGAGTAAACGCATATTCATCGCTACCGCGCGACCCGGATTTTTATCGTAAGTTGCCAGATATGCCTGCGCCGCACGTTGAGAATTTAAAACCTTCAACGATGAAACGTATTGGCCATGCGATGTGGTATTACCTGATGGGTTGGCATTACCGTCATGAGTTCCCTCGCTACCGCCACCACAAATCGTTTTCCCCCTGGTATGAGGCTCGTTGCTGGGTTCGTGCATACTGGCGCAAGCAACTTTACAAGGTAACACAGCGTAAGGTATTGCCGAGGTTAATGAACGAGCTGGACCAGCGTTATTATCTTGCCGTTTTGCAGGTGTATAACGATAGCCAGATTCGTAACCACAGCAATTATAACGATGTGCGTGACTATATTAATGAAGTCATGTACTCATTTTCGCGTAAAGCGCCGAAAGAAAGTTATTTGGTGATCAAGCACCATCCAATGGATCGTGGTCACAGGCTCTATCGACCATTAATTAAGCGGTTGAGTAAGGAATATGGCTTAGGTGAGCGAGTCATATACGTGCACGATCTCCCGATGCCGGAATTATTACGCCATGCAAAAGCGGTGGTGACAATTAACAGTACGGCGGGGATTTCTGCGCTGATTCATAACAAACCACTCAAAGTGATGGGCAATGCCCTGTACGACATCAAAGGATTGACGTATCAAGGGCATTTGCACCAGTTCTGGCAGGCCGATTTTAAACCGGATATGAAACTGTTTAAGAAGTTTCGGGGGTATTTATTGGTTAAAACGCAGGTTAATGCGGTTTATTATGGGGATAGATTTTTTGAACATGATATTAAGGTGGATAAGGATTTTTGTAGTATTACGCGTCAAGTGTGAAACATAATGTATTAATAGATAATTTAAATTTAAGTCTCAATGAATGTTAATTAAAAAACACAACCAACTATTAGATATATGTTGAAAAATTACGCTTTACAATTTGATTTATTAAGATAAATATAATTTTCTATAGTTAACTACATCGCTAGAATTTTCACATATTGACTACAGTTCTGCTTCCAATACTTTTGATATATAAGATCTATTTACATGTATAAAACCATGCGAGATAACTAGTTTTATCTCGCATGGGAATTCCTTATGTGAAAATATTTTTATACAGCCAAATAGACTATTAAATCAATTCTTCTCCTGTTTTTTATTTATTTTATTCAATTCTAAAGCATCATGTTTAAAATCTTCATAGTTTCCCTCCAGAAGATATTGTGAAAGATTTTTAAATTTTTTATAAATAAAATCAATGTTTGTAAGTTCTGGATGGGCTGCTAATGATTTATGCATCTGACTAAAAAAGTATTCTTTTTTCTCATTAGATAGATTTTTGTTTCTTATGATGGCTGCTAAATGTTCTGAACATATGATCATCCATGCGTTGAACATTTTTATTTTTTCAATCATTCCATTTTTACTAAGCAAAATATAGTTCAATCCACTTTGCAAAACAAAAATTCTATTTTCAACTGGGAAGCTCACTTTAGAAAGATGTGGTTGATCGTGCCCGTTAAGAATATAATAATCCTTATCTGCTAAAACTGATACAGTATTAGCAACAGTTAACGCGTGACATGAAAAAATCATATCTTCGTAAACAGGTATTGATGGGTTGAATAAAACCCCATTATCAATAAGTAATTTTCTCTTAAATAATTTAAAAATTTTCAGTGATCTGAATAAATGATTTTTGATAATATCTGCTTTGTTAGCACTTTTTCTGAATGCCCGTACAGGTATTCCACGCCCTGTAGATGAGGCTTGTTTAAAATATACAATATCACTATTATTTTTATCTGCAATATGTAGTCCATCATAAAGTAATTCTGGATGAATTGCATCATCAGAATCTAAAAAGAAAACATAACGTCCTTTGGCTGCTTTTATTCCTTCATTGCGTGGAGCGGAAGCATTTCCAGAAGGAATTTCTCTGCGAATAACACGCCAATTTATGTCCGACGCAATAAAATACTCAATTACCGGAATACTTTTATCTGTTGAACCATCGTCAATAAAAATCACTTCAAATCTATTTTTATCTAGCGTTTGCGAATTAATTGATTTTATACATTCAACAATTAACCTTTCCCTATTATGAACAGGAATTATAACAGATATGTCGAATTTAATATTTGAATCGATAGTATTTATAACGGACATTATTTTATATAAAGCACAGGGCAGAGCCTCAATCAAAATAACGCAAGATGAAATTCTTTCTTTTTTTTCACTACCTTTTACGGTAAAAAAAGAACAATCAGTACGAAGTACAAAATCCACGTCCAAAGCTGTCTGGTTGGCGGTGAAGTCTAATGCAAATTTCACATCTTTATATTCAAAATCAACAACGAAGCAATTTTCATTGTAGAACCATGTTTTTTTGATGTATTCGCGTAGTGATGTCTGCTCAAAAAACATCACTATATTTTCAGTCATAGCTGCAATATCACCGTTCATTTTTCGACCTCTAATATCAATGTCATTTAACAATATAAAAACACCACCGCCTTAAGATGGAGAATTACATCTAAATATTATTACATGATTTTATGTTGTCATCTGTATAGCAGACTACAAAATGACACAATATACTTAATATTCATAACAGTTTTACTAGTGATTGTTTTGTGGACGTTGGGTTTAGCATATCTAAATCTGTCTAAATGCATTTTTAATATCTTAAAATGCAGCGAATTATATGTACACATATAGTGGATGTGAGGTTCCGGTTATATAAAAATCCCCACATTCTTTCGAAAGCGGGGAAGGCACGAAACAAAACTAACGGTACAAATTGTGCGATTGTATATTTTATTCCGCATTGAATAAAAGTGAATATGATAGTTTCTTTTTAGGGATAATTTTACTAAAAAAGCCCGCGGAAGCTGCGGGCATAAAACGCGGAAATGGTTAAATTCCAGATAGTTTAGGTCATGATTTTATCATATATATTATTCACAGTGAAGTAATTATATATTTGCGTATGTGCACTATTTCATCTAATTTAATAACAAATGGAATTATGCTGGGATTAGTAGGGAAATTCATGATAGAAATACTCCCCATTTTCATGTGCTTTGTGCTGTGGTTGCACTGGTACTGGTCGGCTTTCTTACTGGAAATTGATCCTATTGTGTTATAGCTGATTGCACATTCTTCATTGCGCGTGAACATGTCCAACCTGAATATCGCTGGATAAAAATATTCTGACATAGCAAGTGAAATAACATGCCATGGTGGGATAGTTTTAATTTCAGCATACAGGAAGGGCAATTTTGTTGGATTTTGCGGCTCCTGTTATGACGTGTTTTCTACTCTAGTTGTTGGTTAATCGCGGGTGGAAAATAAAGCTTATTGTGCTTCGGTGAAAGTAATTATTGTGGGTTAGTGTATTAGAAAATTAGCATTATATGCTGTATTGCTAAACTTTGTACTGATAGGTAACGATTCCACTTCAGACTGAAAGATCGGTTGTGAAAGCCACAGAAGTAGATTCATCGTTGCTGACTGCCAAGAAGAAGTTTCAAGTACAATATAACCGTGTTGATACATCAACCGCGCCAAGTATCGAGTGACTATCATTACGATTTTTATCTATGTAATGTGCGTCAATAGGATATAGATATGAATGAGAAGTAGAACGCTTATCGTCTAAACTCGAAGACGGGTTATTTACATAATGAGAGAATATTTAGTCATGAAGTGTTGCATGACAGTAATCAATTAAAATAAGTCGAGACAAGATTAATAAAACATTCATCTTATACTCAATAATTCTCTTTAAAGAATTTATTTCTTTTCCGCATGTGCATCGTTGTATACTGGCAGAGCCATTGAATACGTTCGGAATATGACATGCCAGCAATTTCCTTTGAAGGATAAGTTATAAAATAATCAAATAACTCATCTCGGATTTTTTCTGAATCTGAATCATACGATAAACAATCATTAACATCAAAAAAAGTTTTTGATGTATACGTGTTAAGCCTTTTAGGAATGTATAATTCATTGGTGTATTTTTTATCAATTAACGTTAGGCATGGTATTTTTTTTCGTATAAATTGCATTTCCATTGCAGAAATATCAGTTATAGCAAACTTAACCGCCCCCCAATCATTAATTTTTTTAACATCTCCATTTTTTGCAATTAGTAAAAACTTAAAAATATTGAATTTTTTATATTTTGGTGTACAAACAAACACAAAGATCCCATTTTTCCTAATCTTTTTAATGGCTAAATTTAATTGTGATATATAAGTCTTATCTCTGTGGCCTAGATTTGGATGAGGCTTAATGTATACATATTTTATTAATTCCCGCTTACAAAAATCAATTATTTTATTTATGTTTACCTCTTGTAATGAGCAGTAATTTTCTTCAGGCACTCCTCCTTCCCAAGTAGGAGCATAAACTAAAGCATTGCTATTAAAATTATAATAAAACTCATTATTTCCTAAAAACGTGTCTCCTAACGGGATTATACGTCCGCTTTGAACATCATAGGGAGAAAAAATTCCAGATTTAAGAAAACGATCTATCCCAACATGTCCTGATGTTACAACATAATCATAAATTCTTATAATTGGTTTAATTGAAGCTAATTTATGACTTTCACCATGAGTAACAAAAATATGAACCAAACTCCTATTGGCGACTAGTCTACAGTTAGACTGTGCATTGAAAAGATATAATACTACTTTCCCTTTATCGAGGTTATAATCTGCTTGTTTGCGTACAAATCTGAAAGGAATATTATGTTTAATAAAAACATTCTTAAATGTATCTGCTATCTCTTTATAGTATTTACATATTACTTCAATACATTTATTTGAGTCAAAAACTTGTGTCTGGAAATAACCAATAAGTTGCTCCAAAGCTCCAATTATTTTAGTATCCAAATAAATATAATATAAATTACTTCCAGACACTTGCATCACCTCTTAACGACCATCTTTTCGAATATCAACAATCAACCCTGTATTACTGGTTCCTAATATTTTAATAGTTGTTAATGCAACATCTTTTGCATTTAGTAAAAGTTCAGTTGGTTCAAGACCAAAATTAGCTGTACGCATTGGTGTTGCAGTTCTTTCCGGATTAATACAATTTACGCGAATGTTCTCTGTTGTCCATTCTTCAGCAAGTGCTTGAGTGAAGTTAACTATTGCTGCTTTAGATGATGAATAGAGCGCGTATAATGAGCGTCCACGAGTATATGAACTTGACGTGAAATTAACAAGCATACCTGAACTTTCAGTTAAATATTTTTTAGATGCAATTGCAACATTTACTGCACCTGTATAATTTATTCCTATTAAATTATTAATTTCAGACTGAGATAAAGAATCAATAGGTTTTTTTATTAGCAGCCCAGCTGTATTGATAACATAATCGATTGTGCCACGTTCTTTTTTAACCACAGCCAGAAATTTATTGATAGAATGAATGTCAGTTATATCTACATTATTATAAGAGCGACTTGCAACATCCACATTTGCACCCAACAAAATTGCTGAATTTTTTATTTCTAAACCAATACCACTTGACCCTCCAAAAATTACTAGATTCTTATTTTTTAAAAATGATAAATCATCTTCAGGATTATAAGAAATTTTATTAGCTTCTTGCAATAATTTTTCAGCAATAAAGAGATCTATAGGATGAGTAATTTTTATATTAGCTTCATTTCCTTTAACTGTAGCGACTCTAATACCCGGTATCATTGATCTAACAACACCACAGTCACAAGTAAATGTGAATCTCTGTTCTTTTATTGCTTTTTGATAAGCTTTTTTTATTGTGCCAAGTTTAAAAGCTTGTGGTGTTTGCCCTCTACGCATGAAAGCTCTATTGGGTATATTGGAAATACATTCATCATCAAAAACTTCGACTAAAGTATCTGATGAAGGGATTACAACATCGACAGCATCAAATTCTTTGAGAGCAAAAATACAGTCATTTATAATATGTTCATTTATCAATGGCCGTACTGCGTCATGAATAAGAATATTACATTCATGATTATACCCCTCTAATCCAACTATAGCTGAATAAGTTGAATCAAACCGCTCTTTACCTCCAGCAAAGACTTTAACAACTTTCTTCCATTTATTTTTTTTGATTATATCCCATGTTAAATGCATATGCTCCGGTTGAGATACAACAATTATTTCATCAATATTATTAGATTTTTCGAACGCGTCTATCGTATACTCTATAACAGCTTTACCAGCTAGTTTTGTAAATTGTTTTGGCAGGGTGCCTCCGAAACGAGAACCTGTACCTCCAGATAAAATCACAGCTATATTCTTCATGTTTCAACTCTAAGCTTATAATTAAAGACTATAATAAGTAAAAAACAATAAATTACAGATATTGTTTTGATAAGATTTTTTAATTAATAATTAGTGTAGAACTTTAACGTTTTTAGCAATATTCGCGAGCACAGTTATTCATTCTCACTAATCGATATGCTTACTTTTATTTAAGCTGCGTTATTTTCTGAGGTTGTTCATAAATTTCTTTTATTTCTTTAACAAACTTATCATTAAGAGTTTCTTCATAACCTAAAATGTAATCCATGGCAAATTTTCTTTTTTCCTCAAGATAATCATTGCCAGCTAATACAGAGCTTAATTTCTCTTCCAGTTCATTAAGTGTAGAAAAAGTATAACAATAATCGCCATAAGCCATATTAGAATTTGAGATATTAATTTCTCTATCTTGAGGAATATATACAAATATTGGTCCATTACCAGCGAGACATTCGCTGATGACAGCAGAAATATCGCAAATGAATATGTTATAAGTAGCTAAAATTGTATCAACAGGAATAGTTCGCGGAATAATAGTAACTCTGCTTTCCTCATCAGAATTATATTGTGATAAATTAGCATCAAGGTTTTTTAACTCACTAATTCGTGCCCCTGTTATATGGTGAAACTTGGCATCAATATGTAGTTTTAGATTATTTGCAACAGTTTGTATGATACCTCCAGAAATCAACGCAGAGGAATAGTTGCTTTCTTCAAAATGCCCCTCCCAGGTGGGCAAATAAAGTACGCGATAGTTTCTTTCTTTCCAATTTGATTGGCATGCTTCTATAATTTTTTTACTGTTTGGCCTCCCAACTTTATTGAATATCATATGCTGGGTATTAAAATCACTATTGCGAAATCTATCAATATGTGCTTCTCCTGCCGTCCATATCTCATCATATAACCTTAATCCCTTGTGCGCACTAGAGGCCTTATCGCTATCACCATGCCCAATAAAAATATGATTCAAATAGCTAAATCGCACAAGATGTATATTGTTACCCGTACTTGAAGGATATAGAACAGTATTAACATATGGCATTTTTTTTAAAAGATTTTCAATATCCTGAGCTCCTTTCGCATAGGATACATATGTCCATGGAAAGTTCGTCTTTACCCACTCAAATAAATTTAAATTACGCACTAATATTAAAAATTTAACATTACTGCGCATCAATACTGCAATCCAGGGTTTTAAATGTGCCACACCTGCATCGAAACTTTCTCCTGAATGTAAAATAACCCTGATGTCATCTAATATATTAAAATGATCAAGACTATTTATTTTTGGCTTGGTTACAACTTTCTCTTTTTTACTTTCCACTTTTTTTTGTACCGGCATGTTTTTTTTCGCAACTTGTTTAGATGGTTCTGTATTACTTCGATTTATTTTCGCATCTCTAAAAAAAAGTCTCGGTTTCGTGATTAACTTTGTTAGTTTACTCATTTTATCTCCTTAATTTTAAGACAAATATAATTTCACACACACATTTATATAATTCATGATACGAGAGATAATTTATTAAAAAATCAATTGCATTATTTATTAAACGCACAGGTTTATGATAAATGTATCTAATGACTATATTTTTTGTTCTACAACATACTCCTCGATCCCTTCCTGAACATCCTCATGAAAACTAACCACATTATCATCCTTAAACACAATGGCTACATCACAAAACTCTTTCAATGAATTCAAACTATGTGAAACCATTAAAAAACTAGATTCTTTATGCCTTTCTTTAAACAATTGAGCGCACTTCTCTTTAAACCTGGCATCACCGACTGCGGTTACTTCATCGACGATATAATAATCAAACTTAAATGCCATGCTTAAACCAAAGCCCAGGCGAGATCGCATACCTGATGAGTAAGTTTTAATCGGCATATCGAAGTACTTACCAAGCTCGGCAAATTCTTCGACAAACTCAATTTTCTCTTTCAGCTCTTCTTGCTTCGCGTATAACCGCGCAACAAATTTTACGTTTTCGCGTCCGGTTAAACTTCCCTGAAATCCACCAGCGAGGCCCACTGGCCATGATATGGTTTTATTGGTGATGATCTTTCCACTGTCGGGGCGGTCAATGCCACCAATCATTCTCAGTAACGTTGATTTACCTGCGCCGTTGCGACCAATAAAGGCAACACTTTTTCCTGAAGGGATTTCAATATTTAAATCCTTAAAGACATAATGTCGCCCTGTTGGCGTGCGATAGGACTTCGTCAAATTTTCAATCTTAATCATGATGTCAGCATTGCCTCTTCACGCGTTCGGTATAACGCCAGACCGATGAACAGGGTGGCCAGAGTAAACATTGCCAGGTAGTTCAGACTCACGCCTTCGCTGATATAGCCAGGCATAACTGCCTCGCGGCTTAACTCCACGACATGCACTAATGGGTTCCAGAGTAGATATGACCAGTATTGCTTTGGAATCGAGTGTAGAGGGAACATGATGCAGGAGATGAAATACAGCGGCTTAAGCAGTATCGGCAGGACCTTTTGCATTTCAGGGAAGGTTTTGCCAACGACCATGAATATTAAGCCGACGCCACATGAAAGAATGATCAGCAGACTCCAGGTAAGCACAAGTTGTAAAAAGTTTGTTATTTCGAAATATTCGCCTGCCATCCAGACGATAAGCATGAGCAAAATATAAACAGTAACGTAAATCAGTGTCTCAAGCAGTGCGCGTGCAATGATCGTATCGATAGGTTTTACTGGTCGATAATTAAACAACCCCTGGTTCGCTTCAATAGCACCTACAGAACGTTTGCTGATACTGCTAAAGATAAAAAAGGGAATCAGGCCATTAAGTAAAAACACCGGGAATGAGATGTCTGGCATCGTGCGGTGCATAATGTAACCAAAAATGCCCAACAGTATCAGCAAATGCGCAGAGGGTTCGAGAATCGCCCACAAATATCCCAGACGGAACTTACCAAAGCGTGTTCGTATTTCTCGTAGAAATAATGCCTCTACGGTGACTTTCTGGACTTCAAATCCACTTCTTACCATTTGATGATGTGATCCTAATCTCTTCAGGTATGCTACCGCCCTTGGCTTAACAGCTACCAATACACTGGAGGTAATACTTGTTTGTAACTGGATAAAATTCACTCAGACGGTTTGGCCTTTTAAATAGCCGCAAACAATTTCAGCAGAAATTATTTCCGCAGGAACAAACTGTTCTATCTCCGTCTCATTTCTTTTAATCCATTCTTCAGGCATGACTGTATTCGGTCTTCTGGTAATTTCAGAAAACTGGCCGTTTTAGAATGTAGGGTTAATTTCTCAGGAAATTATTTCTACCTCTTTTTGCTTAACCAATATGGCTTGAAAAAGACGTAACGCAGCATGCGTTCTGGATTACTCCGGAACACACTTATTCAAAATGGACCGCTAATTTCGCAAGAAATTATTTTTTACTATTACAGTTAACTACTTGATTATAATGCCACCTATGAATTTTATGCGTAACAATACCTGCACTCTGTCTCACAACAGAACGCACGTGATTGATTATCAATAAATTATTTACCGGGAAACTATTTCCGTATTTAAAATTCACTCATGTACTTCTTATTTATATCTACAGCACCCTCTTCACAGTTATATTTGTGATCTCTATCACATTTAAACGGTGTTATTTAAGTTGCATCAATAATTCCGCAGGTAATTATTTTTGCCGATTAAGATATACAGCTTGATTATTTTTATTATTTACTTTAACCAGCGTTACAGCCAGCATTAACCGTCGGTAGATATACCAAATCAGACATTTCTTAAAATCGACGAATAGTTTCCGCGGAAATTATTTTGCTTTCCCAAAATTCCCTTTCTGATTATCTCCAGGAATTTTACTAATTTCCAGGCTACACAAAATACAGATCACACAAGAATTATCCTATATGTTTTGGCCTATCAATTGTTACCCAATGATTTATTGCAACTATTAATAATCATAATGTGTCAAAACACTTAAGCAACTTTACATTCTGAGAAGGTGTCGATTCACAAGGACTACATGGTGAAAAACGAATTCCTACAGTATTGTCGAACATTCCGTGGCGGCCTGGAAGGAGAGTGCATTCTTGCTACATCAGAACTCAGCCCGGTGAGCGGGTTTGACAGTTCCGCACTCACCATTGGGCTAAGGGTTATCAGGTGGGGTTAAGGAAATAGCAATATCTACCCCCGCCCAAACTCCAGTCGCTGCACGTTCACCATCCCAGGCTTCTCACCCGCACTGACATCAATTTGTGTCACCCGCAGCGCATATTTTTCGTTCAGCGTATTGAGCCAGTTCAGCAGGTCATTAAACACCACCGGTTCTATCCAGACCTGAATATTCTCCCCGCGCTCGGCTATCCGCTTGATGACCACGGAGTGCACGGAAGCACTGTCACTGATGACCCGCGATACCTGTGCAGGCGTTGTCGTGGCGGATTTTCGCGCCGCAATAATATCCGGCGCGGCGCTCTTCATCCGGGAGTTCATCGCCACCAGCTGTTGCAACATCGTCTCCTGTTGCTCAATCCGTTCGCTCAAAGGCTGCCAGATGAGGACGTAATATCCGGCGCTAAACAGGAACACTGCCGCTGCCAGTAACATGCCTTTTTCACGCGGCGAACGCCCTGCCAGGTGTTGTGCCAGCCAGTGTTCGCCACGGCTTAACTGGCGTTCACGCCATTGCTGAAAATAGTGAATAAATTTATCGCGTAACATGTTATTTCCTCCGCAACGTTACGCCGCCGGAAACCGCATCACCCTCTTTCTGTAACGCGTCCTGTTGCACAACATAATCTGCCGCCAGTGCGCTACGCAGTTTGTCGAAACTGGCAAAGTTCGCGGCCCGCAGCTGGAGGTGAAGCGTCTGCCGTTTTTGATCAAAGGTGAAACCACGCATCTCGATGTCGGAAAGTGACGCTGATTTCAGGATACTGGCGATCGCTGACAATTCTGCGAGCAGCCGGGTATCGTCGACCTGCGGGCGATATTTTTTAAGCGCCATCGTCACCTGAGAGCGTAAATTCACAATCCGCTTCTGCTCCGGGAACAGCGTTAAGAACTGCTTCTCCGCCTGGGCGCGACTTTGCGCCACCTGCTCGCTGACGCTCCATAACGTCACGCCCCGTTCCACTGCCAGCGCAACCAGAATCAGCAATATCGGCAGAATCATCACCCGCCAGCGCGCCCACTGTTTTCGGTAGCTGACACGAGGCTGCCACGGCCCTGTTAGCAGGTTTCCTTCCGGTTCGCCATAAGTGGTAATGGCTGGCAGAGCCGTAACGGTCAGGCGTTCGGCATCCGCGCCAGCCCATGCAGATAGCTCTTCCGGTGCAATACCGACCACGGTTAGCGAAAGCGGTAAATCCTGCTCATTGAGCTGGGCGCGGAACATGACCGGAGCCAGCGCCCGCCCGGCGCTCCATCCCCGGCACTCATCGATGCGGCAGATAACCCGTTGCGTATCGCCAGCCATAAACCCACAAGGAATAGACATCCAGTCCGGCGCGACGGTAGCGCGGGTGATGCCGTTTGCCTGCAACCACTGCGCAATGTTGCGCATATGCTGTTGGTGAATCACTGCCACGGTTGCCAGTTGCTGGTCGATTTTCAACGGGGCGAAATGCAGTTCGTCAATATCCTGGTTCAGCTCTTCTTCCAGTAAGGCGGGCAGAATAGTCGGTATCTGCTTGCGGGCAACATCAGGCAGTTCAACCTGCCAGACGCTGATCCATTCGCCGGGGATGTAGAGTCGAATCGCATCGGTTTGCAGCCATTGCTGAAGACGTTCGTCGGCAGCGTCAGGCCAAGTGCCGTGCTCCACGTCGGGTGTATGGCGCTGCCAACGGATGGGGTCGGAGGCGCAAAGCGGGAAAAAAATCTCAAGCATGGAACTCACTCACTTTCTCCTGTCTGATGCCAGAGAACAGAAAAGTGTTGTGGGCCCATGCGGACAATTAACGAATTCATCGTCAGTTCAATCTCATTCACGGTGATATCTGAACGCAGCCAGAAGTAATTGCTGTCCACGCTCAGGACGGTTTTTAGCTGTTTTTTAGTACGCTCATCGACGTCAGCAAGTAGCGGCTGTGCAAGAAACTGATCGACATCTTCCCAGCCCTTCGCCGGACGTTGTTGTAATAACGCCCGCGCCTGAATAGGACTTAACCACGGGTCAAACAGCGCCTCAAGAATCACACTTTGCGTGACGTCTAAGGTATTGATGTTGATTTGCTGACGGTTCATCGGCAGCGCACAGACCAGCGGTTTCAGTTTTTGATAAAGCCCGGCGTCCATTCCCTGTACCACGCGCATCTCGCTGATATCCGCCAGCGGTTGATTCGCGGCGTAGAACGGCACCGAACGGGCGAGATACTCGCTGTCTTCACGCCCCAGACGCGTCTGCACGCTGCGGTCCTCGTCAATAAACTCCCACAGGCTTTCGGCTATCAGTTCGGCCCGATAAGCAGGCACATCCAGGCGCGAGATCAGGGCAATCAGTTGTTGCACTGCGAGCGGACGCGACGCCGTTGTCGGCTGAGCAAGGGCATTCAGGTTAAAGCAGGCCTGTGCGTCACGCAGAGTGACAGCGATTTGCCCCTGCGGCAGTGGGAAAAAACGAGGACCAGAAGCCCACGGCTGTGCCAGATGCACGCGTTGTTCATTTTTCAGGCTCAGACTGAGCGCGCTCAGCGCCAGGCTTTCTGCACTGGCGCTGTACCACAGCGCCTGCTGGTACTCCTGCTGGCTGCGCGTTCGCCCAAGTTGTTGCTGCATCCGCCCTGAAAGCGTGATGGTCACCAGCATCATAACCGCCAGCAATACCAGCACCACGACCAGTGCCATTCCGCGTTTTGGTGGTGAGATGATCATGATAATTGCGGCCCGCGTAACAACCAGATGCGTTCAATCTCGCCCCATTGCGGCGAATGCAGGGTCATACGCACCGCCACAGGGATCGCCTGAAGTGATGACCAGCTCTCCTGCCAGCGCGTGCCGTCGTAGAACTGCAAACGGAGCGAATCCGCCGGGATTAATTTTTGCGTTGTTGGCTTCACGCTGCCTGCTGCATCGGTCAGCGGCCAGGATAACCGTTCGAGATAACCATCATGAATACGGTAACCGACGGTGAGCAGATTACTGCGCGGCAGGCGCATCAACGGATTAACCACGCCGCCGCGCACAAAGCGCATCCCTTCACTCTCAGACGCCAGCACGCCAGCGCCAGCCAGTAACGCTGGTTCACGCTGGCCCTGCTCGCCTCTTACCGGACGCGGCATCATTTGTGTCAGATCGTGGGTCAGAAAACTCATCGTTTGCTGCATGAGGTTTAGTTTTTGATCGTGTCCGGCGACGGCGCTATTCACGCGCGTGACGCCGTTTGTCACCTGCTGCGCCATCAGTGCCAGTGAGGCAAAAATGGCGATTGCCACCAGCATTTCCAGTAACGTGAAACCAGCGCGAGTCCTTCTCACTGTTGGCCTCCCACGGCGCTAAACCAGGCGCGCCGTGACTGAATCACCGACGAAAAGTCTTCATGAAGGCTGACTTCAATATCCACCGCCTGAAGTAGCGCATTACCTGTATTCAGCGGTATGGTTCGCCAGTACCAGCGGCTTCCTGCCATATCGCTCTCGCCCTGGTGCCTGACCGCCCGCTGCTCGAGGGTCATCAGGTAGAGCAGCGCGGTCTGGTTTTCAGCTACCCAGCCCGCTACCGTTTTTTCCTCAAGCACCTGCTGATTGTTCAGCGCGCCGCTGGCAATCTGTAACACCGCCGTGGCAGCCAGCGCAAAAATCGCCAGCGCGAGCATCACTTCCAGCAAGGTAAATCCGCGCTTCATGGCATCCTCTCATCACATTGATTGAGAGATAACGCACCATCGTGCGCCAGTTTTACCGCCCAGCAATCGTTTTGCGCCTTCTGGTAAAAGCGCAGCGTAAACGGCGCGGCGGGTTCAAAAGGCGAAAAACGGATCTGCGGCGTCTTCTTTTTCGCCTCTTTTTGCAGCTCCAGTTCAATATCGTGCAGCGTCAGGCGGCGACGTTGCAGCTCCAGCGTATATTCCTTCTGCCAGATATCACTTCCGGGTTGTAACAGCATCTGCACCTGTTTTGGCACCGTAACCTGTGCCGATAACCGGGTCGCAGAAACGGGCAGCCACTTCCCCTGACGACGCTGCATAAACTGGTAGCCAGGCGGGTCGATTAACACACCGAGTGTTTGCCCTTCGATCACTGCCCTGTCCTTAAACTGCGCAAAGCGGGCCAGGAAATCCTGCGCCGCTTTTTTCGCGGGCGGTTCAGAATCGGTCGCAAACGTCTGTACCACGCCCGCACTGGCAAGGCCGATAAGGAAAATCACCAGCATGATTTCCAGAAGTGTGAATCCGCGTTCAGGCACTGATTACTGAAACTCCTGCAAATTCCAGTTACCGATATCTGCGCCAGCACCTTCCCCGTTTTCCTGACCATCCGCCCCTAAGGTGTAAACATCAAACAGCCCTTTTTCACCCGGGCTGAGGTACTGATAATCATTGCCCCACGGATCCTTTGGCAGTCGTTTAATGTATCCACCGGTACGGTAGTTGCGGGCGTCAGCCATATTGGCCGGTTGCTGGATCAGCGCCTCCAGCCCCTGTTCGGTGGTCGGATAACGCCCGTTATCCAGTCGGTACATATCCAGCGCATTCTCCAGCGCCACGATATCGCTGATGGCTTTTTGCCGATCCGCTTTCTCTTTGTTGCCCAAAAGGTTAGGCACCACCAGACTTGCCAGGACGCCAAGAATAACAATCACCACCATCACTTCCAGCAGGGTAAAACCTGCCCGTGGTTTTTGTGTGCGGGATAACGAATTCATGTGATAACTCCGTAAATTACATTCCAACCATATTGTTCAGTTGCAGCATCGGTTCGAGGATGGCGATGACGATAAACAGCACCACGCCCGCCATCATCACCACCAGCGCCGGTTCAAACAGTCCTAACGCCAGCCCCACCTGGGTATCAAATTCCCGTTCCTGGTTGACCGCGGCCTGTTCAAGCATGGTTTCCAGTTCGCCGCTCTGTTCGCCGGAGGCGATCATGTACAGCATCATCGGTGGGAACAGGCGCAACTCCGCCAGCGCAGCGCGCAGACTGCTTCCTTCGCGGACGCGATCTGCCGCCAGCAGCAGTTGCTGCTCAACATAGCGATTTGCCGACACCGCGGCAGCGGTCTGAATACCTTCCAGTAGCGGAACACTGCTGGCGGTGAGGATGCTTAACGTGCGGGAAAAACGCGCCGTATTCAGTCCGCGAGCGACACGCCCCGTCACGGGCAGGCGCAGCAGGGTTTTATCCCAGCGCAGGCGCATAGCGGGATTTTTAAGTAGCCGTTGCCCCAACACCAGAAGCCCCAGCAGACCAGCCAGCCAGTAAACGCCGCTGGCCTGTAACGCGTCACTCATAGCGATGAGCATTCGGGTGGAGGCGGGCAGCGCGTGTCCGAGATGATCAAACTGTTCGATAATTTTCGGCACCACTGCCGTCAGCAAAATAGTGACCACGCCCGTTGCCACCACCAGCAGTACCAACGGATAGAGCATGGCCTGCAGCAGGCGTGATTTCAGGCGCTGCCGCTGTTCGGTGTAATCCGCAAGGCGATTGAGCACCACGTCGAGATGCCCGGATTTTTCTCCGGCGGCTACCATCGAACAAAACAGGGAGTCAAAGACGCGGGGATGTTCGCGCAGACTGTCCGACAGGGTGTAACCTTCCTGAATCCGGCTGCGCAGCGCCATTCCGAGGCTTTTCACATGCAGTTTTTCACTTTGCTCACTGACCGCCTGTAAGCAGGTTTCCAGCGGCATTGCTGCCTGCACCAGCGTTGCCAGTTGGCGAGTGAACAGCGCCAGATCTGCCGCCGCCACACGACGATGTGCGTGTCGCCGACGCTGCAACATTCCCCCTGTAGAAGCATTCATCCGGGCTTCAATGTTCACAGGGATAAGCTCTTTAGCGCGCAACAACTGGCGGGCATGACGCGCGGAATCCGCCTCAATCATGCCTTTGGTTTTGCGACCATTACGCTCCAGCGCCTGATAGTAAAACAGTGCCATTACGCCTCCATCGTGACCCGCAGCACTTCATCGAGTGAGGTTTCTCCGGCGAGCACTTTCTCAATGCCGTTGCTGCGGATGCCCGTAGAGTGTTGCCGGACATAACGTTCCAGCTCCAGTTCCCCGGCCTGACGGTGGATCAAATCACGCAATGTGGCGTCTACCACGATCAGCTCATGGATGGCAGTACGTCCGCGAAAACCTTTGTGATTACAGGCGGGGCACCCCTGCGGATGGTACAGAGTGACAGTACGGGCGTCGGTAATCCCCAGCAGGCGTTTTTCTTCGTCAGTGGCAGGCGCAGCCTGGCGGCAGTCGGGACACAGCGTGCGGACCAGTCGCTGCGCCATCACGCCCGTCAGACTGGAAGAGAGCAGGAAAGGCTCCACGCCCATATCCTGCAAACGCGTAATCGCCCCCACCGCCGTGTTGGTATGCAGGGTTGAAAGTACCAGGTGTCCGGTCAATGACGCCTGGACGGCGATTTCTGCGGTTTCGGTATCGCGGATTTCACCGACCATCACCACATCCGGGTCCTGACGCAAAATCGCGCGCAGGCCACGGGCGAAGGTCATGCCGACGCGGGTGTTAACCTGCGTCTGACCGATCCCTTCAATCATGTATTCGATGGGATCTTCAACCGTGAGAATGTTGCGCGAATGGTTGTTCAGCTCCTGCAATCCGGCGTACAGCGTGGTGCTTTTGCCGGAACCTGTCGGCCCCGTCACCAGAAAGATGCCGTGCGGTTTGTGTAACAGCTGGCGCAACTGCGCGGTCAGTTCGTGACTCAGCCCCAGACGTTCCAACGTCAGGCGGGCCTGGTTTTTGTCCAGCAGTCGCAGCACCACGCGCTCGCCCCAGGCAGAAGGCATGGTGGAGACACGCACGTCAATCGCCCGACCGCCCAGCAGCAGCGCAATACGTCCATCCTGCGGTACGCGCTTTTCGGCAATATCCAGCCGCGCCATCACCTTGATACGCGATACCAGCAGCGAGGCCAGTTTGCGCCCCGGGCGCAGCATTTCATGTAATGTGCCGTCAACGCGAAAACGGATCACCAGACTCTTTTCAAACGTCTCGATGTGAATATCCGAAGCGCCTTCTTTAATCGCCTCTGCCAGCATGGCGTTGATCAGTTTGATGATCGGCGCATCGTCGTCACTTTCCAGCAGATCTTCCGTTTCTGGCAGTTCTTCAGCGAGGGTAAAGAAGTCTTCGGCGGAACCGAGATCTTCCATCAGCTGGCGGGCCTCGGAAGAGTCCCGCTGCCAGACCGCATTCAGCCGCTGTTCAAATTCGGCCTCGTCGATTTGCCGCAGCGTAAAGGGCGCGTTCAGCCCCCGTTGCAGCTCCTGCAAAACAGAGAGCGACAACGGATGAACATGGAGGATCTCCAGCGACGCTTCGCACCATGCCACCAGGCTAAACCGACGGCTGAAACTGTAGGGCAGACGCACGGTGTTAGCGGTGGTTTCCTGTGCTACAGGCACCATTAACGCGTTCTCCCGGCATTAAGGAACGCGCGAACTTCCGGCGGTAGAGCCTGATTTTGCGCAGGCAGTACCGGCTGCGCGGTGTGCGGCATCAGGCTTAAGCCTTGCTCATCACGATAGATCTGCTCGGCGCGCATATAATTATATTTGCGCTGCGACACGCCGTCTGCCGCCATACCGTCACGCAGAATGGTCGGGCGGATAAACACCATCAGGTTACGTTTTTCTTTTTTATCCGCCGTCGATTTAAACAGGTTACCAATCAACGGGATATCGCCCAGCAGCGGCACCTTCGCCACGCTTTCTCCCGCCTGGTCGTCCATCAGGCCGCCAAGCACGATCAGCTCACCATCGTTAGCCAGCACGGTGGTTTTCAGTTTGCGCTCGCCAAACACGACGTCGAGGCTGGTCTGTCCTTCCACCTTCGAGACTTCCTGTTCAATCACCATCTGTACCGCGTTACCTTCGTTAATCTGCGGCGTGACTTTCAGCATGATGCCGACTTTTTTCCTCTCTACCGTATTGAAAGGATTGCTGTTATTGGAGCCAACGGTAGAGCCGGTTAATACCGGAACATCCTGGCCCACCATGAAGAAGGCTTCCTGGTTGTCCAGCGTGGTGATGCTCGGCGTGGAGAGAACGTTCGAGCTGGAGTCGTTTTTAACCGCCTGTACCAGCGCCATCCAGTCGCCTTTCACCACACCAACCGCCGTACCGCTAAAGCCAGAAAGCAGCTGGGCGAGCGTGGAGAGATCGCCGTTAGTATCCGGGTTAATGGTGGTAGCGCCGTTTTCACTGATCACCGTCGAGCCTTTCTGCGGTTTCGCCTGAGAAATGGCTGCCCCCAGCGTGCCAATAGGGATCTGCGTACCGTTAGCAAACTGCATTAATCCGGCATCTTTCGACGCCCACTGCACACCGAAGTTGATATTGCTGCCTTCGGCAACTTCCACGATCAACGCCTCGACATGCACCTGAGCACGGCGAATATCCAGTTGTTCAATCACGCTTTGCAGCGACTGCATGATGTCCTGCGGCGCGGTAACAATCAGGGCATTACTGTGTTTGCTGGCAGCAATGGAAACAACCTCACGCCCACTACCGACCGTGCCTTCCGCCTCTTCTTTAGCCGCCGTGAGCGTGCCGCTGACCTGCTTCAGTACATCGACCAGATCTTCCGCTTTGCTGTATTTGAGATAGAACACCTGGCTGTTGCCGCTACGCTCCATTTCTGAATCCAGCCGACGGATCAGGCGGCGCATTTTGTCTCGCGTGGCGGGGTCACCGCTGACAATCACACTGTTGGTGCGTTCGTCGGCGACAATTTGAGATTTCAGCGTCGCAGGCTGGTTCTCGCCGCTATTTTTGGTCAGGCTTTCCAGCACGCGGGCGATTTCCGAAGCCGAGGCGTTATCCAGCGGAATCACCTCTTCAGTGCGATTACCCGCATGATCCACACGCTGGATCACTTCCGTCAGGCGCTCCACGACGGAGGCACGTCCGGTGAGCATAATTACGTTGGAGGGATCGTAATTAACAACGTTGCCTGAGCCTGCGCTGTCGATCATCTGGCGCAAAATCGGCGCCAGCTCGCGGACCGAAACATTGCGTACCGGCACTACTTTGGTGACCATTTCATCGCCCGCGTAGTTGTCGCTACCTTCACCGACCAGCGGCAGCGGCTCGACTTTCGCGGCGCTGGATTTCACCACCTTCAGCACGTCGTTTTCCATCGGTACGACGGCATACCCCTGCGCTTCCAGCAGGTTAAGGAATAGCTGGTAATACTGGCGTTCATTGAGCGGGGTCATGGTGCGAATACTCACTTTCCCCTGTACGCCCGGCCCCATAATGATGGTCTTATTAAGGTTAGCGCCGACGGTTTCGATGAACGATTTCAGGTCGGTATCTTTAAAATTAGCGGTGAAAGTGGCTTCTTCCGCCCAGACCGGTGAACTACATAATGCCGCTGCCAGCACCAGCGGCAGTAAACGCTTTTTTGTTTTGAGGCCAGTTGTCTTCTTACGCCAGACCGACAACGTAATATCACGCCAAAACACGATGAATGATTCTCCTGGATTAAATGCGGTTAGCGCAGCGCGATGGAAATGTCGTAGCGCGCACCCTTGCGTAAAACCGTAAGTTGAATGGAATCCATTGAAGGTAACTGCCGCATCAGAGCAATCATTGCTCGTGGATCAGTGAAATCCTGCTGATTTAGCGCAATGGCGATATCGCCTTCCTTGAAACCGCTGGCATCGAACAGAGAACGATCTGCCCCCGGTTTCACTGCATAACCGACAATCCCCTCCTTACGCACAGGCGTAAGCTGGATATAGTTAAAAATTTTCTGCGGATCTTTCGCCAGCGCCTGACGCACGGCAGCCGGGATCTCAACGGGCGCACTGACAGCAGGCTCAGCAACAGCTTGCTTTGCTTCGTCACTGGCGGCTTTTTTGTTGGTCACGGCTACGGTGGAACGCTCCTCTTCAGCCAGACTCAGGCGCTCTATTTTTCCCTGATAGCGCAGCATCACATGGTCGCGGTTGATTTCCTCAATCACCGCGTTGTGAGAGCCAAGCCGTTCGCCCTGCAAATAAACCTGTTGTTTGCCGCCTTCTTCAATAACCGCGCCGGGTCTGGCACCAAAGGCGATCCCACGCAGCACCACATTAAGACGCGTTTCTGCCACAGGCGCAGGTTCGGGTTGTTTTACCGGTGCGGCGACGGGCTGATATTTGCCAAACCAGTTTTGTTGGCTGATTAATTGCACGTCATTTTTATCGAACGGTTTTGCACCTGCACGGGTCGGTTTATTCGCCGATGGGGAAACCTCCGTATATTCCGCAGAAAAGGAGATATAACGCCAGAGTGAATACGCCACTTTTGCAGAAATAATAAGCAGCATCAGCCAGAACATCCCGCGTGCAATTTTGCGCAGATGCTCTTTGTCTGTATTAAGAGATTGTCTCTGGCTAAGTGTGTGACGAATTTTTGTCAGCCATTGAATGAGATAAATTCGTGTGTCACGAAAAACAACCCGCGCCAATTTATATACCCGACGTTATGCTTTGACTATTCCACAGGTGGTACGATCCAGTTTCCGCTGATACTGGTTACCTGTGCGTGTATCATTAATCGTTATGCTGTAATTAATTCCCTCGGTGATCATTAATTTCACCGTCGGATCAGCGCACATTTGTCGTTGGTAGCTGGTTAAAAAGGCGTCAGGCGTCTGCGTGGTCTGAGTACCCGCTTCGCCGATAATGGTCATTTTTACCGTCGTGCCGCTACTTTGCGCCAGCACTAAGGTATATCCCGCAGATTTAATCGGCAGGTTTTGGCTGATATTTTGCGCCTGTTTTTTCGCCAGTAAACTGGCATTTTCATTATGGCTGGCGCAGCCACTTAATAATCCTGTAACGCTCAACAATAGCGATATTAATACCCTCCCTGGCATTTGTTTTATCGACATGGTAAATAATCTCTAAGGTTATTAATAAGAGTTAAAATGTCACTTCGATAATGACATGGTTATCATTAAAACAATGCCTGTAGATAAAGTGTTGCTATACCGCCCAGACTTAAACACGGTCCAAAAGGCAGTGTGGTTGATCCTCTTTTTGTAATAACGGCATATATCAGGCCGCAGCATGAGGCGATTAAAGCAACATTGGGTAGCGACAGTGCTCCCACCCAGCCACCTAACGCAGCGAAGAGTAATACATCGCCCATGCCTAATGCTTCTTTACGCAGAACTATTCCGGCTATCCAGCGCAGGGAGTAAAAACTGACAAATCCCACCAGTACGCCGGTAACTGCGTCTTGTAGCGTTAACGGACTCTGTTGCGCCCATGCCGCAATCAGCCCGGTCCACAATACGCCCTGAGTAAAAACATCGGGCAGCCATTGGTGATCGAGGTCGATGATGCTCGCGGCAATCAGCCAGGCGGATAATATCATCACCGCCAGCCCCCATCCACTTTCCGGCCACACCTGACTCGCAAGCAAAAAAGCGAGTGCCGTCAATAACTCGACCAGCGGATAACGCTTGCTGATTTTCGCCTGACAGTCGCGGCAGCGCCCTTTGAGCATCAGCCAGGAGAGCAGCGGAATGTTGTCACGTATCCGGATGGTCTGCTGACAATGCGGACAGTGCGAACGCGGCAGCGCAAGGCTTATTTTTGACTGCGCACTCGGCATTTCACCGTGAAACTCCGCCATTTGTTGGCGCAGCATGATAGGGTAACGCCAAATCACCACATTCAAAAAACTGCCGATGATCAATCCTCCGACGGTTGCCAGTATGGGCATCGCCGCAGGGTATTGCTGAAAAACATCAAAAAGCATGGTTAAAGGTTATTTGTTGTAACTTGCCGGATGCGGCGTGAACGCCTTATCCGGCCTACGGGTGTCTGCCAACGCAAATAATCGCGGCTTTCCCTCCAGGCCCGATAAGCTGGCGCATCGGGCATATGTGTTAACCCGATGCACCTTATTTCATGCCGGATGCGGCGCGAGCGCCTTATCCGGTTTATTCAGCAGGCATCGAATACTCGGTAACCTTGTTAATGGTTTCCGGTCCTCCTTGCTGCGGTTTCGGCAGACCAAGCGCAGCGAGCTTGTTGTAAGCCGACTGGCTCACACCGCCCTCGAAGCTCATATCGCTTGCCCCCGGCAGCTGATAAGCATTCGCGCCCGGATTCCATTTCTTAAAGAACTCCGAAAGATCCGTCTGAGCGACCCAGGAGGCACACAGCATCAGCGTGTCGGCAGCGTTACCATTGGATTCAGCACAGTAATTCTTGCCACCAAAGGTCTTGTCACCAACATCATCGCCGCGTGCTTTACGATGCATCAACTGGAAGAGGTTCCAGCCTTTCATCCCCTCACGCTCGCTGTAGAACTCTGGCAGCTTGCTATCTGGATACCATTTCTTGATATCAAAGTTTTTCTCTGCCCATTCCTTCAGCTGCGCGTACATCAGCAGACGGTCACCCGCACCGCCGCGCGCCCATGCCTGACCGTTGCTCTCGTCCAGATATTCCGGCGCGACGGTAATATCTTCAGCGACACGGTTCATCTTGCCGAGATAGCGATCCTGCATGTACAGCGCCAGCACGTTGTTCGCCACTTCAGTTGCGCCCGGTACAGTCAGTGGTGTTTCTGCGGCGTTATGCCCTACTTCATGCCAGATCAGCCAGTCGTTCAGCGGCGTCGTCGGCAGCGTGGTGCTGTTCGTCGAGAAGCTGCTGTTCATTACCGGATAACCAGAGTGCGCATCACCGATGGAGATCTGCACATCGTTGGTGAAACGGTGTTTGTGACCCGGCAAGTTTTCAAAGGTAAACATCCGGTGGTCGCCGTTTTCGCCATCGCGTCCGTAGAAGTCATTCATCGAGCTGGCAAAGGTATCCAGTTCCTTAGCGAATTGTTTTACGCCACCCGTGAAATTGCTGGCATTCAGGTTCTTCTTCGGCGTGGTATAGACGAACGACGCAGACTCCAGCTCGCCTAGCGGCGCAGGGGAGTTCAGATCGTGTTGCCACTTACCGTCTTTATAGAACGGCGCTTTTACTACACCGGTAAAGGTGAATTTGGCTGACTCATTCTTTGAGCTGTTGCCCTTGATATAAATCAGACCACCGTAAGGCACCTTGAAGGTCACCGTGCCTTGAGCATCCAGATCATAGGTTTTCGTCACTTTTGGCGGACGGTTCAGAGCAACTTCATGCTTCTCACGTCCGGTCAGGTCGTCGGCCAGCGCCACGGTGACAGTCACAGGAACGTTCGCATTGGACTTAATGCTGACTTCCTGCTGAGCCGGAGCCCACAGGCCTGTAGACTGCATGTTACCCGCAAACCATTTGGTCGGACTCGAGTACAGGCTGATGCTTTCAGTAACCTCCTGCCCTTCTGCCGATACCGCTCCCGGATATTTCTCGACATCAACCTTAATGTTCAGATCCCACCAGGAACGACCCAGCATCAGGCGTGTCAGCGGTTTTTCCATATAGTTGAGCGGATAGCTCGGGTTCATCATGCCCGCTTTGGCAGTTGTATCTCCGTAGATCATATTGTTATCGACCAGCGATTTTTTCAGATCTGCAGAACACAGCGTGCCTTCGGTATAGGCATTGTTGGCGTAGCAGTTCAGGAACTCGGTGAACGTTTTAAAGCCCAGCTCGTCTTCCTTGCTGCTGTCATAGCTATATTTAATGTCGTTCCACAGCCAGACCGACATGTTCTGGTACAGACGTTCCAGATCGACGCTGCTCAGACGCTCACCTTTGCGACCATTGGTACGGAAGTAAAGCTCATGCTGATACAGGCGCTGAATGTTGGTGCCTAAATCCGCCGCCTGCACCATCGCTTTCGCAGTGTCGGCGCTGAGATTCAGTTGCGTATAGCGCGGAACAAACATGCCAGTATTATTCTCTGGCGTTACAGGAACTCCCGTGCCCGGGCGGTATTCCAGACAGTTGACCTCATAGTGATATGCCGGGTCCTTACATTCCTTTAATCCAGGAAACGCCTCAAAGATTTTTGCCTTTGCCGCCTCCAGAGACTCTTTTGTTTTAAACTCCGCCTCATCGATAAAGGCATAGCGTTTGACCTGTTTGCCATCGACATCTTCCTGCCAGCTGGCAACTTCCAGTTTCGGTTTCTTATCAGGTTTGTTATCAATCTGATATTTCCAGGTAACTTTTCCTGTTTGGGAATCAATGGTGTACGGCAGTTCACCCTCCACAACCGGATAACGTTCATAAACCCAAATGCCAGTCGCTCGACGCTGGCGCACGCGGTCTGGATAACCCTGCGGATCGGTATTCACCACCGATTTGTTAAGCGCCATCGACAGACCTGCGGCATCAAGCAGACGTACAAAGCCTGATGCGCTCTCTTCCTTAAGATTGCTCATCACATTTTCCATGATCAGCACCGATCCGCCTTTGTTCAGATAGGCGATCAGATCCGTCACATCCTGCTGGGTCAGCTTCGGTTTGCTGGTATCTGCACGCAGAGGCACTGCATAGGGATCGCCAGACCACTGAGTCACATACTCAAAGCCATTGAGGATCAGCAGAGGAACTTCATCTGGATTCAGATTGCCATAACTGGTCAACGGTTTAACCGTGATACCTGCGAAATCCTTATGGAAAGCAAACGGAGCACTATTTCCTAATACCTGACCCGCTTTTTTGAAATAAACCGTATCCAGGTTAGTGCCCACGGTCATACTGCTCTTCGCATCCGGCAGCCAGCGTTCATTTGACAGATAGCGCAGTACGTTCTCCATGAAGTTCTTCATGTCGTCCGGATCGCTGTCGAGCGTACACTGTCCGTCTTTATTAACGCTCCCGTTCCAGCTGTAACCGTTCGGGCAACGCAGAATGCTGTTGTAGTGCGGGTTACCGATAACCATCAGTTTACCCTCACCAACTTGCCCCAGCGAAATAAATGGCAGGTTGAAGGTCGCGGTATCGCGCGTAACGTTTTCAGGTACCACAAGAGAAGGCGCTTCAGTAATGTACGCCAGCTCGTTTTTATCCCAGGCGCGTTTTTCGCCGAAGGCCAGCCAGTAGTTTTTATCATTACGCGCCATCAGAATCGGGAATGCCGCGTTGGAGATATTTACCACCGCCTGACCGCGCGCATTACCGGTGCTGCCATAGAAGTTGGTAGAGTCATGGAAGACGTGGAATTTCGTCACCGATTTGTAATCTTCATCCACGCCCCACAGCTTGTTGATAACGCCCTGAATCTGGCCGTCATTAACATTGCGCGTCGTCAGCGAGAACCAACGCTGAGAGTTGCAGCCCCCAAGGGAGTCACAAATCGCCGTATCAATCTCTTTAGCCTGCCCGGATTCAAACTGCTCAAGAAATTCGTTTGTCCGCTCAAAGGTTTGATCGCCTTCGCTCAACGCCTCGCCATTGGATAACGAGAGATTGATAATCTCGTTGATCACGTTGGGATACTCGGCAAAGACCTTGCGCACTACGTCCGGCACTTCACGCTCATCATTTTTTCCGGCCTGGGAGTAACGATGAATCAGCTGATCGACATTCGCGCCGCGAACTTCGTCGCCCAGCTCAGTCAACGCAATGGTCGACTTATTGCCGCGTACTGAGCCCAGTTCAAAGGTGTCGATACCAAAGGAGATGGTTTCGCCCCAGCTGAAGTTGAATTTGCCGTTTTCGCCAGTCACGCCACGGCCTGAGCTGGTGTAGTAATTTACGCCAACCACACCATTGCCCATGCTATCTACCAGTCGGCCTTCGGAGAGAATGATTTCCGTAGGTTGATACTGATAAAACTGTTCCGCGTTAGCCGACACGAAGGAAGCGTTCAGATCCGGTTTTGTTCCCGGTGTGGTGACTGGCACAACCGGTGAAGTATGAGTGGATGGCGCTTTATCAGTCGCGGCATTGTTTTCCACCTCTTCATTGACCAGCTTTTTGAACTCTTCCGGTGCCAGATCGATTTGCTTATACAGCGAGTCGAAGCGTTTACTCTCGATCACCGAGGAGAACGTCAGGCAAACCTGTTCTGTATCCGCCGGACAACTGTTCATGGAGGTTACCAGCGAGAGCGCATTGCTTTTCTTGTCATCAGACCCCGCCAGTTCTTGCGCATCCTCAAGGCTAAACGACACTTTTTCAACCGCACGCAAGCTACGCGCAGCTTCTGACTGAGTGTTGAAGGTGGCAATTGTCGTGTTACCTGCCACGCAAGTAACGTTCTCGCCAGGTGTAAAAGTAAAGCCGTCGCTGGATTCACCATTACATTTAGCACCGATTACCCGCTGGCTTCCGCCCAGGGTCAGATAACCTGTTTTCGTAGGAACAGGTTCTGGCTCCGGTTCTGGCGTTGGCTCTGGCTCAGGTGTCGGGTCCGGAGTAGGTTCAGGCTCCGGCGTCGGCTCCGGGGTTGGCGTTGGGTCGGGTTTCACTTCCGGCAAAGACCCGGTTCCAGAATCTACAGGCGGAGTATCGGAGGAAGAACCTGAACCGCCGCCATCACAACCGGTTAATAAGGTTGCGCTTAAAATAGCCGCTAAAAGCGATTTTTTATATTTAAATTTCTTATTCATTAATAACGCAAGTGACAAAATATAGTTAAAAAATTCGTAACTGGGGAAATAGTTTTATGTTTTACCTTCTCTAGTAACTTCCTCCATTCTTAAAAAAACTGCATTATTGATAACGAAACAGGTGAAATTTATAAGAATATCCCCTATTCGATGTCAGACGGGGTATTTATAAAATGATTCAACAAACAAAAAAGTAACAATTATTCACAATGTAACTATCCCAAGTTGTTGATAGTTTTAACGATTGCGATTGCAAAAGCAACAGACAGCACGGTGTTTGCTCATCAAGCGAACACAATTAATACAGACTTGTTTTGCGTGACAAAAAAATAGATATTCTCACTCCCTTAATTATTTAGCGAGTTATCTGAACACGAAATATTATTTATGCATGGATAATAAACAACGAAATGATTTTACAATTATTTAGTCAGGATAATGAAACGTGAGTAGAAAGAAGCCGGATGATATTGACGATCATCCGGCATTATTGACTTACGAAACTAACATTCCGGTAAACACATATGCCTGCAGCAGGGTGATAATGCCGATAACGCTGGCAAAAATCAGACTGTGCTTCACGGTGTAGCGGAACAGTTCAGATTCTCGGCCCACCATGCCCGTCGCGGCGCAGGCCACGGCGATAGATTGCGGGGAGATCATCTTGCCAGTTACGCCGCCGCTGGTATTTGCTGCCACCAGCAGAGTGTCAGAGACGTTGATTTGCTGCGCCGTGGTTGATTGTAGTGAACCAAACAGAGCGTTCGAGGAGGTGTCCGAGCCGGTAAGGAATACCCCCAGCCAGCCGAGGAATGGCGAAAAGAACGGGAACATCACACCAGTACCCGCCAGTACCAGCGCCAGCGTGGTAGACATACCGGAATAGTTGGTCACGAAGGCAAATGCCAGCACCATGCCAATCGACAGTATCGGCCACTTCAGGCTAATTAGCGTTTCTGCAAAGACGCCAATACCTTTCTTGATCCCCACGCCGAGGATGAAGATAGAGATAATCGCTGCAATAAAAATAGCGGTGCCGCCAGCAGAGAGCGGGTCGAATTTAAACACCGCGTCCATTGGCGTCGGCTGGGCGACAATGGGGGCCGCTTTCAAGACTTGTTGATGCAAATGAGGGATCTGGAAATTAATCACCAGCGAATAAAACGCACCGCCCGGAGCAAATAACGCTTTAAACGGCTTCATGGTCCAGATGGTGACCAGCACCGTTAAGATTAAAAACGGTGACCACGCGCGAATGATTTGCCCCAGACTATATTCTGAAGGCACGGGACCGCCAGAAGACGGTTTATTCACCACCATCGCACCTGCGGATTGCCCCATGCTGATTGCCGTTTCGGTATTTTTCGGTCGCCAGACTTTAAGGAATAAAGACAGTGAGACGATACTCACCAGCGCCGAAGTAATATCCGGCAGCTCAGGACCAATGTAGTTAGAGGTAAAGAACTGGGTAACCGCAAAGCTACCACCCGCAACCAGCGCCGCTGGCCACGTCTCTTTCACCCCTTTCCAGCCATCCATCATCGCCACCAGCCAGAACGGCACCAGCACCGACAGGAACGGCAACTGACGTCCCGCCATTGCACCAATGTGGAACGGATCGATTCCGGTCACCTGACCGGCGACCAGTATCGGCACGCCCAACGCACCAAACGCCACCGGCGCAGTGTTGGCTATCAGACATAGCCCCGCTGCGTATAGCGGTTTGAAGCCCAGGCCCACCAGCAATGCCCCTGTAATTGCCACCGGTGCGCCAAAGCCTGCCGCCCCTTCCAGCAACGCGCCAAAGGAGAAACCAATCAGTAACACCTGCAAACGCTGATCGTCGGTGATGGAGATAACCGAACTGCGGATAATATCAAACTGACCGCTGGCAACGGTTAATTTATACAGGAATACCGCCGCGACAATAATCCAGGCAATAGGCCATAATCCATAAATAAAGCCATAGCCCGCAGCCGCAAATGCCATATCAATCGGCATTTTAAAGGCGAATATCGCAATCAGGATAGATAATATAAGGGTTATTGCTCCAGCGACATGCCCTTTCAGACGTAATACCGCAAGTGCAACGAAGAAGAATATTATTGGGATCAGGGCAACCAGAGCGGATAGCCCCAGTCCTCCCATCGGCATATACATTTGGGTCCAGGTAACCATATTGTTCAGTCTCTTATTATCTTTATATGCTTGATATGATTAAGGTTGTAATAAGCAAAAGAGGACTGAACTGTAAAATATAGGCGTTATACTTTACAGCAACAGTACGCTGCTAACGCAATTGCTACCTCTGGCATAACAAGTATATCGGGTAAGGGTTTCTGTTCCGCACACGCAGGTGCAGAGTATCGTTAAGATGTCCATATTGTTGTTTTAGGCCCGCTAGTAATGCGCTGCGGGTATTTAATTTTGTTAAACCCTGATAATCGCTCCGGTTATTTCCGGGATAAATGTACTACCGCAGTTACTATAATAGCCCCGACAATAAAACTTGCCGGGGCTTTTTTTGACGCTATTAATGACTTTCTTTTTCGCGTAAACGCCAGGCGTGTAATAACGGTTCGGTATAACCGTTTGGCTGTTTCACGCCGAGGAAGATCAAATCGCTGGCAGCTTTAAAGGCACACGAGTTAGCGAAATTCCCCGCCATCGGACGATAAGCCGGATCGCCAGCGTTTTGCTGATCAACCACTTTCGCCATATTCTCCAGCGACGCCTGCACCTGCTCTTTGGTCAGAATGCCGTGGCGTAACCAGTTGGCAATATGCTGGCTGGAGATGCGCAGCGTTGCACGGTCTTCCATCAGCGCCACGTTGTGAATATCCGGCACTTTTGAACAACCAATCCCCTGCTCTACCCAACGCACCACGTAGCCCAGAATTCCCTGCACGTTGTTATCCAGCTCTTGTTGGATCTCTTGCGCCGACCAGTTAGCATTTTCAGCAACCGGAATGGTCAGCAGATCGTCCAGCAGCGGTTCAAATTCAGCATTGAACTCGGTCTGGGCAATGTTGGATTGCACGCTCTGTACGTTGGTTTGGTGGTAGTGCAGCGCATGGAGCGTAGCTGCAGTTGGCGACGGAACCCAGGCCGTGTTTGCCCCGGCACGTAACTGGTCGCCCTTCTGGCTGTACATGTCTGCCATCAGGTCCGGCATTGCCCACATGCCTTTGCCGATTTGCGCTTTACCGCGCAGCCCGCAGAACAGACCGGAAAGCACGTTATTGCGCTCGTAGGCTTTGATCCACGGCGTCGATTTCATCTGGTTTTTACGCAGCATCGGGCCAGCTTCCATCACCGAATGCATCTCATCGCCAGTACGGTCGAGGAAACCGGTATTGATGAACGCCACGCGGTTGCGCGCCTGAGCGATACAGCTACGCAAGTTCAGCGAGGTCCGGCGTTCTTCATCCATAATGCCCATTTTCAGGGTATTCGGTGCCATACCGAGCATTGCCTCAACGCGGGTAAACAGTTTGTTGGCGAACGCCACTTCCTGCGGACCGTGCATTTTCGGTTTCACAATATAGACGCTGCCAGTGCGCGAGTTTTTCTGCACTTTTAAATCATAGAGGGCAATCGCGCCAGTCATGACGCCATCAAGAATGCCTTCCGGAATTTCATTGCCTTCGCTGTCCCAAATTACGGGAATGGTCATCAAATGACCCACGTTGCGGATAAACAGCAGCGAGCGCCCGTGCAGAGAAATTTCAGAGCCATCGGCGGCGGTGTACTGACGATCGTCATTCAGTTTACGCACGATTTGCCGACCGTTTTTCTCCATTTTCTCTTGCAGAGTCCCCTGCATCAGGCCCAGCAGGTTGCGGTACAGCAGGATTTTATCTTCCGCATCAACCGCAGCGACCGAATCTTCACAGTCGAGAATGGTACTGATGGCGGCTTCAACGATAACGTCGTTGATGTGCGCCGGATCGTCTTTGCCAATTCGCCCGTTGGCATCGATTTGCAGCTCAATATGCAGGCCGTTATTTTTCAGCAAAATGCAGGTCGGCGCAGCGGCATTACCACGGTAACCGACAAACTGTGCCGGAGTACGTAACGTGGTTTCTTTACCATTTTTCAACTGGATACGTAATTGTTTGTCGACCACCTTAAACGCCACCACATCCTGATAGCTGCCGTTTTCCAGCGGTAGAGATTCATCAAGGAAACGCCGAACCCAGGCGATAACCTGCTCACCGCGCTGCGGATCGTAGCCGCTGACCATCGCCCCTTCCTGTGGGATGATGTCGCTGCCGTATAACGCATCGTACAGTGAGCCCCAGCGAGCGTTTGCCGCGTTCAGCGCGTAGCGGGCGTTCATCGCCGGAACCACCAGCTGTGGCCCCGCCTGACTGGTGATTTCACTGTCGATGCCCGTGGTTTCCACCGTAACGTGGTCCGGCTGCGGCACGAGATAGCCCAGTTCACGCAGGAAAGATTTATAAGCCGCTTTGTCTTTTACCGACCCCGGATTGCTGCGATGCCATTCGTCCAGCGCCGCCTGAATGCGATCGCGCTCTGCCAGTAATTGACGATTTTCTGGCGCCAGATCGTGAACGATCTCATCAAAATTGCGCCAGAACGCCGCAGCGTCCAGCCCTGTTCCCGGTAAAACTTCTTCATCCACAAAACGTTTAAAATTGGCGTCAATGCGTAAACGGCCCTGGGTTATGGTTTGACTCATTGTTTATCTCCTCGTTTTCGCTTATTTCGCCAACACCGCTGCTGCCGCTTTCGCGACCTGCGCATCCTGTGCTCCGGTTAAACCAGAAACGCCCACGGCACCAATAATTTGTCCATCAACAACAACCGGTACGCCACCTTCCAGCGACGTCAGTAACGGCGCAGTCACGAACGCGGTACGTCCGTTGTTCACCATCTCTTCATAGCCCTTAGTTTCGCGACGCCCCAGCGCGGCAGTACGCGCTTTCTCCTGAGAGATGTAGGCCGCTATCGGCGCGCAATCGTCCATGCGACTTAACGCCAGCAGATGACCGCCGTCATCGGCAACAGCAATGGAAACAGACCAGTTATTTTTCTGCGCTTCTTCCTGACCTGCGGCAATAATTGCACTCGCCATTTGCTGGCTAAGAATGACTTTAGTTTTCATTTTGTTATTCCTTTTCAAGGGCTTGTTCTACAATTTCAATCCAGTGACGCACAGAGGTTCGACCGGCGCTCGCCAGATGCGTCTGGCAACCAATGTTGGCGGTGACGATCATTTCCGGTTTGCCGCTTTCCAGCTCATTCATTTTGTTATCCCGCAGCTGGCGCGCCAGATCGGGATGCGTTAACGCATATGTTCCCGCCGACCCGCAGCACAGATGGCTGTCGGGAACATCGGTTAAGGCAAATCCAAGACGAAGCAACACTTTTTCCACTTCGCCGTTCAGCTTTTGCGCATGTTGTAGGGTACACGGGCAGTGGAAGGCCAGTTTTTTATCGCCGCGAATTGCCAGTTTTTCCAGCGGTTCCTCGCGCAGAAGTTCGACTAAATCGACCGCCAGCTCACTGACCTGACGCGCTTTATCGGCATACAACGCATCGTTTTTCAGCATCTGCCCATACTCTTTAACGAACGCGCCGCAGCCGCTGGCGGTTTGCAAAATTGCCTCGGCACCTGCTTCAAGCGCGGGCCACCAGGCATCAATGTTATTTCGCGCCCGCGCTAACCCTTTCTCTTGCGCATTAAGATGATAGTCCACCGCGCCACAACATCCTGCTTCGTTAGCTGGCATGACGCTGATCCCCAGACGATCCAGCACCCGCGCGGTTGCCGCGTTAGTGTTGGGCGAAAGTGTAGGCTGGGCGCAACCTTCCAGCATTAAAACCCGGCGCTTATGGCGCAGCGGTGGACGCGGTTTGGCTTTCACCGTTTCAGCGGGTAATTTTGCTCTTATCTGTTCTGGCAAAAACGGTCGCAGCACCAACCCTACCTGCGTCAATGCGCGAAAGACCGCCGGACGCGGCACTACCTGGCGCAATCCTTCGCGCAGCATTCGCTCCGGCAGAGGGCGTTTCACTTTCTGCTCGACAATATCACGCCCGATGTCCAGCAAATTGTGATAGCGCACACCAGAAGGACAGGTGGTTTCACAATTGCGGCAAGTGAGACAGCGATCGAGATGCTCCTGTGTTTTAAGCGTAACTTCGTTGCCTTCCAGCACCTGTTTAATCAGATAGATGCGCCCGCGCGGCCCGTCCAGTTCATCGCCCAATAGCTGATAAGTTGGGCAGGTTGCGGTACAAAATCCGCAATGAACACAGGCGCGCAGGATGCTGTCGGCTTCCTGCGCTCGCGCGTTCTGCCGCATCTCTTCGGTTAACCGGGTTTGCATAGCCTGCTCCTTAAAGTTCCGCGTACATGCGACCGGGGTTAAACACGCCGCAAGGATCGAGCTGCTGTTTAAGCTGCTGGTGATAGCGGAATAAAGGAGCCGGTAGCGGGGCAAAGCCGCCATCTCCGGCACTAAAGCGGGTCGCATGACCGCCAGCGTTGCGGGCGATGCGATGGATTTGATTGTCATCGGCTGTCGATTTCAGCCAGCGTAACGCCCCGCCCCAGTCGATCAGTTGCTCGCCGGGTAAATCCATCATTGGCGCATCACTGGGTAATGAAATGCGCCATAAGGTACCTGGTAACGAGAAGAACGGCAGTTGTTGTTCACGCAATTGCTGCCAGAACTGACCCGCAACCTCTTCGCCCCCCAGCAGTTCACGCGCCGCTTTCACCGATCCTTCACCGCCTTCAAGGCGGATCCACAACGCGTTGTCGAAGTAACATAAGCCACTAATGGGTAGCGGCTGAAGTTGCCACTGGGCGATTTCACTCATGGCTTCTTGCAGGCTGATTTCCCGACGCAGGCTCAGGGTGGCGCGCGGTCGCGGTAACACTTTCATTGAAATTTCAGTGAGCACGCCAAGACAACCGTAGCTTCCGGCCATTAATCGCGAGAGATCGTATCCGGCAACGTTTTTCATCACTTCGCCGCCAAAACGCAGATGTTTTCCTGTGCCGGTAATGATGCGCGTGCCGAGGACAAAATCGCGGACCGAACCGCTCCACGGGCGACGCGGCCCCGCCAGCCCGCAGGCGACCATCCCGCCCCAGGTAGCTTCTTCACCATAATGCGGCGGCTCGCAGGGGAGCATTTGCCCCGCGCTTTCCAGCGCCGCTTCAATCGCCACCAGCGGCGTTCCGGCACGCGCGGTAATCACCAGCTCGGTCGGGTCGTAATTAACAATGCCGCGATGACAACGCACATCCAGCGTTTGCCCGGTGACAGGACGGCCTAAAAAGGCTTTGCTATTGCTTCCCTGAATCACCAGCGGCGTTTTATTACTAATCGCCTGATTCACCTGTTCCAGCAGTACCTGGCTGTAATCACACTCGCGTAGCATCAGAAACGCTCCAGTTCAGGGAAAGGTAAATGGCCGTGATGCACGTGCATGGCACCAAATTCAGCGCAGCGGTGTAGCGTGGGAATGTTTTTTCCTGGGTTCAGCAAACCATCGGGATCAAACGCCGCCTTGACTGCATGGAAGGTCGTGATTTCATCGCTGTTGAACTGGGCGCACATTTGATTGATTTTTTCGCGCCCGATGCCGTGTTCCCCACTGATGCTGCCGCCCACTTCAACGCAGAGTTCGAGGATCTTCCCGCCCAGCTCTTCCGCGCGGGCAAATTCACCGGGTTCGTTGGCATCGAAAAGGATTAACGGGTGCATGTTGCCGTCTCCGGCATGAAAGACGTTGGCGACGCGTAAATCATATTGCTGCGATAAACGGGCAATGCCTTCCAGTACGCCAGGTAGCGCGCGGCGTGGGATGGTGCCGTCCATGCAGTAGTAATCGGGAGAGATGCGCCCCACCGCCGGAAAAGCGTTCTTGCGGCCAGCCCAGAAACGTACGCGCTCTGCTTCATCCTGTGCCAGACGGACGTCAGTCGCGCCCGCTTTCAGTAAGATGTCGTTAACTCGCTCGCAGTCTTCCTGTACGTCAGACTCCACGCCGTCCAGCTCGCATAACAAAATCGCTTCGGCGTCGATGGGATAACCGGCATGAATAAAATCTTCTGCCGCGCGGATCGACAGGTTATCCATCATCTCCAGCCCGCCGGGGATAATGCCATTGGCGATGATGTCACCAACCGCAAGTCCGGCTTTTTCTACCGAGTCAAAGCTGGCTAACAACACACGCGCCACGGGCGGCTTCGGCAGCAGTTTTACCGTCACTTCGGTGGTCACGCCGAGCATACCTTCCGATCCGGTGAACAGCGCCAGCAGGTCAAAACCAGGCGAATCCAGCGCGTCCGATCCCAGCGTCAGCGCCTCGCCGTCCAGCGTTTGCACTTCAATTTTCAGCAGGTTATGTACAGTAAGCCCATATTTCAGGCAGTGGACGCCCCCCGCGTTTTCCGCCACGTTGCCGCCAATCGAACAGGCAATTTGTGAGGAGGGGTCCGGCGCGTAATAGAGATTATGCGGTGCTACGGCCTGGGAGATCGCCAGGTTACGCACGCCCGGCTGCACGCGCGCACGGCGCCCGACGAGGTTAATGTCGAGGATCTCTTTAAAGCGCGCCATCACCAACAACACACCTTTTTCCAGCGGCAGCGCGCCGCCAGAAAGCCCGGTGCCTGCGCCACGGGTCACCACCGGCACACGCAGGCGGTGGCAAACGGCCAGAATCGCCGTCACCTGTTCCATCTGCTTAGGCAGAACAACCAGTAATGGACGCGTGCGATACGCGCTCAACCCGTCACATTCGTAAGGAGTGATCTCCTCATCGGTATGCAGGATCTCCAGTCCAGGGACATGCTCACGCAGTGCCATCAGTACCGATGTGCGGTCGACATCGGGTAAAGCGCCATCAAGACGCTCTTCGTACAAGATGCTCATGAGTAGGGTTCGCTTTGTTGTGTTGTGTGGCAGCTGATTTTTGCGCGCTGCTTCTGTGAACAGTTATTAAGCGGGGTTTTCGTTTTCGTCTATCTCTTTAGCTACCGGTCAGACCATTTTTTTTCCATCTCTGTGACTTCGCGTTGGTTAACTCAATGTTAAATTGATGTAACATAATCACTTACGTGATGTACGTGTTTCGCGAGTTAAGAACAGAAAAATTGGTCCTACCTGTGCACGAGGTCCGGGAATGAAAGATGAACGTCGCCCTATTTGCGAAGTAGTTGCTGAGAGTATCGAACGGTTAATTATCGACGGCGTACTGAAGGTCGGTCAGCCGCTTCCCTCGGAGCGTCGGCTGTGCGAAAAGCTCGGCTTCTCGCGTTCCGCACTGCGTGAAGGGCTGACCGTGCTACGCGGGCGCGGGATTATTGAAACAGCGCAGGGTCGCGATTCTCGTGTTGCACGGCTTAATCGGGTCCAGGACACCAGCCCGCTAATTCATCTGTTCAGCACGCAGCCGCGAACGCTGTACGATCTGCTTGATGTCCGCGCATTGCTGGAAGGCGAATCGGCAAGGTTGGCAGCTACGCTGGGAACCCAGGCTGATTTTGTTTTGATAACCCGCTGTTATGAAAAAATGCTCGCTGCCAGTGAGCACAACAAAGAGCTTTCGCTGATCGAACATGCACAGCTGGATCACGCTTTCCATCTCGCCATTTGTCAGGCTTCCCACAATCAGGTGCTGGTGTTTACGCTGCAATCATTGACCGATCTAATGTTTAATTCGGTGTTTGCCAGCGTGAATAATCTCTACCATCGACCACAGCAAAAAAAGCAGATCGATCGCCAGCATGCGCGGATCTATAACGCGGTGTTGCAGCGACTCCCGCATGTCGCCCAGCGCGCCGCCCGCGATCATGTGATGACCGTGAAAAAGAATCTCCACGATATCGAACTGGAAGGCCACCATTTGATTCGTTCGGCGGTGCCGCTGGAAATGAACCAGAGTTAGCTGGAGTCAAATCTGCTTTTCATACAAGCGGTAACGCTTGTACGGCTCCGCCCCAATGCGTTCCAGCATGTTATTCATGCCTGTATTGGTTTCGAGGATCCATGACATTTCCAGCGCATCGATCTTCCGGCGAGCAAACGGATCATGTAAGGCTTCAATCAATAACAGAGCAATCACCGGGCCGATGCGGCTGAACTGATACTCGTCGCGAACCCCCATTAGCGGCACTCGCGCGGTCCGCACACCGCTGACTTTCAAGCGCCACAGCAATTTTGCCCAGCCGAAGGGAAAGAGCGATCCGTTCAGATCGGCAATCGCCTCGTTGATGTTCGGTAAGCCGACAATAAACGCGCAGGGTGCAGAATCAATCTCGGCGATGTAGATCATATCGTCCGGCACCAGATACTTAAGTTGATCGCCCATGGTCGCAAATTCATGTTCGGTAAACGGCACAAATCCCCAGTTGTGCTGCCAGCCGGAGTTGAAAATCTCGCGCAGGATCTGCATCTCTTCGGCAAACCGCTGACGATTAATACAGCGAATGGTCACCTTTTTGCGCACCTGATCCATCAGTTTTTTTAGCGCCGGAGAGAAAGTGAGATCGGTTCGCTGCATCCACCACGCCAGTAAATCAATACCTTTGTGATAACCCAGTTGTTCAATATGCGCGGCATACCACGGTTTACCGTGCGGCATCATCGCACAGGGTGGTGTGTCAAAACCTTCAATCAGTAATCCGCTTTCCTGATTGATATTCAGGCTAAAAGGCCCGGTGATGTTGCGTGCACCTTGTGACTTCAGCCATGCTTCCGCTGCGCCAAATAAAGCTTTAAAAACCTGCAAATCATCAATGGCGTCAATCATGCCGAAATGACCGGTATCCTCGCCGTAACGCTCGCGGTGTAAGGTATCGATTTGCGCGGTAATGCGCCCTACTACCTGCCCCTCTTTTTTCGCCACCCATGCCTGCCAGATGATATGGTCCGTTCCCGGATTCTTTTGTGACAGATGCTCACTGCGTTCAATGCATAAAGGAGGGATCCAGTTTGGATCATCGAGATAAAGTGACGACGGAAAAGCGATAAATGCTTTTAAGTCGTTTTTATTTATTACTTTTTCAATTTTAATCATCAGCAGATCGCATTCCATATTTACGTGGATAACAAATAATTAACGGTGAAAAACAGGCAGTAACCACAACGAACGGCACCTTAATAATCCACCCAATGAATACAAACGAAGACAAAACAATATTTATTAATGATGTTGATAAAACCAGTGACTGCGTTAAACAGTCAATAATGTCTCTTATAGACTTAAGCGACCCGACAAGGCATCACCTTAATACATTCATAAATTAAATATTATTCACAATAAAAAATAACAGAGCAGAACTTATTATTTTAATCAATGTTCAATATCACAACGATGAAAATACTATCTCATTTATCTTTTATGCATATATAATCCACCGCATTATTGTCATTTTATTTTTGATATCCAATTTTCTTGTGGTGTATATGTCCAATAAAATCTTTACGCATTCTTTGCCTATGCGCTATGCCGATTTTCCAACGCTGGTTGATGCTTTGGACTATGCCGCTCTGAGTAACGCCGGAATGAATTTTTATGACAGGCGTAGCCAGCTTGAAGATGAACTGGAATATCACACTTTAAAAGTGCGCGCGGAAACGGGAGCCAGGCGGCTGCTATCGCTGAACCTGAAAAAAGGCGATCGCGTGGCGCTGATTGCCGAAACCAGTAGCGGGTTTGTCGAGGCATTTTTTGCCTGCCAGTATGCTGGATTAGTTGCCGTACCATTGGCGATTCCAATGGGCGTCGGTCAGAGGGATTCCTGGAGCACCAAACTGCAAGGTTTACTGGCAAGCTGCCAACCAGCCGCGATAATCACTGGCGATGAATGGTTGCCGCTGGTCAATGCCGCGACGCATGATAACCCCGAATTACATGTTTTAAGCCACGCCTGGTTTAAGGCATTACCGGAAGCCGATGTTGCGCTCCAGCGTCCAATTCCGGACGATATCGCCTATTTGCAGTACACCTCCGGCAGCACCCGTTTTCCCCGTGGCGTTATCATCACTCACCGCGAAGTGATGGCTAATCTACGCGCCATCAGCCACGATGGCATTAAATTACGCCCTGGCGACCGCTGTGTCTCCTGGCTGCCTTTCTACCATGATATGGGGCTGGTCGGTTTTCTCCTGACGCCTGTTGCCACGCAGCTTTCGGTGGATTATTTGCGCACCCAGGATTTCGCCATGCGCCCACTGCAATGGCTTAAATTGATCAGTAAAAATCGTGGCACTGTTTCCGTTGCGCCGCCGTTTGGCTATGAATTGTGCCAGCGCCGCGTGAATGAAAAAGATCTCGCTGAACTGGATCTCTCCTGCTGGCGCGTCGCGGGTATTGGCGCTGAACCCATCTCCGCAGAACAACTCCATCAATTTGCTGAATGTTTCCGTCAGGTTAACTTTGACGATAAAACGTTTATGCCCTGCTACGGACTGGCAGAAAACGCGCTGGCTGTCAGTTTCTCAGATGAAGCCTCCGGAGTTGTGGTCAACGAAGTGGATCGCGATATCCTCGAATACCAGGGTAAAGCCGTGACGCCAGGTGTTGAAACACGTGCCGTATCAACTTTCGTCAACTGTGGTAAGGCGTTGCCGGAACATGGCATTGAAATCCGTAATGAAGCAGGTATACCAGTAGCGGAACGTGTGGTGGGCCATATTTGCATCTCCGGCCCCAGCCTGATGAGCGGTTACTTTGGCGATCAGGCTTCACAAGACGAAATTACCGCGACGGGCTGGTTAGATACCGGCGATCTCGGCTATCTGCTGGACGGTTATCTGTATGTCACCGGGCGCATTAAAGACCTGATTATTATTCGTGGGCGTAATATCTGGCCGCAGGATATTGAATACATTGCGGAACAGGAGCCAGAAATTCACTCTGGCGATGCCATTGCGTTTGTTACCGCCCAGGAAAAAATCATTTTGCAGATCCAGTGTCGGATCAGCGACGCAGAGCGCCGCACGCAGCTTATCCACTCGCTGGCGGCGCGGATACAAAGCGAATTTGGCGTAACCGCGGCTATCGACCTGTTACCGCCCCACAGCATTCCTCGCACATCTTCCGGCAAGCCCGCCCGCGCAGAAGCCAAAAAACGTTATCAGAAAGCCGTTGCCGCCAGTTTCCATGTGCAGGAATCTCTCGCATGAATCAAACTGTCGCGGTAACGGGCGCTACCGGGTTTATCGGTAAATATATTGTCGATAACCTGCTCGCCCGCGGCTTTCACGTCCGCGCATTGACGCGTACTTCCCGCGCTCACGTCAATGACAATCTCATCTGGGTGCGCGGTTCGCTGGAAGATACGCATTCACTTAGCGAGTTGGTTGCTGGTGCCGGTGCTGTGGTCCATTGCGCCGGGCAAGTACGCGGACACAAAGAGGATGTCTTTACTCGCTGTAACGTTGACGGCAGTCTGCGCCTGATGCAGGCGGCAAAAGAGAGTGGCTTTTGCCAACGTTTTCTTTTTATCTCTTCGCTGGCGGCGCGCCATCCCGAACTCTCCTGGTACGCGAAATCCAAACACGTCGCCGAACAACGACTAGCAGCAATGGCGGACGAAATTACGCTGGGCATTTTTCGCCCAACAGCAGTCTATGGCCCCGGCGATAAAGAGTTAAAACCACTGTTTGACTGGATGCTGCGTGGCCTGCTGCCGCGGCTGGGCGCACCAGATACACAGCTCTCTTTCCTGCACGTCACCGATTTCGCGCAAGCTGTGGGTCAGTGGTTAAGCGCCGATTCCGTACAGGCGCAAACGTATGAATTATGTGATGGTGTCGCCGGTGGCTATGACTGGCAGCGCGTGCAACAACTGGCCGCAGCCGCCCGTCAAGGAGCTGTACGGATGGTCGGCGTTCCTCTGCCGTTGCTCACCTGCCTTGCAGATGTCAGTACCGCGTTGAGTCGCCTGGCAGGTAAAGAACCTATGCTGACCCGCTCGAAAATTCGTGAATTAACCCACGCCGACTGGTCGGCAAGTAATAACCGTATTTCTGAAGATATTAATTGGTTTCCCGGGATTAGCCTGGAACACGCATTACGCAACGGGCTATTTTGATTGTCTTGTTTAAAGGTGTGTTAACGTTTCTATGGTAAATCGTGAAATAGTAATGGATTACATCCTTTCCTGTTTACAGGATTTGGTCGAAAACGGTGTGGAAATTAAGCCTGACAGCGATCTCGTCAACGATCTCGGCCTGGAGTCGATTAAAGTGATGGATCTCTTAATGATGCTGGAAGACAGATTTGATATTTCCATTCCTATTAATATTCTGCTGGATGTCAAAACCCCTGTGCAATTAATGGAAACACTACTTCCATGGCTGGAGAATAAATAATGGGGCTATACGATAAATATGCGCGTCTTGCGGGCGAGCGACTGCAATTTAGCGATAACGGGTTAACGCCGTTTGGCACCTGTATTGATGAAGTGTATTCCGCCACCGAAGGGCGCATTGGCGATAAAAAAGTGATTCTGGCCGGGACCAATAATTATCTCGGTTTAACCTTCAATCATAATGCCATCGCCGATGGTCAGGCAGCGTTAGCGACGCAGGGCACCGGCACCACCGGTTCACGTATGGCTAATGGTAGTTATGCGCCGCATCTGGCGTTAGAGAAAGAGATCGCCGAGTTTTTCAATCGTCCTACCGCTATCGTTTTTTCAACCGGTTATACCGCTAATTTAGGTGTCATCAGCGCACTTGCCGACCATAACGCCGTGGTGTTGTTGGATGCTGACAGCCACGCCAGTATTTATGACGCCTGTTCTCTCGGCGGCGCGGAAATTATTCGTTTCCGCCATAATGACGCCAACGATCTGGAACGTCGCATGGTGCGCCTCGGTGAACGGGCAAAAGAGGCGATTATCATCGTTGAAGGCATCTACAGTATGCTCGGTGACGTCGCACCGCTGGCGGAAATCGTTGATATCAAACGTCGTCTCGGCGGTTATTTGATTGTCGATGAAGCGCATTCATTTGGCGTGTTAGGCGCAACGGGGCGCGGACTGGTTGAAGCCGTTGGCGTTGAAGATGATGTGGATATTATCGTTGGCACCTTCAGTAAAAGCCTGGCTTCTATTGGTGGTTTTGCCGTGGGTTCGGAAGCGATGGAAGTGCTGCGCTACGGCAGCCGTCCGTATATTTTTACCGCCTCCCCTTCTCCTTCCTGCATTGCAACCGTGCGCTCGTCGTTAAGAACCATTGCCACTCAACCAGAGCTGCGGCAAAAACTGATGGATAATGCCAACCATCTGTATGACGGGCTGCAAAAACTGGGTTACGAGTTAAGCTCACATATTAGTCCGGTAGTGCCGGTAATAATCGGTTCGAAAAAGGAAGGTTTACGCATCTGGCGTGAGCTTATTTCGCTGGGCGTGTATGTGAATCTTATCCTGCCACCTGCCGCGCCTGCGGGTATTACGCTGTTGCGCTGTAGCGTAAACGCTGCCCACAGTTGTGAACAAATCGATGCCATCATTCAGGCATTTGCGACCCTGAAGCAGTAATATTGGCCGCCGTGGTGTTACCCCACGGCGGGATTATTAATGTTGCCTGTCGTACCAATACACCAGCATTAACGCCACCAGCACAAACGCTACTGGTAAACCGAGTGCGGTAGCGGGCGCACTCAACGCAAATAGCAATCCCAGATTGACCATGATTTGATAGCTAATCCAGGTAAGCAAGCCAACGATGACGCCTACAGCGAGACGGCTACCCATCCCTGGTGAGCGCGGGGCGCTAAAGGTAAAGGGCACAGCAAGTAAAATCATCGCCAGAGTTAAAATGGGTTGCCCCAGCTTCTCCCACAGTGCAAGGCGGTATTCGCTGCTGGGTTGTCCGGTTTCCTGCAAATAATGGATGTAATGATTGAGCTGACGGACAGAAAAAGTATTCCCCGGCATCGATAACTCTTCAAGATTCATACTGGTGAAGGCCGATTGCCAGCCAAGATTATCTGATGTTTCCAGCGTTTCTTTGCCATTCAGCCATTTTTTATGATTCACGCCGTGCAGGATCCACGTTTTGTCGTCTTCAATGGCGGCACTGCGTGCATAAATGTAGGATTCGAGCGAGAGATCGTCGCGATAGTGAAATATCTCTATGCCTACCGGCTGGCCCTGTTCGTTCAGCGATTTCACCGTCACAAATTCATTACCGCGCCTGGCCCACAGCATATTGCCGGTAATGTCATCGTCATCCCCCAACGCTATCGCGGTAGATTTGATTTGCAGCGCCTGTTGCTGCAATGGCGACGCCACCCACTCATCTATCGCGCCTAACGAAACAGTCCACAGTATCCCGGCGACCAGCGCCACCAGTGCAATACGGAAGATAGAAAACCCCGTGCTGCGAATGGCGGTAAGTTCACTATTTTTCGATAACTGCCCGAGACCAACAATCCCACCCAATAACGCGATAAACGGCGAAAGTTCGACCAGTGTGCGCGGTAAGGTCATCAGTACCACCAGCACCGCCTGAGTCCAGAGATAACCACCCGGACTGACATCATCCAGTTCGTTAATCAAGTTGAAGGTGGTAAAAAGCGGCAGCAGTAGCCCGGCAGCGGCAGCAAAACCGAGGAAGAGATGGCGGATTAAATAGCGACTGAAAACATTCATCGGGAAAATTTCTGCAGCAAGGAGAAGTCGCGTGCGACCAGCATCAACAGGCACATTAGCATGAGTCCGGGCACTAACCACAAACCAGGAATGAGGGGAATCGTGCCGTTAGCCACCAGCGTACGGCAGACGTCACCGCCATAAAAAATGGCAACAAACAGCAACGTCAGTGGCAGTAACGTTGAAAATCGCCCTTGCCGCGGTTTTACCCGACTTAAAGAGATGGCCAGCAGAGCCATCAACAACGCTGTCAGGCCACGGCTTTGTCGCCATTGCAGTTCGGCATGATCGGCAGGAAATACAGAGCGCGCCAGTTCCGCGACCGATTTCGCTTTACGTTTGACGTTGGCACTTTGATCCAGTGGATTAAGATGTAATTGCAGATTACGGTAGATCTGTTCGTTGTCGTCACGCCCCTGATGATCAAGAAGATAGGCGGTCCCGTTGTGCAACATAACGGTCGGTTTCTCGGGTGATGGGTCAACCACATCAACCGAACGGGCGCGGAAAACACGGGTTCGATTGGCAGTAGAAGTATAAATCAGCGCGTCAGTCAGGCGATTATTATCCTGATCAACCGTCTGCGAAATGATCATTCGTCCGTTATCGTTAGTGTTAAATTTCTTTGCCCGCAACTGGCGAACATCCAGCTCCGACTGCGACTGTTGTTCCAGTTGATAAATCTGCGCATAAGCCCAGGGCCGACCATACATCGACAACAGCGTGACAAAAATACTTAATGGAATTGCCAGATACAGAACGGCTTTATACAAACGCGCGGGACTGGCGCCCGCCGCAGAGATAGCGGTAATTTCCGAGTCGGTATACATCTGCCCAAGTGTCACACCAACCGACACATACAGGCCCACTGGAAGTAACATTTCAAGCGCTATCAGCACTTTGTAGAAAACAACATTAAGTACTACATCAAGCGCTAAAGTCCCATTGGCTGCTTCGGTCAGGTAACGCTGTGCAGAGTAACTGGCGAAGATAAAGATCAAAAAACCAACGATAATCAGCACCAGACGGCGCGTACCACGCATGATGTAGTGTTCAACCAGCTTCATCTCACTAACGCCCTCAATCCTTTGAGTTTTTTATTCATTGATCAGCTTCTGCGCCAACGCAATGACCTGATCAACCTCTTCTGGCGTCAGGCTGCCGTCCTTCGCCCACTGAATTTGCCCGTATTTATTCAGCACCAGAATGGTTGAACTCTGTTCCGGCAGTTGCCAGGCAACGCGCCCCAGACCGCTGCCGTCGATTACGAATTGCGCCCACGGATAACGACGTTTATTTTTTTCAATTTTACCTGTCACAAAATAGCCGGTGCCGAAGATGGCATCATCGGTGTTCACAATGGTGGTGGGCTGAAAACGATCCTGAGGAAAGTTTGCTGTTTCTACTGCTTTGATTAACAGAGAGTTCTTCTTCTTCGCTGACTTTCGTCCGGCGATATACTGAATAATGCGGACTTTTCCCTTCAGCTGCGTGCTGTTCCACTTTTGATAGTAAATTTCGTCATTTTTGAGCAGCAATTCACCACCGTCCTGAATATAAACAGGTGTAACCGGTTTTCCGATGACGAAATTGTGCGCAGTAGCGCCGAACGAGAAGAGTGAAAATATCAGCGCAGTAATCAGACGAGAGGGCATCATTACTCCGGTTATAGCGGAAAACGCGAAATCAGCAGTTCTAAGCGCTGACGAATATCGCTGTCGAGTGCCACTGGCGCATCATACGATTGGCGATTTTCCAAATCATCCGCCACCATGTCGTCGTGCTTATCCCCCATCAGGCCATTAATGGCCGCCAGGAAGCGGGAAATCTGCAACGCCTCTGTATTTTCGGGATCAAGCGATCTTAGAGTGTCGTAATAAGAAACCTGCTGACTGATGATTTTTCGCACATCATGAAATTCCCTGCCGGTTAGCTGCGGCCTGGCAATAATTTCTTTCAGGATGCGCATTTGCTTCTGGCGATAAGCGATAAAACCATTAACGCTTTCTAGCTGGCTATGGCGTAATGAATAGTTCACCAGCCACCAGACAGGAGAGCTTAAATAAATACGTAACAGGTTGCCGTAATACGACACAATATTTTTCTTACCGTTACGAAAACCATCCTGAAAACGCCCCAGAAAAACGGTCGTTTTGCCAAATAAAAAACCAGCCTGATGCTTCTTTAAATACAGCCGTTGCGCAAAACGCAGATGCTTGTAGCGCGCTCGCATGTATTTATACTGTTTGCGTTCTTCGTCGGTAAGAGGGTCACCTTTAGCCTGCTTCAGGGTCAGGTGGAGTAACGCCTTGCGATTGACTCCGTCCAACCAGAATCTCAGGCATAATGCATAATTATCATGAATAATTTCCGATGAACAACGCAGTGCGATCGTTGGTGGTAAGCTAACTTGAGCGTCAACAACATCATCTTCTTCGACCGCGATAAATAAACGCTCACTGACCTCAAGTGGAAAATATTTTTTCATCATTGGGATTTTTCTCCCACTGCGTTATAGGCCAATAAATGGCGTTGAAAGAACGCCTTTAATGTCGGAATTAACGAGAGCACCACATCAAGACATTGCCCACCGAAGTAAGCAAATGCTGCCCCCAGCACGCCAAACAGATGGCAGAACATGAACAGCAACACGATGTAGCCGATAGAGGCGATGGTTTGCGCCACGAGAAAAGCACGCTGTTTCCCTGCCATTAGCAATAATGACTCCTGTGGGAAGCCCAGCATCGAAATAACAATGGCTCCGAGCATCACCTGGATCAGGTCATACGCTTCGAGATACTTAACACCAAACACCAGTGAAATAAGTGGCTTGCCAACGATTAACACGGCCAGCGCCACCAGAATGCCAATCCCACCAGCCAGTAATCCAGACTTCACGCCCAGGAGCCACGGTCTGGTAGTTCGTGGATCTAAGCGCATGACTTCAGGGTAAAAACTCTTACCCAACAAACTGGCGGGCGTCCCTGCGGCATCGAAGAATGTCATGGCGATTTTAAATAACCCGGCAGCAGCTGGCCCTAATACGATCCCCACCAGTACCGTGCTACATGAATTACGCGCCGACCAAATGGAATGGGCAATGTTGGTTGACCAGACAAAACTCCATGCGCCTTTGATGTGTCGGGCAGACTCAAACAGATTCAATTTGAACGCGTTATGGATATTTCTGCGGCGTAATTCGCGCGCGGCAAACCACCAGTACATGGTGCCGCCAACCAGATTCGATGCGTACCAGGCGATAACAAATCCGGCAAAGCCAAAGTTAAAATACCAGGCGATTACGCTGCCCGCCGCACGCAGAAAAGGTTTCGTCGCCTGCTGTACAGCAATTAAGTCGAAGCGATCAACCGCACGCAAAATGCCGGTCGGCGTGGAGGAAGCCATTGAAGGAATAAGTGTGCAATAGAGCGCCGCCAGCCAAAAGCTTTGGTCATCCAGACCTAATGAATGGGAAAGGAATGGCAGTAAGGCAATGCCGCCGACAATCGCCACCGCGCCGCTGACGATATCCAGCGAGAAGGAAAATGAGACAACATTACGGAATTGCTGAGGATTATTGTTGGTTAATGCTGGCGTTCCGTACTGCACCACCAACTGCCATGTCTGAAACTTAATAAAATCACTAATCGACTTGGCATAAGACTGTATGACGACAAGTACACCAAACATCGCTGGCGTCATTCCTTTACCGGCGCACGAAAGCGCCAGTAAGCCCAGCAAGGCACTCACGACATTGCTGGAGCCTAACCAGGCGCTGTTACGAATAATGGTGCGAAAGGCTCCATCTGCAAACCAATGTTTGATGTTAAAACCTGCCAATTCAGCCTGACCTTATCGTTGAAAAATGAAAAATATCCCGTCTGCCTTAAGTCAAGCTTCGGCGGTCAGAAACGATGGCAACCAGAGAAACCGCTTTCTGTGCCTGTTCCAGCACCTCGCTGTAGGGCGCTCTGGAATCAATCTCTAAAATTTTTGTGCCGTTATAGCCAATCTTCGACATGACGCCGATTTTGTCCTGCAACTCGGCATAGTCATGGTCAGGCTTGCGGGAGATGGCAGTATCAATATCAATCCCCAAACGAATGATTAATTCAGGACGGTACTGCGCCATTTGTTGGTATAACTGTCGCTCGCGCTGCGCCAGAAATTGGTTGATTTTCCCGGTCGCGCGCTCGACACCAATCCCCGGCCCGTCATAATAAAAACCGGAAATTTCCGCCTGCGGAAAGCGATCGCTTACCACCAGTACGCCGCTTTGCGCCAGTCGCTGAACCTTACGAAGGTTCGCCATTCTTCGCAGCGAGAAGCAGTACATAATCACCGCCGCCCAGAGCGCCGGAGAGCGAGTTTTCATGCTTTGGGTTTTCGAGGATTTTGCCGCCAGTCGCCGCTCCAGCCAGACACCAACCAACGGTAATCGTTTGATTTTGTCGCCGTCTTCACCGGACAGTAGCCCCAGATAGCGCCGCTCGGTTTGCCAGTGCTGTTGCAATGATTTCACCAGATCGGTGGTCAGCGTGGATTTGCCGGTGCCATCGCACCCGACCACCGCAATTAGCCCCGGAATGTAGCTGGGCTGCGGCGCGGTAGTGCTGTTAACAGCTTGCGTTTGTAGTGCATCCATTCTTTAAATCATCCCCTATCCATTTTAGTGATCAGGAAAGTGCGGCGTGAATTGCACGTAGTGACGCTTGCAGGATTTCATCGGCTGGTTGCCGACCATCCAGTTCAAGGATCCTGGCGCCGTTGAAAGTCAGTTGCGGCGTAACGGCGATTTTTTCCTGTAACGCCGCCAGTTGATGGTCAGGTTTACGCGAAAACGCGGTTTGTTCATCAATGCCAAGACGAATCAACAATACGGGCAAATAAGACGCCATCCATTGGTACAGCTTCAGCTCGCGCTGCCTTAACATTTTTACCCAGCCATTACCGCCTTTAGTTTTAGCCAGTTGTGGACCATCAAAACGAAAGCCAGGGACTTCAACCTGCGGGTAGCGGTCGGTAATCAACAAAAAGCCTTGCTGGCTTTTTCTCAACATTTTGCGAAACTTGTACGCCCGCCAGCAGGAAAGCAAATAGATAACCAGCGCGGTAATATTGCCAGGCGGTGTTGAGGGCTTTTCATGTACATGAGCTGCCTTACCCCGCAGATAACGCCCAAAAGGGGCGCCAATTATAGGGAACTGTGAAATCCATTCGCCAATTCGTCCGGAAGACTGCCCAAGATAAATTTGTTCTGTTGGCATTATTGCTGCCAGTTCATTCACCAGGCTTGCCGTGAGGGTCGATTTACCTGAACCATCACATCCCACAATGGCAATAACACGCACTGGCATGGAATTAATTATTGACATATTACGTTGATTCACGAAAAACCCGGCAGCAAATAATGTATTGAATATTACGTGGTCCGTGCTCAGAATATCCGTTCAACCTTATTGTGACAATGGTTAATTGTGACATTGACCTGAATTACGCTTTCATTAAAACATATTAACCAGATAAATATTTGAGATGGATATTTAAATTTAAGGATATATTCATGCAGTCTATAACACCTCCATTAATAGCCGTTATTGGTAGTGATGGTTCAGGCAAGTCAACGGTTTGTGAACATCTCATTACCGTTGTCGAAAAATATGGTGCCGCAGAAAGAGTTCATTTAGGAAAGCAAGCCGGAAATGTCGGTCGTGCAGTGGTAAAACTGCCCTTAATGGGAAAATCGCTTAATAAATCAATTGAACGCAATAAAGTGAAAACAGCGAAAAAATTGCCTGGGCCAGTTCCGGCGCTGGTAATTACAGCGTTTGTCGCCCGCCGCTTACTGCGCTTTCGTCATATGCTTGCCTGTCGTCGTCGCGGGTTAATTGTTTTGACCGACCGTTATCCACAGGACCAGATTCCTGGCGCTTATGATGGTACGGTGTTCCCGCCTAACGTTGAAGGTGGCCGGTTTGTGTCATGGTTGGCAAGTCAGGAACGTAAAGCATTTCACTGGATGGCGAGCCATAAGCCCGATCTGGTCATCAAACTCAATGTCTCCCTGGACGTGGCCTGCGCACGTAAGCCTGACCACAAACGAGAATCTCTGGCGAAGAAAATTGCCATAACGCCAAAGTTAACCTTTGGAGGCGCGCAACTGGTTGATATCGATGCCAACCAACCGCTGGAACAAGTGCTGGTTGATGCGGAAAAAGCGATAATGGATTTTATGACAGCGCGAGGTTATCGCTAGTCAGAAGTGATAATGCCCGATCGCAGGACCGGGCATTAACAGGAAGGTTAGATAAGCTGCAATGCAATCCAGTACAGACTACCAGACAGAAAAATTGCTGCCGGTAAGGTAAACACCCACGCCATCAGGATACTGGTTACCGTTTTACGCTGTAACCCACCGCCATCTACCACCATCGTCCCCGCCACCGCAGAAGAGAGTACGTGAGTTGTGGAAACAGGCATCCCAATATAGCTGGCAAGACCGATAGATACCGCCGCCGTCATCTGCGCCGCCATCCCTTGCGCATAAGTCATGCCGCGCTTACCAATTTTCTCACCGATGGTCATCGCTACACGGCGCCAGCCAATCATGGTGCCAATACCGAGTGCTAAAGCCACCGCCATGATGATCCACACCGGAGCGTACTCAATGGTGCTTAACATATCGCTGCGCAGTTTTTTCAGCAGGCTCTGGTCTTCTTTGCTAACGCCTGGCAGTTTCGCCAGCTTCGCAGAGGTATCAGAGATGCAAAGCATAATACGGCGTAGCTGACTGCGTTGACTCACGTTTAACGGCTCGTAGCTTTCCATATTGCCCGGCAGCATCGTTTTAACGCGCGCAATCGCATCAAAGGTATTTGCCGGATGACAATGGAACTCCGTCACTTGCGTACCATCAGTCGATGCCGCAGGCAATGGAGGTTCCATCGCAATCAACTTCTGCGGCAGTTCAGGATGCTGTTGCAGATAGTGTTCGAAGTTGATGACGGCATCGCGGGTACGGGTAATTTCATAGCCGGACGCGTTCATATTGACAACGAAACCAGCAGGGGCAATCCCCACCAGTACCAGCATCACCAGGCCGATCCCTTTCTGCCCGTCGTTCGCGCCGTGCGAAAACGCCACGCCCGCAGCGGAAACAATCAGCGCAATACGCGTCCAGAATGGCGGCTTACGTTTGCCTTTTTTCTTTTTGCGATCTTCAGGAATGCGGTGAATACGGTCACGCTTTTTCGTCCCGCTCCAGAAACGGCGCAGCAGGAAAATCAGACCACCCGCAATGACCAGGCCGACGATGGGGGAGACAATTAACGAGGAGAAAATCTTGGTCACTTCACGCAGGTTTAACGCATCCATCACCGACGAGCCGGTCAATAGCGCGTTGGTTAAGCCGATGCCGATAATCGCGCCAATCAATGTGTGTGAACTGGAGGCCGGTAAACCAAAGAACCACGTTCCCAGGTTCCAGATAATCGCCGCCAGCAGCATGGAAAAGACCATCGCCAGACCGTGGGTTGACCCCATATTCAGCAACAAATCAGTTGGCAACATATGGACGATGGCATAGGCGACGCTAAGTCCGCCAAGCAATACGCCAAAAAAGTTAAAAAATGCCGCCATCACCACGGCAAGTTGTGGCTGCATGGCACGAGTATAAATAACGGTTGCCACCGCATTCGCCGTGTCATGAAAACCATTGATTGCTTCGTAGAACAACACAAATGCCAGAGCAAGTAATAACAAAAGCCCCGTGTATATATCAAGGCCAACAAATAAATTTAGCATATATTAGATTACGCCATTTTGAATTTACGAACGGACGCATTATCAGTGACTTTAACGGCGCGGGCAAAGTGAAATATCATCTTTTAACGATAAAAAGAGTGTTATTTCTTTAGTATCAGATAATAAGTTGCCATTCAAAGTTTTAAGAAATAATTAATGTCGAATCATTTCAATCATTAATACATTCATATTGTGAATTTATTAACTTAATGTATTTCAATATTCAATATTTTGAGCATTCCATGAACGATTTTCCGTGCTGACTATTTTTGATAATCAGCACGGGGTTGCGAAAAAGTCTATTACTCTTTCAGCACAATTAACGGTTCAATATCACTCTCTTTTTTGATGACCAGAGATTCATCGCCGCGCAAACACGTCCCACCGTAGTTGCCGCCCACGGTGAAAGTACATACCTGAATGTATTTACCGTCCACTTTTGGCAGACACCACAGTTGCTGGTAGATATTTTTCTGCTCGGCAAATTTACCGCTGGTTTGGTCGAGCACCTCTTCATGATGGCTGACCAGGTCGATATTGCTACCACAGCGACCGGCAATCGGTTTCACGGCGTAACCGGTTTTCACCAGTTCATCATTAACAGTGAAATCGGTATCCAGCAGATAACGATGATGCGGGAACAGCGACCAGAGAATTGGCAGAATCGCTTTGTTGCCAGGGATCACCGTCCAAAGCGGTTCAAAAACCAGCACTTCCGGGCGTAGCAGAACGTCAATCAGGCGCACTTCATTTTGCGGATGACCAGTGCGAATCGGGACCGCAGCAAACTCACGGTCGCTGACTTCGCGAATCTGATCAAACGCCGTTTCCCACGCCCAGGTCTTCCATACGCAGTTAACCAGTCGCCCTTCCCCATCAATCAGTTGTCCGGCAGCATCCCAGCCCAGTTCATCTAGCCCGCGCAAGATACGCGTTTCAAAGCCCGCCTGTTGCAGCGCCTGCTCCATAAACTGAGCGTGATAGTTCTCTTCAATATCTTTGTCCTGCATGATATGGACAAACGGACGCGCGCGACTGTGTTTCCACGCGCCAGCCAGTTCGGTAATCAGACCTTCCGCCGGATTGAAGCCGTTGCCTTTATAGCCCTGCTCCGCCCAACGTTCGAGGATCAAGCCCGCTTCAGTATGACAGGAGGCGGAGTCGGCGTTGTATTCATAGACCTTCAGGCCACGCTCATCCATACAAAAATCCATACGACCGGTGATCATATGGTGACGACGACGCTGCCAGGAGAGGCGCAAACGCGGCCAGAGGATTTTCGGAATATCGAACAGTGCCAGCAGGTTGTCATCTTTCAGCACTTTATCGGTAGCGTGAAGATACATCAGATGCAGCTCGTTGGTGGCTTTAACCAGCTCCTGTTCGGCGCTCTCCGTAATGGTGTAGTAATGATACGGATCCTGATTGATCACCTGACCGTTCGCCTGCACGTAGGCGTTTTGCAGCGGATCTTTTTCATCCAGCCATTTACCGTCAAACTGGCCTTTATCTTCCAGGCGCGCTCCGCTGATCTTCAACAAATCGCCTGCAATTTCCGGCTGTGGCAAGCTGTATTCGGTATCTTCCGTCTGAATCATCCAACCCAGAATAGTGGTGTCATCAAAGGTGTCTTTGAGGGTATAGCAGCCGTTTTCTACCACCATCTCCAGCTCGCGCGTCCACTGTTGCCCTTGCGGCAACGGGGAATGAATCACGTTCTGTTCGGCAATACGGACTTTGTTGCCATGTAATTGCGTAATGATGGCGACATGGCCGGTGTCTTTAAATTCACCGCCTTTATCCCAGATAAGAAGTGCGCCCGCGACCGGCGCACGCGGCGAACCGTTAGGAAATGCCTGCAATGGCAGAATGTTGTCATTAACCACTTCACGCAAGAAGCGCAGCGAGAAAATCTCCCACGCCATGCCCACGTCAGTGAAGACCACACCGTAGTTCAGAAAGAGAAAACGGCGAGCAAACTCAACGCATTGCCATTTGTGGCCCATATATTCGTCGTCGATATAGCTACGGAATACGGCATCATCTTCGTATTCCTGCGGATCGAGAGAACTGTAATCTGAAGAGTAGATTGCTACACCACCGGGGGCGTAGCCCAATAACGTCCCGAACGGGGCATCCTGGCTGGTCGTTCCTTTGCTCATCACTTTACCTTTAACAATACAACCTAAGCAGTTGGCGTAATTGTTGTGCTCTGATTACCTGCTCAGCGACATTAACCGGACAGAGGTTAGACTTATCATACACCTCAACGCAGCGGCTGGCGCAAAGGGTTAAAAAATTCACATTCTGTACAGCAAGTGACCTGCTACACTGCTTCAACACTACCACTCAGAAGGCAACTCACTATGGCAGACAATACTTATCAGCCCGCGAAAGTCTGGACGTGGGATAAATCCGCTGGCGGCGCGTTCGCCAATATCAATCGCCCGGTTTCTGGTCCGACACATGAAAAAACGCTGCCCGTAGGCAAACACCCATTGCAACTCTATTCGCTGGGAACGCCGAACGGTCAGAAAGTAACGATTATGCTTGAGGAGCTGCTGGCGCTGGGCGTCACCGGCGCAGAGTACGACGCGTGGCTGATTCGCATTGGCGATGGCGATCAATTCTCCAGCGGTTTTGTCGAAGTGAACCCGAACTCGAAAATTCCCGCTCTGCGCGATCATACGCATAACCCGCCAATCCGCGTGTTTGAGTCAGGATCGATTCTGCTTTATCTGGCCGAGAAATTTGGCTACTTCCTGCCGCAGGATCTGGCAAAGCGTACCGAAACGCTGAACTGGCTGTTCTGGTTACAAGGGGCTGCGCCGTTCCTCGGCGGTGGTTTTGGTCACTTTTATCATTACGCGCCAGTGAAAATTGAGTACGCCATTAACCGCTTTACCATGGAAGCCAAGCGTCTTCTCGACGTGCTGGATAAGCAGCTGGCGCAGCATAAGTTTGTTGCGGGCGATGAGTACACCATTGCGGATATGGCGATTTGGCCGTGGTTTGGCAACGTGGTGTTAGGTGGTGTGTATGATGCTGCAGAGTTTCTTGATGCAGGTAGTTATAAACACGTGCAACGCTGGGCGAAAGAAGTGGGCGAACGTCCGGCAGTGAAACGTGGGCGTATTGTTAACCGCACCAACGGGCCGCTGAACGAGCAGTTGCATGAGCGCCATGACGCCAGTGATTTCGAGACAAATACGGAAGATAAGCGTCAGGGGTAATGGTTGGCGTTCGTCGCAGCAAGCCATGTAGACTGGATAAGGCGTTCACGCCGCATCCGGCAATCAAGCACAATGCCTGATGCGACGCTCGCGCGTCTTATCAGGCCTACGAAACTTTAATCATCACGCGCTGGTAATGTCGTAATCCATTTGGCGCAGCGCGTCTAATGTGGCTTTGGCTTCGTCTTCGTCGATGATGCTCATGGCAAATCCGACGTGCACCAGTACCCACTGGCCCAGCAGATCGGCAGGGTTACCTTCGCAAATCAGGGCGATATTCACGTCGCGCTTGATACCACATACTTCAACCTGCGCAAGCTGGTGAATATCTTCACCGACAGCCAGCACCTGGCCTGGAACGCCAATACACATTGTTAACTCCGGTTATTCAACTTCAATACTTTTGACGATCAGCGAATCGCCGGTATCGACACGCAACCGCTCGCCATGACAGATCGGACACTGCGCATCGTGCTGATGAATCTCCACCACCTGGCTGCAATCCCAGCACCAGGCCTGGGCGGGTTTATAGACGATATGTAAATCGCACCCTTGCGCCACCGTTCCCTGGCAGACAATTTCAAAACTAAAACGGACGGCGCTCTCCTCAACGCAGGAGAGCGCGCCAATTTCCAGCCACACGGCGGTGACGCGCTTAACATCGTGCTGCTCCGCCTGCCGTTGGATAATCTCAACGGCGCTCTGGCAAAGCGACAACTCATGCATTTTCGCCACTCCTGCGACCAAACAGCAGGGCGCGACGCCCTGCATGTGGTACATCCGGATTAGTGACTGGCAGCGAAAGGATCATTCGCGCGCAGTCATCCGTCAGGCGTTGGCCCTCTTCAATCGACATGCTGTGCGAAAGCGGCGACATCAGCGAGCAGGAGAGGTATTGCGACACACCGTCCAGTTCGCCAACGGTAAAGGTCATAGTGCCATACGGCAGTTGCAGACCGATTTTTTCACTCACTTTGCGCAGCGGCCAAAGTTGATCCGGGCCGGGGAAGATAACTGCACTCAGCATCCACGGGGTGATCACACACCCCGTCCACTGACCTTCGAACAGCGTAAAGTCGGAAACATACACCGGCATTGAAGGATGCAGAAAAGAGAGATCGTGCATCGAACGCCGGGCAATTTCTTCAAATGCTGCCTGTACTTGCGCCTTCGGGGAGGTCTGGAAACCTGCTATCTCTTCAGTCATGAGTTGCCTCCCGTGGGATAGCTTCCACGCCTGATTCGCGCAGCGCAGCCAGAACCTGCTCAAGCGCAGGTTCAATCATTGCTTCAACCGTCGGCGTTAAGCCGATGTGCGGCTCCAGTGATTCCGGGATCACGCCGACCAGGGTCAGCTTTTTCGGAAACTCACCGGTGAAGCGCAGGGCCGACAATACGTCGGCCAGGCCAAGCTGATGCGGAGAGATTTTGTTGGTAAACAACGCCGGAACTTCTTCATCCCGCAGGATCATCATCGTTCCCGGCGCGTTCTTTTTCGACACAATGGCATCGGCGATAATCAGATGATCGCGATTTGCCATGTCGCCAAGCAGCTCCATTCCCGCCGTGCCGCCATCGAGGATCTCAACATAATCCGGCAGAATGTATCGTTGCTCTAACGCTTCAACAATCCGCACACCGATGGCTTCATCGGTCAGCAAAATATTGCCGACCCCTAAGACTAAAATACGCATTACAGAACCTTCACTGAAACCACTTCGTTGCCGTCGGCATCCACTACGTGTACCGCACAGGCCATGCACGGGTCGAAGGAGTGAATGGTACGCACCACTTCCAGCGGTTTATTCGGATCGGCAACCGGTGTACCCACCAGCGACTGCTCGTAAGGACCGACGTCATCATTGAAGTTACGCGGGCCAGAGTTCCAGGTTGATGGAACAACGGCCTGGTAGTTGCTGATGATACCGTCTTTGATCACCATCCAGTGAGAGAGCATACCGCGCGGCGCTTCAAGGAAGCCAACGCCTTTGAACTCGCCCGTTGCCGGAATGTTCGGTTTCACAAAGGTGGTGTGATCGCCTTTGCCGATATTGGTGATCAGTGCACTGTACTGGTTTTGCAGGATATCCTGCAATTCGCAGCAGTGAACGGTACGACCAATAATACGGCCCAGCGTGGAGTGCAGCTGCGCCACTTCCAGCGTGTTGCCAGTCAGTTTCTGATAAATCGCAACGATTTCATTCAGTTTGTTCTGGGTAGACTCGCGACCTGCCGCCAGTTTCACCAGCATGTTAGCCAGCGGACCCACTTCTACCGTTTTGCCGTAGAAAGTCGGCGATTTCACCCAGGAGTATTTACCGTCGTCAGACCAGCCGTCGTAAGCCGGAATGGTGGTGCCTTCCCACGGTGCCTGCGGCGCTTCGTCTTTATACCAGGAGTGCTTCGCGCTTTCCTGAATCCCTTTGATCAGGTATTCATCGGAATGGGAAGTGATCGGACGATACGAGGACAGATCCGCATTCTCAATGTAGCCGCCCGGGAACAGGAAGCTGCCGTTTTTGCTGTCGGTCGGGAATTCCGGCACGCTCAGGTAGTTCACCGCACCTTTACCGCGCGTCAGCCATTCCGGGTAGAACGCGGCGATAACTGCGGTATCAACCTTGTAAACCTGCTCAACAAAGTCGCTCAGCTTGTCGATGAAAGACTTGATGTACATCAGGCGCTCAAGGTTCAGCACACCCAGACCGTCGAGGTTGATTGGGTTAGCGACACCACCTACCGCCAGGTTCTGAATGTGCGGCGTTTTACCGCCCAGCAGCGCCACGACGCGGTTAGCGTCACGCTGGCACTCCAACGCTTGCAGGTAGTGCGCTACCGCAATCAGGTTCACTTCCGGCGGCAGTTTCATCGCCGGGTGACCCCAGTAGCCATTGGCGAAAATACCCAACTGACCGCTGGCAACCAGATCTTTGATCTTGTTCTGAACTTTGGTGAACTCTTCCGGGCTGTTCAGATGCCAGGTCGAAACGCCTTTCAGCATTTCGGAGGCTTTGGTTGGATCAGCTTGCAGTGCAGAAGTGATGTCCACCCAGTCCAGCGCCGAAAGCTGATAGAAATGAACAATATGGTCATGCGTGGTGTGTGCAGCCAGAATGATGTTACGGATGTATTGCGCGTTAACCGGAACGTCGATATTCAGCGCACTCTCTGCCGCACGAACGGAAGACAGTGCGTGAGTAGTAGTACATACGCCACAGATACGTTGCACAATCATCCATGCATCGCGCGGATCGCGGTTTTTCACGATCTCTTCCATGCCGCGCCACATGGTACCGGAAGCCCATGCTTTCGAAACGACGCCATTTTCGATTTCGCAATCGATGCGTAAATGCCCTTCAATTCGGGTTACCGGATCAATAGTAATTCTCTGGCTCATGCTTTGCTCGCCTCATGACGATTATGATCGTTTTGTTTTAAAGGAGGAAGTATCGGCAGTAGACGAATGAGTACGATGTAAGCGCAAATCTCAATAGCCACAAAACCAATAGAAATCAACAGTTCTTCCCAGGTCGGGAAGTAGGCGTAACCGCCGCCCGGGTTGAATGCCACCAGCGAATAGGTCAGACGCCAGGTTGCACAACCTAACAGCGCGCTCAGTGCTGACAGGAACAGCATGCGGGAATCATTACGCAGCTTCGCCACACGCAGAACCACCAGCGGGAAGAGCATCAGCAGGACTTCAATCCAGAACATCACGGAGTAGAAGTCACCGGCAAACGCTAACGACAGCTTGTCGCGATAGATAAGCTCGCCAAAGCGCAGCACGATGAAAATCGCCAGCAACACACTGATGGTGTTGGTCAGCTTGACGAACAGGCTCTTTTCATCTGGACCATTGCCACGCAGACCCGCCTGCACCAACGAACCTTCAAAGATGACAATCGAGAAGCCCATGATGAACGCCGTCAGCAGCGAGAACAGCGGCAACATTTCATAGCTCTGCCACAGCGGATGCACTTTGTAGCCCGCCGAGATCATCAGCGACCCCATTGAAGACTGGTGCATGGTCGGCAACAGCGCGCCAAGTGCAATGATGAAGAACATCACCTTGTTCAGACGCTTGAGAGAAACCTTCCAGCCCAGACGTTCAAACAGTGCCGGAGCAAACTCCAGTGCCATCACGCCGATGTAGATGGTCATACAGACCGCCGTCTCAAACAGAACCGAGTTCACGTTGAAGTGACCCGGAATGTAGAAGTACGGCAGGTTCCAGTAGCGACCCACGTCGATAGTGATCGACAAGCCGCCCAGTGAATAACCGAACAGACTTGCCAACAGCGCCGGACGCACCAGCGGATGGTATTGCCCACGGTTAAAGACGTATACCGCCCACGCCAGCGCCCAGCCGCCACAGGCAAAGCCGGTGCCGATCAACAGGTCAAACGCGATCCACACGCCCCACGGGAAGCCGCCGTTCAGGTCGGAGACAGAGCCCAGACCGAACACCAGACGCTTCACAATCAGGAGCATACAGATGACGATTAACGGTCCAAAAATCATGACCGGTTTACTGATGATTTTGCCGCCCAGCGGTTGTGGATCATGACTCATGATCGTCTCCTCCGTCGTGATGGTCGTTTTTGGTGTTGCGACGAACCAGCACGGTTAAGCCCGCCAGCACAGCCAGTGGTAGCATCATGCCTTTATACAGGGTGTGTTGAATATTTTCGGAACGCGCACCGGTAGAAAGATCGTCCAGTTTCGGCAGGTCGAGATTTTCATAAGGCACACCCGTCAGTACCAGAACCTGAGTACCGCCGCCCTCTTTCTCGCCGTACAGATGCGGATAATATTTCGGCACCGTATGCAGGTAAGTGTCGCCAGATTTCAGCGTCTGACGCGGATAGTGGTATTCGCTGCCAGGCTTCAGCGCCAGACGTTTTTTCGCCTCCGCCATCAGCTCTTCACGCGTACCAAAAATCACCGCCCCCGCCGGGCATACTTCTACGCAGCCAGGCAGACCGCCTTTATCGAGACGTTCCACACCTTTCTGGTTGCACAGTTCGCACTTATGCAGCGCACCAAACGGGTTGTTGTAGTCGTACTTCGGCACGTTGTACGGACAGGCAACCATGCAGTAACGGCAGCCGGTGCACACATCTTTGTCGTAATGGACAATGCCGGTTTTCGGATCTTTTTTCAGTGCAGAAACCGGACACACGGAGACACAGTTCGGATCGACGCAATGCATACACTGTTTCTTAATGTACGCGTAGCCGTTCTCTTCCTGGTCTTTGTTGACGCCCGTGCCGCTGGTCCACACCTGAATGATGTTATTGGTATACGGCGACAGTTTGTCGTTGTTCGACCAGGTCTGTTCCCCTTGCGGGTTACGTTCAGGGAAGTTGATATCCTGACACTTGGTGACGCAAGCCTGACAGCCTACGCACAAGGTCGAGTCGTACAACATACCCAGCGATCCCGGAATTGGCGGGCGGTTTTCAGCAGCCGCATGACTGACAGACGGCAGTGCGCCCGTCAGCAATGCCCCGCAGGAGGCTGCTTTAATAAAATTACGTCTGTTCACGGTTATTCTCCCCGTGAGTCAGCGTTATCTTTCTTTTGCTGACGACCCAGTTCACGCACCGCCATCACGCTGACACCGGCAACCAGCCCAACCACACCGCCGAGCAAACCGATAGCGCCCGCAGAGACGTTGCCGCCTTCTTTAGCGTTGACATCCGGTTTTTGTGAACGCGGCGTCTGGTTTTCGACGTTGGCAAGCTGATGGATGCCTTTATGGAAGCCGACACCTTCTTCGTTACAGCCATAGCATGGGTGACCGATTGCCACCGGCCACACGCCGCCAACGTCGCAGAATTGCAGCGTTGAGCAGTTGCCGTAAGTTTCTGGCCCTTTACAGCCGAGGTGGTACAGGCACCAGCCTTCGCGGTGGCCTTCATCGCCGAACTCTTTGGCAAAACGACCAGCATCGAAGTGCGGACGACGTTCGCAATGTTCGTGAATCAGACGACCATAAGCGAAGGTCGGGCGGTTTTTGTTATCCAGCTTCGGCGGTTTACCGTAAGTGATGATGTGCGCAACGGTCGCGAGGAAGTTGTGCGGGTTTGGCGGGCAGCCTGGAATGTTAATAACGGTTTTGCCTGGCAGAACTTCTTGCAGGCTGACCGCGCCAGTCGGGTTAACCCCGGCAGCGGCGACGCCGCCCCACGCGGAGCAGGAACCGATAGCGATAATGGCTGCTGCGCCTTCTGCCGCTTTGCGGATGTGGTCCACAATCGGCTCACCGGCAACCATGCAATAAATACCGTTATCTTTTAATGGGATGGAACCATCCACAACCAACACATACTGCCCTTTGTATTTCTCGAGCGCGTTGTGTTTGTTCTCTTCAACCTGATGGCCGAAGGCGGCAGAAAGCACTTCGTGATACTCCAGAGAGATAGTCTCCAGCACGAGGTTTTCTACCGTTGGATGCGTCGCACGAAGCAGAGATTCCGTACAACCGGTGCATTCCTGCGCGCCAATCCAGATAACCGGCGGGCGCTGCGGGTTAGTGACCGATTCGGCCATCTCTGCGGCGGCTTTGCTACTTAACCCCATGGTGGCGGCTAATGCTGCACAAAGCTTCATGAAATCACGACGATTAATGCCGTGAGAATGGATGAGGGTGTTATCTCCAGTCATTTATTGTTATTCCGTTGCGAAGACCTGGCATATATTTTGCCTCAACCGCAAAATCAATAATGCGATCGATGCGCCATTTACCACACATTTATTATGGTTATCATTACAATGATACTGCGGCGGGGCGCTAAAACGAAGGGAATAAGCATTAGTGTAATTAATTAAAGCAAGATAATACGTATGTTTGATCAATTTTCGAGGCGATAACCAGCCATAAAAAAGCGCAACGTAGAACAGGAATTATTCTCACGAAAGAAATCCATTACCATCTCTTTATCCAGCCCATAACGGCGCGTCAGAATACCCGCTTCCCAGGCGCTGAGCTGGCGATCGCCGGTCTTTTCATACATCCGGTGCGAGTAGCCTAATACAAAACCACGTTTATAATCGGCACAAAATTTAGTCACATTAACTGCACTGTCGGCATGCGTTGCTTTTAATCCCGCCATTAAGCCTTTACCGAAATGGTTATTCATCGTTTACCTCAAACGCTATATATCAATATATATAGCGATATTTTAGGCAAACTCCGACTTTTACGCACGCTATTTTTTCCTGCACATGTAGGACGTTATCCTTTAAGGGATAAACACATCAGGAAAGATATTTATCGAACCATGTCAGCGTCCTTTGCCAGGCAAGATCGGCGGCTGATTTGTCATAACGTGGCGTGGAATCATTATGGAATCCATGGTTAACCCCCGGATAAATATACGCTTCATAGACTTTGTTATTGGCCTTCAACGCCGCCTCGTAAGCGGGCCAGCCCTCATTGATTCGGGTGTCCAGTTCAGCATAGTGGAGCAGTAAAGGCGCTTCGATCTTCGCCACATCGGCAGTAGGTGCCTGGCGACCATAAAAAGGCACCGCACAGGCCAGTTCCGGATACGCCACGGCAGCAGCGTTCGAGACGCCGCCGCCATAGCAAAATCCGGTTATGCCAACTTTGCCCGAGGCTTGGGGATAGCGTTGCATAAACTCAATTGCGGCAAAGAAATCATTCATCAGTTTGGTTGGATCAACCTGCTGTTGCAGTTCGCGGCCTTTATCATCATTTCCCGGGTAACCACCAACGGAACTTAAACCGTCGGGTGCCAGAGCGATGTATCCCGCTTTAGCCACCCGCCGTGCTACATCTTCGATATACGGATTCAGCCCACGATTTTCATGCACGACCACCACAGCGGGTGTTTTGTCGCCCATCTTCGCAGGTTTCACCAGATAACCACGAACCTCGCCGTGACCATTTGGCGAAGGATACGTGATGTACTCAGCGACAATCTCCGGGTCGGTAAACTCCACCTGGGTCGCCCACGCGTAATTTGGCTTGAGCAAATCAAACAACGCTAACGCCGTCATCCCGCCCACCGCGTACTTCGCTGCCAGGTTGAGGAACTCACGTTTCGATATTTTCCCGTGAGCGTAATAGTCGTAGTAATCCAGCAACTCTTGCGGAAAATCTTTGGCGGTCAAACGCGGCATCGTTTTACTCCTCAACTGTTGTTTTTTTAAGCAAAGCATAAGCGTGTGTTTTTGCCCAGTTTTTCGTCACTCTGTGAGCGATGCTACGGGATACGTCCAGGTAAATCGCTAGACTAGAAACATTGTTTCGAAATTGAATGGTGGAAAGGAGATGTCATGGTCTGGTTAGCGAATCCCGAACGTTACGGGCAGATGCAGTACCGGTATTGCGGAAAAAGCGGTTTACGCCTGCCCGCGTTATCGCTCGGTTTATGGCACAATTTCGGTCACGTTAACGCGCTGGAATCACAGCGTGCGATCCTGCGTAAAGCGTTTGATTTAGGCATTACGCACTTTGATTTAGCCAACAATTACGGGCCACCTCCAGGAAGCGCAGAAGAGAACTTTGGTCGTCTGCTGAGGGAAGATTTTGCTGCTTATCGTGACGAATTAATCATCTCCACTAAAGCTGGCTACGATATGTGGCCCGGCCCTTACGGCTCTGGCGGATCGCGTAAATACCTGCTTGCCAGTCTCGACCAAAGCCTGAAGCGTATGGGGCTGGAATATGTCGATATCTTTTACTCGCACCGTGTCGATGAAAATACGCCAATGGAAGAAACCGCCTCTGCGCTTGCCCATGCGGTGCAAAGTGGTAAGGCGCTGTATGTTGGGATCTCTTCATACTCGCCAGAGCGGACGCAAAAAATGGTCGAGTTGCTGCGCGAGTGGAAAATTCCGCTGTTAATTCATCAGCCTTCATACAATTTACTGAACCGCTGGGTGGATAAAAGTGGCCTGCTGGATACCCTGCAAAATAACGGCGTGGGCTGCATTGCCTTCACTCCACTGGCCCAGGGATTGCTGACCGGAAAATATCTCAACGGCATTCCTGAAGATTCACGGATGCATCGCGAAGGTCATAAAGTGCGCGGCCTGACACCGAAAATGCTCACCGACGCTAACCTCAACAGCCTGCGGTTATTGAATGAAATGGCGCAGCAGCGCGGTCAGTCGATGGCGCAAATGGCGTTAAGCTGGTTGCTGAAAGATGAGCGAGTGACGTCGGTATTGATTGGTGCCAGTCGTCCAGAGCAACTGGAGGAGAACGTGCAGGCATTGAATAATCTGGCGTTTAGTGCCGAAGAACTGGCGCAGATTGACCAGCATATCGCCGATGGCGAGCTAAACCTGTGGCAAGCATCTTCCGATAAATAACAAGTTAATACCGGGCGCGAGAACCGCGCCCGAATCAGATCAGTGATTATGACGAGTCAGTCGGTCAAGATAGCCCATCACAAATGCAGAAAGCACAAACGTCAGATGGATAATGACGTACCACATCAGTTTATTATCCGGGACATTTTTCGCATCCATAAAGACGCGCAGTAAGTGAATGGAAGAGATTGCCACAATCGACGCTGCCACTTTGTTTTTTAGCGACGTTGCGTCCATTTTCCCCAGCCAGTTCAGTTTCTCTTTGTTCTCGGAGATATCCAGCTGCGAGACGAAATTCTCATAACCGGAAAACATCACCATCACCAGCAAACCGCCAACCAGTGTCATATCCACCAGCGACAGCAACACGAGGATCAAATCTGATTCTGCCATTGAGAAGATATTCGGCAGGACGTGAATAATCTCCTGAAAGAACTTCAGCGCCAGGGCAACCAGCGCCAGCGAAAGGCCAAAGTACACGGGGGCAAGCAGCCAGCGAGAAGCATACATTGCATTTTCAAGAAAACGTTCCATACATTCCTGTCGTGTAGTTAAAACGGGCAACAGTATATCGCAATTGAGTTAACAGCACGCAACAACAAATCAACATATACGTTAACCCGTTATCGCATAAATCCGAGGTTTAGGGATCTTCCTGGTTCCCTGATTACCGTGGCGCGTGCGTCTACCCTTAAAGGACGTTGAACCTGAAGGGAGAAAAGCGATGTCTCATTTAAAAGACCCGACCACACAGTATTACACTGGTGAATATCCCAAACAGAAACAACCAGCGCCCGGCATCCAGGCGAAGATGACGCCCGTGCCAGATTGCGGCGAGAAAACCTATGTCGGTAGCGGTCGCCTGAAAGATCGTAAAGCACTGGTGACAGGGGGCGATTCCGGAATCGGTCGCGCTGCCGCCATCGCTTACGCCCGTGAAGGCGCTGACGTGGCGATCAGTTATCTTCCCGTGGAAGAAGAAGATGCTCAGGATGTGAAAAAGATCATTGAAGAATGCGGACGCAAAGCCATTCTGCTGCCGGGCGATTTAAGCGATGAGAAATTTGCCCGTTCGCTGGTTCACGACGCGCATAAGGCATTAGGCGGGCTGGATATTATGGCGCTGGTCGCCGGGAAACAGGTTGCCATTCCTGATATTGCAGACCTCACCAGCGAACAGTTTCAAAAGACCTTTGCCATTAACGTTTTCGCGCTGTTCTGGCTAACCCAGGAAGCAATTCCCCTGCTACCGAAAGGCGCCAGTATCATCACCACTTCGTCAATCCAGGCCTACCAGCCAAGCCCGCATTTGCTGGACTATGCGGCTACGAAGGCGGCGATTCTGAACTACAGCCGTGGCCTGGCAAAACAAGTCGCGGAGAAAGGTATTCGGGTGAATATTGTCGCGCCAGGCCCTATCTGGACAGCACTGCAAATTTCCGGCGGACAGACGCAGGATAAGATCCCGCAGTTTGGTCAGAAAACACCGATGAAACGTGCGGGGCAACCGGCGGAGCTGGCCCCTGTATATGTTTATCTGGCAAGTCAGGAGTCGAGCTATGTCACCGCAGAAGTGCACGGCGTGTGTGGCGGCGAACATTTAGGCTAAAAAATACCCGGTTGTGTGATAGCAACCGGGCATCATTGTGCTTTTAACCTTGCCGGATGTGGCGTAAACGCCTTATCTGACCTACAAACTCATGAAAACTCAACACGTTGCGATAGATTTTGTAGGCCTGATAAGCGTAGCGCATCAGGCAATTCGCTTTACTTCGCTTTGGCAGTTTCTTCGCCGACCAGACCAATCTTCAGGTAACCTGCCTGATGCAGCTTATCCATTACCTTCATCAACATCTCGTAGTCGACGGTCTTATCTGCACGGAAGAAGATGGTGGTATCTTTCTTGCCTTCGGTTAACGCATTCAGCGCCGTAACCATCGTTTCATCGGTGACCGGATCGTTACCGATAAACATTGAGTTGTCCGCCTTCACCGACAGATAAACCGGTTTTTCCGGGCGCGGCTGCGGCGTGCTGGTAGAAGCAGGCAAGTTCACCTTCACATCTACCGTCGCTAACGGTGCCGCCACCATAAAGATAATCAGCAGAACCAACATCACGTCGATAAACGGCGTCACGTTGATATCATGCATTTCGCCGTTATCGTCGAGGTTTTCGTTAAGATGCATTGCCATCGGACATTATCCTGCGCGTAATTTTTGTGCAACACGAACCGGATGCGCAGCGGCGCTGGCTTCCAGATCCAGGTCACGGCTTTGCAGCAACAATACCTGCGCTGCGACATCGCCAAGCATCGCTTTAAAGCCGCCAATCTGGCGTGCAAATACGTTATAGATAACGACCGCCGGAATCGCTGCCACCAGACCGATTGCCGTTGCCAGCAACGCTTCTGCAATACCCGGTGCAACCACTGCCAGGTTGGTAGTTTGCGTTTGCGCGATACCAATAAAGCTGTTCATGATGCCCCAGACCGTACCAAACAGACCAACGAACGGCGAAATTGCGCCGATGGTAGCAAGATAACCGTTACCGCGGCCCATTTGACGACCTACTGCGGCGACCCGACGCTCAAGGCGGAAACTGGTACGCTCTTTAATACCTTCGTTATCGTCGCTGCCTTCTGACAGTTCCAGCTCGTTCTGCGCTTCATTGAGCAAATGCAGGCTTAAGCTTTTGCTACCAAAATCAGCGGCGATATCGCTGGCCTGGTTTAAAGAGCGTGCTTCAGCCAGCAGTTGCTGCTCGCGCTTCAGGCGACGCTTCTGGTTGAAGAACTCTACGCTCTTACTGAAAAAGATTGCCCAGGTGACTACGGAGGCCAGAATCAGCCCAATCATCACGCACTTAACGACAATATCGGCGTGCTGATACATACCCCAGACGGAAAGGTCCGTCTGCATTAAATTATTACCCACTGTGTATCTCCAGGACGCAAGTCACAAAATCTGCGCACAATAATATCAAAACGACGTCGAATTGATAGTCGTTCTCATTACTATTTGCATACTGCCGTACCTTTGCTTTCTTTTCTTTGCGTTTACGCAGTAAAAAAGTCACCAGTACACCTTTTGCGAAATTTTTCTGCTTTATGCCAATTCTTCAGGATGCGCATGACCTCATTCGTGCTAGTTTAGACATCCAGACGTATAAAAACAGGAATCCCAACATGGCAGACAAACAACTTGATACTCAACTGGTCAATGCAGGACGTAGCAAAAAATACACCCTCGGCGCGGTAAATAGCGTGATTCAGCGCGCCTCTTCGCTGGTCTTTGACAGTGTGGAAGCCAAAAAACATGCGACGCGCAATCGCGCCAATGGCGAGTTGTTCTATGGACGGCGCGGAACGTTAACCCATTTCTCCTTACAAGAAGCGATGTGCGAACTGGAAGGTGGCGCAGGTTGCGCGCTGTTTCCTTGCGGGGCGGCAGCGGTTGCCAATTCCATTCTTGCTTTTGTTGAACAGGGCGATCATGTGTTGATGACCAATACCGCCTACGAGCCGAGCCAGGATTTCTGTAGCAAAATCCTCAGCAAGTTGGGCGTAACGACATCATGGTTTGATCCGCTGATTGGTGCCGATATCGTTAAACATCTGCAGCCAAACACTAAAATCGTGTTTCTGGAATCGCCAGGCTCCATCACCATGGAAGTCCACGACGTTCCGGCGATTGTTGCCGCCGTACGCAGTGTGGTGCCGGACGCCATCATTATGATCGATAACACCTGGGCTGCCGGAGTGCTGTTCAAAGCTCTTGATTTTGGTATTGATGTTTCTATTCAGGCCGCCACCAAATATCTGGTAGGGCATTCGGATGCGATGATTGGCACTGCTGTGTGCAATGCCCGTTGCTGGGAGCAACTGCGGGAAAATGCCTATCTGATGGGGCAGATGGTCGACGCCGATACCGCCTATATGACCAGTCGTGGCCTGCGTACACTGGGCGTGCGTCTGCGCCAACATCATGAAAGCAGCCTGAAAGTGGCAGAATGGCTGGCCGCACATCCGCAGGTTGAGCGAGTTAACCACCCTGCTCTGCCAGGCAGTAAAGGCCATGAGTTCTGGAAACGAGACTTTACAGGTAGCAGCGGACTATTTTCCTTTGTACTGAAGAAAAAACTTAATGATGAAGAACTGGCGAACTATCTGGATAACTTCAGGTTATTCAGCATGGCCTTCTCATGGGGCGGGTATGAATCCTTGATCCTCGCGAACCAGCCAGAACATCTCGCCGCCATCCGCCCACAAGGTAAGATCGATTTTAGCGGCACCTTGATTCGCCTGCATATTGGTCTGGAAAACGTCGACGATCTGATTGCCGATCTGGACGCCGGCTTCGCGCGAATTGTGTAACGTTGCCAATTTGGACAATTTTGCAGACATTTAATTGTGAATAGTCTTAAATTGTTGCGTCCGGGATCAAGGCGTCCCGGACGATTCAGGAGTACAATAGTCAAATTAAGGCTTAAACGCTGTTCCACAGGAAAGTCCATGGCTGTTATTCAAGATATTATCGCTGCGCTCTGGCAACATGACTTTGCCGCGCTGGCGGACCCTCACATTGTTAGCGTTGTTTACTTTGTCATGTTTGCCACGCTGTTTTTAGAAAACGGCCTGCTGCCCGCCTCATTTTTGCCTGGCGACAGCTTGTTGATTCTGGCTGGCGCATTGATTGCCCAGGGGGTTATGGATTTTCTGCCAACAATCACGATTCTGACTGCCGCAGCCAGCCTGGGTTGTTGGTTGAGTTACATTCAGGGGCGCTGGCTGGGTAATACCAAAACGGTGAAAGGCTGGCTGGCGCAGCTTCCGGCCAAATATCACCAGCGCGCCACCTGTATGTTTGACCGCCACGGTCTGCTGGCGCTGCTTGCTGGACGTTTTCTCGCCTTTGTCCGCACGCTGCTGCCAACCATGGCGGGGATTTCCGGACTGCCAAACCGCCGCTTCCAGTTTTTCAACTGGTTAAGCGGGTTGTTATGGGTCAGCGTGGTAACCAGTTTCGGCTATGCCTTAAGCATGATCCCGTTTGTAAAACGCCATGAAGATCAGGTGATGACGTTCCTGATGATCCTGCCGATTGCCTTGCTAACCGCTGGCTTGTTAGGCACGCTGTTCGTGGTGATTAAAAAAAAGTACTCTAGTGCCTGACGATTTCCTCCGTTCCCGGTGGCCATGCCGGGAACGCATTTAACTCCCCTGCATCGCCCGCATTCTGGCGGCATCTTCTCCCGGCGTCACACCGAAATAACGTTTAAACTCACGGCTAAATTGCGACGCGCTTTCATAGCCGACGCGCATCGCCGCCGCGCTGGCCTTCATGCCGTCGTGGATTATCATCATTCGCGCCTTATGCAGACGGTAATTCTTCAGATACTGCAACGGCGAGGTACTGGTGACAGACTTAAAATTATGGTGGAACGCCGAAACGCTCATATTGGCTTCTGCTGCCAGTTGCTCAACGCTCAGGTTTTCGGTGTATTTATTCTCAATTCGTTTCAGCACGCGGCTAATCAGGCTGAAATGCGTCTGGCGACTGACCAGTGCCAGTAACGCGCCGCCGCAAGGCCCCGTCAGCACATAGTAAAGAATTTCGCGGATAATCTGTTTACCGAGAATGCGCGCATCCAGCGGTCGTTCCATCACATCCAGTAACCGCTCCGCCGCGCATAAAATCTCTTCGGACAATGTAGCGGAATTTATACCGCTGGCAGCCATCGACGGCTGGAAATGTTCATCTTCGCCAATGTCCATCAACAGCTCTTGTAACTGCAAAATATCGACATTGAGACGCACCCCCGCCAGCGGCACCTCTGGCGTGGCATAGGTTTCGCACTCAAACGGCAACGGCACCGTCAGCAGCAGGTATTCATTGGCGTCATAGCGAAACACGCGTTCATTGATATAACCGATTTTATGCCCGGAAAAGAGAATTATGATGCCAGGTTCATACATCACTGGCGTACGCGCACCGGGGTTCTCACCATACAATAAGCGCACATCAGGCAACATATCTGACAAACTATTTTCTTTATCTTTCAGTCTATTAATTTTATCCGTCAGTAGGCGGCATATCTCTTCACGTTTCATATCGCGTAATTTCTTAGGAATAATGCGGCAATTTGATTGTGCGCAATTTTGTACCATTTCTCCAGCACTCTGGAGAAATAGGCAAGACATTGGCAGAAATGAGCATTGAGAGCCACGACGCAGGCGACCACAATGAAAAACATCAGGCAGACCGATCTCTGCCCTCATATTGACCCAGCAAAGGGAGCAAGTAATGAACAACTTTAATCTGCACACCCCAACCCGCATTCTGTTTGGTAAAGGCGCAATCGCTGGTTTACGCGAGCAAATTCCTCATGGCGCCCGCGTATTGATTACCTACGGCGGTGGTAGTGTGAAAAAAACCGGCGTCCTCGATCAAGTTCTGGATGCATTGAAAGGTATGGACGTGCTGGAGTTTGGCGGTATCGAACCAAACCCGTCTTATGAAACGCTGATGAACGCCGTAAAACTGGTTCGCGAACAGAAAGTGACTTTCCTGTTGGCGGTTGGCGGCGGGTCCGTGCTGGATGGCACCAAATTTATCGCCGCAGCGGCTAACTATCCGGAAAATATTGATCCGTGGCACATTCTGCAAACGGGCGGTAAAGAGATTAAAAGCGCTATCCCGATGGGCTGTGTGCTGACGCTGCCAGCGACCGGTTCTGAATCTAACGCGGGCGCGGTTATCTCCCGTAAAACCACTGGCGACAAACAGGCGTTCCATTCTGCCCATGTTCAGCCGGTATTTGCCGTACTCGATCCGGTTTATACCTATACCCTGCCGCCGCGCCAGGTGGCTAACGGCGTAGTGGACGCCTTTGTGCACACCGTAGAACAGTATGTGACCAAACCGGTTGATGCCAAAATCCAGGATCGCTTCGCAGAAGGTATTTTGCTGACGCTGATCGAAGATGGTCCGAAGGCCCTGAAAGAACCAGAAAACTACGATGTGCGCGCCAACGTTATGTGGGCGGCGACCCAAGCGCTGAACGGTTTGATCGGCGCTGGCGTACCTCAGGACTGGGCAACGCATATGCTGGGCCACGAACTGACCGCTATGCACGGTCTGGATCACGCACAAACTCTGGCTATCGTCCTGCCTGCTCTGTGGAATGAAAAACGCGACACCAAGCGTGCGAAACTGCTGCAATACGCTGAACGCGTCTGGAACATCACCGAAGGTTCCGACGACGAGCGCATTGACGCCGCGATTGCCGCTACCCGTAACTTCTTCGAGCAATTAGGCGTGCCGACGCATCTTTCCGACTACGGTCTGGACGGCAGCTCTATCCCGGCATTGCTGAAAAAACTGGAAGAACACGGCATGACCCAACTGGGCGAAAATCATGACATTACGCTGGAAGTCAGCCGCCGCATCTACGAAGCCGCCCGTTAAGCTTTTTACGCCTCAAACTTTCGTTTTCGGGCATTTCGTCCAGACTTAAGTTCACAACATCTCACCGGAGCCTGCTCCGGTGAGTTCATATAAGGAGGAACGTATGGCTAATCCAACCGTTATTAAGCTACAGGACGGCAATGTCATGCCCCAGCTGGGACTGGGCGTCTGGCAAGCAAGTAATGAGGAAGTTATCACCGCTATTCAAAAAGCGTTAGAAGTTGGTTATCGTTCGATTGATACCGCCGCAGCCTACAAGAACGAAGAAGGTGTCGGTAAAGCCCTGAAAAATTCCGCACTTAACAGAGAAGATCTGTTCATCACCACTAAACTGTGGAACGACAACCACAAGCGCCCCCGCGAAGCCCTACTCAACAGTCTGAAAAAACTCCAGCTTGATTATATCGACCTCTACTTAATGCACTGGCCCGTTCCCGCAATCGACCATTATGTCGAAGCATGGAAAGGAATGATTGAGCTGCAAAAAGAGGGATTAATCAAAAGTATCGGCGTCTGCAATTTCCAGATCCACCATCTTCAGCGCCTGATTGATGAAACTGGCGTGGCGCCTGTTATTAACCAGATAGAACTTCACCCGCTGATGCAGCAACGTCAGTTGCATGCCTGGAACGCCACACACAAAATCCAGACCGAATCCTGGAGCCCATTAGCCCAGGGCGGGAAAGGCGTATTCGATCAGAAAATCATTCGCGATCTGGCAGATAAGTATGGCAAAACCCCGGCACAGATTGTTATCCGCTGGCATTTGGATAACGGTCTGGTCGTAATCCCGAAATCGGTCACCCCTTCACGAATTGCTGAAAACTTCGATGTCTGGGATTTCCGTCTCGACAAAGACGAACTTGGTGACATTGCAAAACTCGACCAGGGTAAACGCCTCGGCCCCGATCCCGACCAGTTCAGCGGCTAACGCACAAATTCTCCCGGTAGCGGTAATGTTCCGCTACCGGACTTTTCAGAAATCATTTATTCCCCTCGCCTCCCGCCCGTTGTTACTCTCCCCTGTTCAGGAACACCAAATATAAGGACATCATCATGCGGAGCTGGAAGCTCTTAAAGGAACAACTCATCTACACCAGGGATAAACGCGATGGAGAGGTGAAAAACAGATGAAAATAATGGTTCTGTTTTTGGCAGCCTTTTTAAGTTTTACCCTCCAGGCGCAATCCCCCTCGCTAACCGCTGAACAAACAGTCAGGCAGATTTATCAACACTATACCGGTGGGGCTAGTGTTCCTTATTTCGCTGATAACAGTGAGCAAGCAATAACATCAACGCGAATGCAAAAGGCACTAACCTTGAATGACAATCTCACACTGCCGGGTAATATTGGCTGGCTGGATTACGATCCGGTTTGCGATTGTCAGGATTACGGCGATCTGGTGTTAGAAAGTGTCGCGGTTACTCAAACGGATGCCGATCACGTAGATGCCCTTGTGCGCTTTCGTCCCTATAAAGACGATAAAGAAAAGACCACGCAAACACTGAAGATGGTGGCAGAAAATGGTCGTTGGGTGATTGACGATATTGTCAGCAATCATGGCAGCGTCTGGCAGTCGGTTAATGGTGAGAATGAAAAAATATTGGCGCTACTGGCATCGCTGCAAAAAGAGCAACCTGAAGCCTTTGTCGCCGAGTTGTTTGACCATATCACTCATTATAGCTGGCCCTGGACGTGGGTTGTTTCCAACACCTATCGCCAGGCTGTTAATGCCTTCTATAAAACCACCTTCAAGACTGGCAGCAACTCCGATGAAGATATGCAATTAGAGCGGCAATTTATCTACGACAACCCAATCTGTTTTGGCGAAGAGTCGTTATTTTCACGCGTTGATGAAATTCGTGTGCTGGAGAAAACTTCCGACTCCGCTCGTATTTATGTTCGTTTTGCATTGACCAATGGCAACAGCGAAGAGCAAGAATTTGTTTTACAGCGGCGTGAAGGTAAGTGGGAAATTGCCGATTTTATCCGCCCAGGCGGCGGAAGTTTACTTAAACAGATTGAAGCGAAGACTGCCGCCAGATTACAGCGGTGAGCGGAATAATTAATACCAGATAAAGGAAACTGGAAATGAATAATCAACTGTTACTCTTTTTTCTAATGTTCATACTCACAGGCTGCGTCAGTAATGAAAAAATCAGTCATGTAGAAAATGATATTCATCTGATAAATATAAAAGTCGATCAACTCCAACAGGATATCAACGCTTTACGTCAGGAAATTCAGGTAGCGAAAGAAGCGGCAGAAAAAGTTAACACACGGCTGGATGATGCCGGAAGATGGCCAGACGGAATTTGGGCGCACCCGCCACGGTGGTAATACTCCACTAAACATCAATCAACCATTAATCATAACAATAAAAAACAGGGAGAAATAAATAATGAAAAAGACTTTCAGCGTGGGAACACTAATTCTGGTAACTGGCTTATTAAATGGGTGCGTCAATGAGCAAAAGGTCAATCAACTGGCGAGCAATGTGCAAACATTAAATGCCAAAATCACCCGACTTGAGCAGGATATGAAAGCATTACGCCCACAAATCTATGCGGCAAAATCTGAAGCTAACAGAGCCAATACGCGTCTTGATGCGCAGGACTATTTCGATTGCCTGCGCTGCTTGCGTATGTATGCGGAATGACAAAACAATCCCCGGCAGCATTCTGTTACCGGGGATTTTTTTTAACGTCCGACCGCTGCTTTAGGGCGTTTCTTCGCGCCAGCATTCACCGGACGAGATTGCGTAGACGACGCTTTTTTTGCCGTAGCAGGCGTCTGACGCTGGGTCGCCATCGGCGTATGTTTGGTCAACGCCGGACGGGTATTGCGGTTCTGGCGACGAGCTTCACGCATCTCTTCAATGGTTGGCGCAGGCACTAAGCAATCGCGACGGCTGCCAATCAGATGCTTTTTACCCATTGCTTCCAGCGCCTGGCGGATTAACGGCCAGTTTGCCGGATCGTGGTAACGCAACAACGCTTTATGCAAACGACGCTGTTTGTCGCCCTTCGGTACGAAAACGTCTTCGCTCTTATAGCCAATCTTCGCCAGCGGGTTTTTCCCGGTGTAATACATGGTGGTCGAGTTAGCCAGCGGCGACGGATAGAAGTTCTGCACCTGGTCGAGACGGAAGCGATGCTTTTTCAGCCACAGCGCCAGGTTCACCATATCTTCATCACGCGTACCCGGGTGCGCGGAGATGAAATAGGGGATCAGATACTGCTCTTTACCTGCCTGTTTGGAATAGGTATCGAACAGCTCTTTAAAGCGGTCATAACTGCCCATGCCCGGCTTCATCATCTTCGATAACGGCCCTTCTTCGGTATGTTCCGGGGCAATCTTCAGATAACCGCCGACGTGATGGGTCGCCAGCTCTTTGATATAGCGCGGGTCTTCCACGGCAATGTCGTAACGCACGCCGGAAGCGATCAGGATCTTCTTGATACCTTTGAGATCGCGAGCACGGCGATAGAGATTGATGGTCGGTTCGTGGTTAGTGTCCATATGCGGACAAATATCTGGGTAAACGCACGACAAACGGCGACAAGTTTGCTCGGCGCGTGGCGATTTGCAGCGCAACATATACATGTTGGCAGTTGGCCCACCGAGATCGGAAATCACGCCAGTAAAGCCAGGAACGGTGTCGCGGATCGCTTCAATCTCATTGATGATCGAATCTTCCGAACGGCTCTGAATAATGCGCCCTTCATGCTCGGTAATAGAGCAGAAAGAGCAGCCGCCAAAGCAGCCGCGCATAATATTGACCGAGAAACGAATCATTTCGTAAGCCGGAATACGGGCGTTACCATAAGCCGGATGTGGCACGCGCTTATACGGCAGCGCAAAGACGCTGTCCATCTCTTCGGTAGAAAGAGGAATAGCAGGCGGGTTGATCCACACATAGCGGTCGCCATGTTTTTGCATCAATGCTCGGGCGCAGCCTGGGTTAGTTTCGTGGTGCAGAATACGCGAAGCATGGGCGTACAGGACTTTATCGCCCTTCACTTTCTCGAAAGAAGGCAGCAACACGTAGGTTTTTTCCCACGGTTTCGGGCGCGGTGGCTGCACGGTAACGGCTTTGGCTTCTTGTTTTTTCGGCGCCACCGGTTTGTTATCCGCGCACGGCAAATCTTCGCCATACGGATGCGGGATCGGGTCGATTTTGCCCGGGGTATCGAGACGGGTGGAATCCACGCCGCTCCAGCCTGGCAGCGCCTCTTTCACGATAATCGCGGTATTACGCACATCGCGGATTTCGCTAATCGGCTCGCCCATTGCCAGACGGTGCGCCACTTCCACCAGCGGACGCTCACCGTTACCGAACATCAGCATGTCGGCTTTAGAATCCACCAGCACCGAGCGGCGCACGGTGTCAGACCAATAATCATAATGCGCGGTACGACGCAGGCTGGCTTCGATACCGCCGAGGATCACCGGCACATCTTTCCACGCCTCTTTACAACGCTGGGTATAAACCAGTGTGGCGCGATCCGGACGCTTACCTGCGACGTTATCCGGCGTGTAAGCGTCGTCATGACGTAAACGGCGATCGGCAGTGTAACGGTTGATCATCGAGTCCATATTGCCTGCGGTAACGCCGAAAAACAGATTCGGTTTACCCAGACGCATGAAATCGTCTTTGCTGCTCCAGTCCGGCTGGGCGATGATCCCAACGCGAAAGCCCTGCGCTTCCAGCATACGACCGCAAATCGCCATCCCGAAGCTTGGGTGATCGACATACGCGTCGCCAGTAACCAAAATGATGTCGCAGCTATCCCAGCCAAGTTGATCCATCTCTTCACGAGACATCGGCAAAAACGGTGCCGGTCCAAAACAGGCGGCCCAGTACTGCGGCCAGGAGAACAGGTCGCGATCCGGTTGGATCAGGGAGATAGAGCTCATTTTGCTTCCAGAAATGGTAAAAAAATAATCAAAGGCCGGGGATTATACGCTGTATCACGCGCGGAAATGAAGTGATGTTGATAAACGGTGACGAAATACCCTGGTGAAGTTTTCACTGCCGATCGGGGCAAACACATTTAAGGCTAGCGGTATCGTGGCAACTGCCGCTACTATTTATGCCGATCAGCAACGTTCAGGTCATGTTGCACGACGATCGGCTATCCGAGGACACCCACAGTAAGGCAAGGTATGGAACAGGTTATTACAAAGCGCCGCTATTACGATATTGGTCTACAAATTGAAGAGTTGCTGTATTCAGGCGTATTCAAAGCCGGAGAGCGCTTACCTTCAGAACGTGAACTGAGCGAGCGGTTTAATACCAGCCGGACTACCATTCGTGAAGCCATCATTATGCTGGAACTCAAAGGCGTACTGAATGTGAAGCAAGGGTCAGGGATCTTCTTTGTCGATTCCACCGATAAGCTCAATCAGAAATCATTAATGCCTTATTCAGAAATTGGCCCGTTCGAACTGTTGCAGGCACGCCAGGTGATCGAGAGCAATATTACCGGTTTTGCAGCCAGCCAGATCAGCTTTAACGAATTACAAGAATTAAAGAAAATCATTAGCTTGCAGGAAAAGGCGATCGCAGCGGAAAGTGATAAATTTGAAGAGCTGGATCACCGATTTCATAGCCTTATTGCCGAAGCAACGCAAAATCGTGTGCTGATCAAACAAGCCGCCGAATTATGGCGGGCAGTGCGCACAGAAAACCCCCGCTGGAAGAAGCTGAACTACAAGTATTTGCACGAAAAGCCTTTGCGTCTGCAATGGCTGGAAGATCACCGGGCTATTGTCCTTGCGCTGCAACAGAAAGATTCAGAGCTTGCCAGAGAAGCGTCCTGGAACCATCTGGAAAACAGCAAAAATGAACTGATCAAAATCTTCAAACAAGACGCTTCCATTAGCGACTTTGATGACTTTTTCTTCGCTCGTTAACCTTCATTTATCCAGAGCTGACGTGAAAAATGACGCTGGCTCTGCATCCCCCCTCATCTGGTACACTCTATCTTGTTAATTGGTCTAATAAATTATCAACGGACTGATGATAAAGCGCGCTTTGCTCGTGCCGAATGCAGTGTGAATACCTAATCTGGCATAAAAAATTAAAATTAAATACGTTACACAATCATCGCCAGCCTGATCAGCGTAGCGCATCAGGCAGTTTTACGTTTGTCATCCATCTCAAATCACTTCCTCTTGTTCTGTTCCGTACTTTTACCTTTCTCTGCAAGCGTGATGCATCTCTCTGTTTTTGGTCTAATGAATTATGTAAATTGGTCTACACACACCAACTACCAGGAGTAAGCACATAATGTCAGGGAACGAGAGCATCACTGTCGCCCACCATGATCAGGTCACCACCTGGCCTCGAGACGGGTTACAGGCTGATATTGTCCACATTGGTTTTGGCGCTTTTCATCGCGGACACCAGGCTGTCTATACTGATCTTACTAATCAGCTTTCGAACACCTGCTGGGGGATCTTTGAGATCAACCTGTTTGGTGATGCTCAACTGATCGAAAACTTAAATGCGCAAAATGGGCTGTTTTCGGTGGTGGAAACGTCTGCATCGCAATCTACCTCACGCCTTGTACGCTCGGTGACTGGCGGTATCCATACCCCCGTGGACGGTATTGCCGCAGCAATCCAGAAATTGACTGAACCTCAGGTAAAAATCGTTTCATTAACCATCACCGAGAAAGGCTATTGCCTCGATTCGCAAACGCGATCACTTGATCTCACCAATGGATTAATCAAACACGATCTACAAAACCCGGATGCGCCTCAGTCGGCTATTGGCTTGATCGTCTGTGCTTTGCAACAACGTAAAGCAGCCGGACTTGCCGCTTTTAGTGTGCTCTCCTGCGATAACTTGCCAGACAATGGGCATCTGACGCGAAATGCCGTTCTCGGTTTTGCCCGACAACTGGACCTGCCCCTGGCTCAGTGGATCGAAGAAAATGTCTCATTTCCAGGCACGATGGTCGACCGCATTGTTCCGGCAATGACCGAATCGCAATTCGCCTTACTGGAAACTAAAACTGGTTATGCCGATCCCTGCGGGATTGTCTGCGAATCATTTCGCCAGTGGGTGATCGAAGATAATTTTGTGCATGGGCGACCGGAATGGGATAAAGCAGGCGCGATGTTTGTCAGCAATGTTCAGCCTTATGAAGAGATGAAGTTACGCATGTTAAACGGTAGCCATTCATTTCTGGCTTATAACGGCTCACTGGCAGGCTATGAATTTATCTGGCAATGCATGGAAGACGCTAATTTTCGTTCCATTACCCGCCATCTGATGATCAATGAACAAGCCCGAACACTTAATCCTGATTTAAATATCGACGTCCAGGAATACGCCGACCTGTTAATTGAACGCTTTAGCAACCGTAATGTTGCACACCGTACGGGGCAAATCGCTATGGATGGTTCGCAAAAGCTTCCCCAGCGTGCGCTAACTCCCTGGCTTAAATTGCATCAGCAAAAGCAAAACAATGCTGTTCTGTCACTGCTCGTTGCTGGTTGGTTGCATTATGTCATTGAAGCTGTTGAGAAAAGCCAGTCTGTCGCTGATCCAATGAGTGAACAATTTCATGCGCTAATAAAGGAACAACAAGACGCATGGCAACAGGCGCTCGCATTACTACACCTTAGCGCCATATTTGGTGAATTAAGTAATCATCAGCCCTTTATAAATGAAATAAAAATTGCCTTTGCAAATATAAAAAACAAGGGCATCAAGGCCACTATCAGCCAATTATTATCGGACGAGCAGAAATGAAAACATTAATTTGCCAGCAGCCTGGTGTTATGGAGTATGTGGAAAAAGATATTCCCGTGCCAGCAGATAACGAAGTGCTATTAAAAATTAAAGCCGTGGGTATCTGTGGTACGGATATTCACGCATTTGCCGGCAGACAGCCTTTTTTTAGCTACCCACGTGTATTAGGTCATGAAATATGCGCCGAAGCAGTTTCACAAGGCAGTCAGTGTCAAACGGCACAATCAGGCCAGCGCTATTCCGTTATCCCATGCATTCCGTGTGGCGAGTGCGCCGCCTGTCGGGAAGAGAAAACGAACTGCTGTGAACGTGTTTCGCTGTATGGCGTGCATCAGGATGGGGGTTTTAGTGAGTACCTTGCGGTACGTGAAGACAACCTTGTGCCGCTCCCTGACGAGGTCAGCGACAGCGCCGGCGCATTGGTTGAATGCTTCGCCATTGGTGCACATGCCGTTCGTCGGGCTGAGATCAAGGCTGCACAAAACGTACTGGTGATTGGCGCCGGGCCAATCGGTCTGGCAACGGCAGCCATCGCCAGGGCTAAAGGGGCGCAGGTTGTTGTTGCTGATATTGATAGTCAACGTCGCCAGCACGTTGTGGATAATCTTGCTATTAATGCCTTCGATCCCACACAGGAAGGTTTTATTGCCGCGCTTAGTGAAGTGTTTGGCGGCGAACTGGCTTGCGTCGTACTTGATGCTACGGGAAATAAAGCCTCGATGAGTCAGGATGTCAATCTTATTCGTCATGGCGGCAAAATTGTTTTCATCGGTTTGTATATCGGTGAACTCGTTATTGACGATCCGACTTTCCATAAAAAAGAGACAACGTTACTCAGTAGTCGCAATGCCACACGGGAAGATTTCACGTTAGTTATTGAACTGATGCGCAGCAATAAAATTCACGAAAACTTAATGAAAAACCAGGAATTTAATTTCTTTAATGTTGGCGAAAATTACCAACGTAACGTTGTAGAAAATAAAAATATGGTCAAGGGTGTGATCACTTTTTAAGGGAACAAAGATGACAACTGTTTATGTCGGTGAAGCAAATTTAAAATCACTGGTACACCACAAATTATATACTGCCGGGCTGGATACTAACACCGCACAACAAGTTACGGATGTTTTAGTACATGCCGATATTACCGGTGTGCATTCTCACGGTGTTATGCGTGTCGAACATTATTGCACTCGCCTTGCTGCCGGAGGGTTAAATAAAACCGCGCAATTTAGTATTGAGCAAATATCACCGTCAGTGGCCATTCTCGACTCTGATGACGGGATGGGGCATTCAGCATTAATTAGCGCCACAGAGCACGCCATCAAACTGGCACAGGAAGAAGGTCTTGGGTTTGTTAGCGTTAAAAACGCCTCTCACTGTGGCGCGTTGTCTTATTTTGCAGAGATGGTCACCAACCAAGGATTGATTGCTATCGTAATGACGCAAACCGATACCTGCGTAGCGCCTCATGGCGGTGCCGGGCGCTTTTTGGGAACTAACCCCATCGCCTTTGGCTTTCCGGTGGAAAACAGCCATCCGATGATTGTTGATATGGCGACCAGTGCCACGGCTTTCGGCAAAATACTTCATGCAAAGGAAACCGGAAAACATATTGGTGAAGGACTGGCGATAGATAAAGACGGTAATGGCACCACTGATCCGCATAAAATTGAAAACCTGTTACCTTTCGGTCAGCACAAAGGTTCAGGCATTGCGCTGGCTATAGATGCACTGACTGGCGTGCTGATGAATGCGAATTTTGGTAACCATATTGTTCGCATGTATGGCGATTATGACAAGATGCGTAAGCTGGCAAGTTTGGTTATTGCCATCGATCCGAAAAAGCTCGGCAATCCTGTTTTTGCTGAAACTATGGCGCAAATGGTCACGGAACTTCATGCCGTTAAACCGGTTCCCGGCGTTGAAAAAGTATTAGCACCGAACGATCCACAAATGCACTATAAAGAAAAATGTCAGCAGGAAGGTATTCCCGTTCCGGCAGGGATTTTCCATTATCTGACAGAGAATTAATAATCTCTTTTTATTCTAACGATAGAAAAGCGCTGTATTTATCGTTTCTGTTATATTAACCAGGAGCAGGATATGAAAGCACTTCGTCCTCTGACGGCATCGCTTATGCTGTTGACCAGTTGTTTATTAATTTCCAATACCACACTGGCAAAAACAACATTAAAACTCAGTCATAATCAGGATAAAAGCCATGCTGTCCATAAAGCATTAAGCTATTTAGCTGATAAAACCAAAGAATATTCTAATGGTGAACTAGTTATTCGTATTTACCCAAATGCGACATTGGGTAACGAGCGCGAATCACTGGAACTAATGAACTCTGGCGCATTGCAGATGGTGAAAGTGAATGCTGCGTCACTGGAATCTTTCGCCCCGGATTACAGTCTTTTCAGTCTGCCTTTCTTATTCCGCGACCGTGAGCATTATTATCGCGTTCTGCAAAGCGATTTAGGTAAACAAATACTCAAGTCATCAGAAAGCAAAGGTTTTGTGGGTATTACGTATTATGACGGCGGTGCGAGAAGTTTTTATTCCAATAAACCGATTACAAAACCTGAAGATTTAGCAGGAATGAAAATTAGGGTTCAACAAAGCCCCAGCGCCATTGCAATGATGAAAGCACTTGGCGGTGCCGCCACACCGATGGCTCAGGGAGAACTTTACACTGCGCTCCAGCAAGGTGTTGTTGATGGCGGAGAGAACAATACCGTTGTCTATTCTGATATGCGTCACGCCGAGGTGGCAAAAGTCTATTCACGTGATGAACACACCATGGTGCCTGATGTGTTAATTATTAGCACCAATGTGTTGAATAAACTTGGCGACAAAGAGCGTACGGCATTATTAAAGGCAGCCGATGAATCAATGATGCAAATGAAAGATGTCATCTGGCCTGCCGCTGAAAAAGAAGCCTACGACAAAATGAAAGAGATGAACGCAACAGTGGTTGATGTTGATAAATCCGCTTTCAAAGAACGCGTAAAACCGCTATACGATGAATTTAAAGCGAAAGATGCACAATCGGCCAAAAACCTTGAGCAAGTAGAAAGTATGTAACCCTAATGGGCAGGTAATCCCTGCCCTTTCATGGAAGACTTATGCGCACACTCACTCATATTCTTAATAAGATCCTTGCCGGATGCTGCTGTATTATTCTCGCCATTATGGTGTTCTGCGTAACATGGCAAGTTATTGCTCGTTTTATTTTTAACGCTCCCAGCACCGTGCTTGATGAATTTACCCAGATTTTATTTATGTGGATGATTTTACTTGGCGGTGTATATACCGCTGGGTTAAAAAAACATCTGGCGATTGATTTATTGGCGCAGAAACTTCCTGCGGCATCTGTTCTGACGCTTGACAGTTTTATCCAAATTATTATTACTGTTTTTGCAGTTATTTTCATGATCTATGGAGGAAACATTGTTGTTGAAAAAGCACAACATGTTGGACAAATTTCTCCTGTATTAAAATGGCCGATGGATAAGGTCTATTGGGTTATGCCTGCCAGTGGGCTTATTCTGGTCTGGTATTCAGTGATGAATATTATTGACAACTATCGTAAACGGAATTCTCATTAACGAGGGAAGTATGGACTTTGAATATATCTACCCCGTCTTAATTTTATTTGGCAGTTTTGCCGTCATGCTGGCAATAGGTGTGCCAATTACTTTTGCTATTGGCCTTTCTTCACTGTTATCTATTATTACTGCCTTACCTCCCGATGCCGCCATTTCTGTGATTTCGCAAAAAATGACAGTGGGACTGGATGGCTTTACGTTATTAGCCATTCCCTTTTTCGTGTTAGCCGGAAACATTATGAATACCGGAGGCATCGCCCGGCGGCTGGTTAACCTGGCGCAAGCATTAGTTGGGCGTCTGCCTGGCTCACTGGCTCATTGTAATATCCTTGCAAACACGCTGTTTGGTGCTATTTCAGGTTCTGCTGTTGCGTCAGCCGCCGCGGTAGGTGGGATTATGTCACCACTGCAGGAAAAAGAGGGCTATGATCCGGCGTTCTCTGCGGCAGTGAATATTGCCTCTGCCCCCATTGGTCTGATGATCCCACCGAGCAATGTGTTGATTGTTTATTCCCTCGCCAGTGGAGGCACTTCTGTTGCAGCGTTGTTCTTAGCTGGATACTTGCCAGGCATTCTCACCGCTGCTGCTTTAATGTTTGTGGCGGCTCTTTATGCACGACGTAACCATTATCCAGTGGCAGAACGCATCAATTTTCGTCAGTTTTTGCAAATATTCCGTGAATCAATACCCAGCCTGATGCTTATTTTTATCATTATTGGCGGTATTATCGCGGGGGTATTTACGCCCACAGAAGCATCGGCAATAGCAGTAATTTATAGTTTATCCCTGGCGATGATTTACCGGGAAATCACCCTTAAGAAGCTCAATGATATTCTGTTAGATTCGGTGGTAACCAGTTCAATTGTTCTGTTACTGGTAGGCTGTTCGATGGGGATGTCATGGGCCATGACGAATGCTGATGTGCCTGAGTTAATCAACGAATTGATTACCAGCGTTTCGGATAACAAATGGGTCATTCTTCTTATCATTAATATCATTCTGTTGATCGTTGGCACCTTTATGGATATCACACCAGCGATCCTGATATTTACACCTATTTTTCTGCCGATCGCCCAACATCTGGGGATAGATCCGATTCACTTCGGCATTATTATGGTTTTCAACTTAACCATCGGTCTTTGCACACCTCCTGTCGGTACCATTCTGTTTGTTGGTTGCAGTATTGGCAAGGTCAGTATCGACAAGGTAATAAAACCATTGCTGCCGATGTTTCTGGCATTGTTTGTGGTGATGGCAATGATTTGTTATTTCCCGCAGCTCAGTCTGATGCTGCCTGGGTTATTTTCAACCTGACAAACAGACGGGCCTGAATGATTCAGGCCCGTCTGTTTACGTCTTTACTCACTGTGAGGACTGCATATCGCCAGGAGATTTAATTGGTCCATTACGGTATCGGATTGACCAACAGCTGCCCTATCGAGCCGCGATCGGCCATTTCCAGCGTCTGGCTATTAAAGTAGAACGGGAAGTGCGCCCAGGAAGGCTGACCGAAATAGACAAGCAGCTCCACTTGTCCGTCGACCCAAACGGTATCTTTCCAGCCTCTGTCTTCCGGGAACGGCATTGCGCCGTTAACGTTGCGGATCTGGAACATCACGCCTTCAATATGGAACGCTTGCGGTTCATCTGCTCGTACGGTCCAGCGCTCCCATGTTCCTTGCTGCGCGGTGACATCAATACGGTTGACGTCCCACAGCTTTCCATTGATACCCGGGTCATCACTCAGACTGATATCACGGCTGCGAATCGGCGAACCGGCCATGATTTCGGTTGGCAGCAGGCGCATCGGAAGACTGTCTGTGACCAGCGGCAGAAGACCGGTTGGGCGCAGCGTTAGCACCAGCGTGGAAACCAGAATGCTGGATGGCTCAAAGAAGCCACGAATACGATCAACAATGCTCGCCGCTTCGCCACAGGTGATAGACACTTCATCACCGTTGCTCATATCCACCAGAATCTCGCGGCGCTCGCCCGGTGCCAGCGAAAGTTGCTTCACCGACACTGGCGCAGGCAGGAATCCCTGATCGCCAGAAATCACATGTAACGGGCGACCATCGCTCATCTGTAGTTGATAGCGACGAGAGTTCGACGCGTTCAGCAGTCGCAAGCGCACCCAACCACGCGAGACTTCAACGTACGGGCTTTGCACACCGTTGACCAATAACGTATCGCCAACAAAGCCGCCGCTTCCTGGCTCGCTGTATTCCGGCGTGCCAAAGTTATCCAGCCTTTTATCCTGGATAATGACTGGAAAATCATCCACGCCATAATGGTTAGGGATTGGCAGCGACTTGCTGACTTCATCTTCCACCAGCCACATTCCGGCAAGGCCGTTATAGACCTGCTGTGCCGTGCGGTTGGGGGTATTGGCGTGATACCACAAGGTCGCTGCGTTCTGGCGAATGGGGAGTACGGGCGCCCAGTCAGCGTTTGGCGACATCATGCGTGCCGGACCGCCCATCAGTGGGCCTGGCACCTGTAGCCCGGCCACCGTCATTGAGACATTTTCTGTCAGTCGGTTGCTGTAAATCAGCTTAACATCATCGCCCTTCCAGACGCGGATAGTCGGCCCAAGATAGCGACCATTGATACCCCAAACCGACGCGCGCGTTCCTGGCGTAAATGACCAGTGCGCACGCTGTACGGTCATAAACAGCGGTTGCCCACGGCGAGATTCAAGCAGCGGCGGAACGGGCAATGGTTGCTGTTGACCGGCTGCGCTGGCCTTCAGGGGGACAGCACCTGCACAGAGTGCAATCCCCGATGCCTGAATGAACTGACGCCGACTGAGTGACATATTTGCTCCATGTAAAACTGGCTAAAGTAATACCGTGCAGGAAAGTGTTCCCGCAAAAAACAGATTGCCGACTTAAACTTTTCCGGCGGCTTCGCGCTCTGCGACTTCTTTATCGAGCTCGGCGATTTTTTGTTCCATTATCGAACGACAATGGGCAGCCAACTCGCGAACCTGATCTTTACCATATTGACTGACATCAATTGGCGGCAGCATTTCTACGATCACTAAACCATTATTCAGTCGGTTAAGATTAATCTTATTCGAAGTCGTGGAAACACACACGGGAATAATCGGAACGCCTGCGGCAATCGCAGCATGAAATGCCCCTGTTTTAAACGGCAGCAGACCGCGACCACGGCTGCGCGTTCCTTCCGGAAACATCCAGATGGAGATACGGCGTTTTTTGAAATGATTCACCACTTCGGCGATCGTGCCGTGCGCTTTAGTGCGATTGTTTCTGTCGATCAATAAGTTACCGGTTAACCAGTACAACTGCCCAAAGAAGGGGATCCATAGCAAACTCTTTTTACCCACAGTGACTGTCGGCGGCTGCACGATGTTTGATGCCGTCACCATGTCATAGTTGTTCTGGTGGTTAGCGATATAGATAGCATTGCCGTAGCTTTCAGCATCAGCAGGTTTGCGACATTCGACCTTCAGGCCGTACAGCGGCGCAAGACGACCAAACATATGCCCGAAGGTAGCCACATGCTTCGGATTACGCGGGCTGAAAAGGCAGTAAATAGAGCCGAATACACAGACTAAGATGCTGTAAATAACGGTAATAATAAGACGAAAGATATATAGCATAACACCCTCTGAAGATCTGAGAGACTGGCATTGTACGTCACCTGAAATCAGGTTAGGGCATTGTTAAAAGCCGCTCTCTGGAAAAACGTATTGTTAATCGCAACGCATGAATAAACAACGGTTTCAAGGGAATTTTTATTGTTTATACAGACTAAATGCGGCACCGGATGACGACTTCAACGTTTCATCCGGTTCACCTTTTTGACAGGAGAAGGTACGGCCCTCTCTTGCATTTTACTCTTCGCTGTCAGCACGCCGCGGGGAGTCAATCTCGACGCGGTCGATACGCTGTAAACCACGCATCAAGGTGCCGCGACGGCCACGCTCACCGGTCACTTTCAGCAACTCTTCCGGGCGCAGTTTGATTTTGCGTTTCCCGACATGAATCGTCAGCGTACTTTGTGGAGGCAGGACATACAGATGTGCAAGACCATCCTCGCCACGAGCGGCTTCTGCCGACGGGATGTTAATGATCTTGTTGCCTTTACCCTTCGACAGTTGCGGGAGCTCACTGACCGGGAACATCAGCATACGTCCAGCCAGAGTGATCGCCAGCAACATATCGGAAGGATCCTGAATCACCACTGGCGGCATAACATGCGCGTTTTCTGGCAGAGTAATCAGTGCCTTACCTGCACGGTTACGCGCCACCAGATCGTTAAAGGTACAGACGAATCCGTAACCTGCATCGGAAGCCATCAACAGTTTCTGATCGTCGCTTTCCATTAGCATGTGATCAACGGTAGCGCCTGGCGGCAACGTTAGTTTACCGGTGAGCGGTTCGCCCTGACCACGCGCTGAGGGCAGCGTAATGGGGTCGATAGCGTAGCTGCGTCCGGTAGAGTCTACAAACACCACAGGCTGGTTACTCTTGCCTTTCACCGCAGCTTTGAAACTATCACCTGCTTTGTAGTTCAGACCTGGGGCGTCGATATCATGGCCTTTGGCACTACGCACCCAGCCCATCTGCGACAACACAATGGTAACCGGCTCAGACGGCAACATGTCGTGCTCGCTCATCGCTTTCGCTTCTTCGCGTTCCTGCAGCGGCGAACGGCGATCGTCACCATACGCTTGTGCGTCGGCCTGTAGCTCTTTCTTCAGCAGGTTATTCATTTTGCGCTCGGAAGCCAGAATGCCTTGCAACTGATCGCGCTCTTTTTCCAGCTCGTTCTGCTCACCGCGAATCTTCATCTCTTCCAGTTTGGCGAGGTGACGCAGTTTCAGTTCGAGAATCGCTTCCGCCTGAGTTTCCGTAATGCCGAAGCGCGACATCAGCGCCGGTTTCGGTTCATCTTCATTACGAATGATCTCAATCACTTCGTCGATGTTGAGAAATGCCACCAGCAAACCTTCGAGGATATGCAGGCGCTTGAGGACTTTCTCCAGACGATAGTTCAGACGGCGGCGTACGGTATCACGACGGAACACCAGCCATTCGGAGAGGATTTCCCGCAGATTTTTCACCGCAGGACGCCCATCCAGACCGATCATATTGAGGTTAATACGATAGCTCTTTTCCAGATCGGTGGTGGCGAAGAGGTGATTCATCACCTGCTCCATATCCACGCGGTTGGAACGCGGCACGATCACCAGACGGGTCGGGTTCTCGTGGTCAGATTCATCGCGCAGATCGTCAACCATCGGCAGCTTCTTGTTGCGCATTTGCGCAGCAATCTGTTCCAGTACGCGCGCGCCAGAAACCTGATGCGGTAGTGCGCTGATAACCACCGCGCCATCTTCTTTCTTCCACACCGCGCGCATACGCACAGAACCGCGACCGTTTTCGTAGATTTTGCGGATCTCCGCTCGGGAGGTAATGATTTCCGCTTCGGTCGGGTAGTCCGGCCCCTGCACGATATCCAGTAACTGGTCGAGCGTGGTATTGGGCTGCTCAATTAAGGCGATTGCCGCCTGCGCGACTTCACGCAGGTTGTGCGGCGGAATATCCGTCGCCATGCCGACGGCAATGCCAGTGGTGCCGTTAAGTAAAATATTCGGCAAGCGGGCAGGGAGCATTTTCGGCTCTTGCAACGTGCCGTCGAAGTTTGGCACCCAATCCGCCGTTCCTTGCCCCAGTTCACTTAATAAAAGCTCGGAATATTTCGACAGGCGGGATTCGGTGTAACGCATTGCTGCGAACGATTTCGGATCGTCCGGCGCCCCCCAGTTCCCCTGCCCGTCCACCAGCGGATAACGGTAAGAGAATGGCTGTGCCATCAGCACCATCGCTTCATAGCAGGCGCTGTCGCCATGCGGATGGTATTTACCCAGTACGTCACCGACAGTACGAGCCGACTTTTTAAATTTGGCGGTAGCATTCAGGCCCAGTTCTGACATCGCATACACAATGCGGCGTTGAACGGGTTTCAGACCATCACCAATAAACGGCAACGCACGGTCCATGATCACGTACATGGAGTAGTTTAAGTAGGCGTTCTCCGTAAACTCATGCAGCGCAAGGCGCTCTGCCATATCGCTCATTAATTCTGATTCCTCAACTTATTCGCCAGCCTTCAAAGGGGCAATATTGCTGGAGATACTACATTATCTGCCGCGTCGAGTCACAGGAGATCAGCGTCATTAGCGCCGCCGGACGTGCTCCGGCGGCGATAAAGGCATCAATGTGCCTTGATATACAACTCTTTGCTGTAAACATAATCCTGAGGATTATGCAGCGGGAAACCGCCAACGTAGGGTTTAAGCAGTTTGATCAGCGGTTGATAGTAGATGGGAATGAGCGGAGCCTGCTGGTTGATAATGGCCTCGGCCTGTTGATACAGCACGTTACGTTTCCCCGCATCAGTGGTTTGCGCCGCCTGATTCAATATCGCGTCATACTGCGTGTTTTTCCAGTCACCGACGTTCTCTTCACTATCGCTTTTAAGCGTGTTCAGGAAAGTGGAAGCATCATTGTACGTCGCATCCCACGACTGCCGCGACAACATGAAATCACCGCTACGCCGGGCATCAAGATACGTTTTCCACTCCATCGTGCGCAGCGTCACCTGTGCGCCAAGCCATTTTTTCCATTCGGAAGACAAGGCTATCGCCGTTTTCTCATGCAGATCGTATTTGTTGTAGAACAGTTCAAAGCGTAGCGGGTGAGAGGCGTCGTATCCCGCCTGTTTCAGCAAGGCTTTTGCCGTCGCGACGCGCTCACTCATTGGCTGTTGCAATTCATCGAACGTCGTCGCACTAAAAACTTCTATCTCTGGCGGCGTCAGCGTGGTTGCAGGCGTTCGCAGCCCGAGTACCTTTTGCGCGATTAACGGCCTGTCGACCGTCAGATATAGCGCCCGCCGGACACGCACATCGTCAAACGGCGGTTTCCGCGTGTTGAAATTGTAATATTCGCTGTTCAGACGCGGGATAATCTGCAGCTCGCCAGGCCGTGATTTTTCAATAGCGGGAATTTGCTGCGCCAGAACCCAGGTAAGATCGACCTCTCCCGCGCGATAGCGGTTATAGCCAGTGACCGAATTATCCAGGGCCAGATACTCGACCTGCTGCAAAACGGTATGCTCTGCATCGCGGTACTTAGAATTTTTGCGAGCAGTAATCTTTTCGTTAACGACCCACTTATCAAGCACAAAGACACATTTGGCTCACAAGATTCCCCATCACACCAACGGCACATAAACATCCGTTTCCAGTCGCTGCTCTGTCATCTCTTCGGCAAGATTGGTGTAGTGAAACAGGAGCGGTGCTTTACGCATTTTCTCACCACTTTCAGGAAGCCAGCGGCGAATGATGGCCCAGATGGTATGAGATATGTTATCCGGATCGCCAACATGGCGGGCAACGGCATAGCGCCCCGAAGTAAGTTCACCATTACTCACGCCATAACGATTCTCCGGAATCGGTTCGTTAACACTGCCGCAGATATCAAAGCGAAACGCATCTGGTGCGGTGGTGGCAGGATCGTCCCAGGCGACGCCAAAGGTCTGGCTTTGATTAACAGGGGAAAGCCCCGTCTCTTTGCGCCACATGATAAATTTCGCCACGCTGTAGTTGAGCAACTCAGGACTACCGCGATGCGGCAAAATCGCCACATGGGTGGATGGAAAATCGATAACACTTACTTTCAAGGTCTGGTTTTTCATTTTGCCTCCCTGCGAAATTATTCCCGGGAACGCGTCCCGGGAGCGGTAAAATTACGGGTTTACTTTGCGGATCTGTTTAACGTCAATTTCAACAGAGTTCCAGTCTTTATCCACTTCGCCCTGAATCTCAACCGTATCTTTCGGCGTTACCGTCACACCGTTCCAGCGTTTGTGGTCGATATCTACATTGATGGTGCCGCTGGCATCTTTGAACAGGTACAGATCGTCAGAGATGCGCTCAACGATATTCCCGCGCAAGGTTACCCAGGTGTCGTCACGCAGAGATTTCGCGTTTTCTACGTTAGTTACGCTGCCGTTCGGCCCCTGGAATCCTCCGGTCTGACTTTGTGTTGCCGATGGGCCAGAAAAACCACCCTGCTCTGCTGCCATTACCGGTGCGCTGCACAGGGCCATTACTGCAATTGCTGCTGCGAATTTTTTCATGTTTGTTACTCCCTTTAATGTCTGTTTCCGAGCATTAAACAAGATAGTCCTTAACAACTTCTTAAGGAAAAAAAAGAAAATTTAGGGCTGTACAGAGCACGTTACAACACGGTTTACTTGCAACAAATACAGTTATCGCAGGGATGAAAAGATGCGAATTTTACTGATAGAAGATGACATGCTGATTGGCGATGGCATCAAAACAGGTCTGAGTAAGATGGGTTTTAGCGTCGACTGGTTTACGGAAGGTCGTCAGGGAAAAGAGGCGCTCTATAGCGCACCTTACGACGCGGTAATTCTGGATTTAACCTTACCGGGAATGGATGGCCGCGATATTTTGCGCGAATGGCGAGAAAAAGGTCAACGTGAGCCGGTACTGATCCTGACCGCGCGCGACGCACTGGCGGAGCGCGTAGAAGGTTTGCGCCTGGGGGCCGACGATTATCTGTGCAAACCTTTTGCGCTGATAGAAGTCGCCGCCCGGCTGGAAGCCCTGATGCGTCGAAGCAACGGGCAAGTCAGTAATGAGTTACACCACGGCAACGTAATGCTTGACCCCGGCAAACGTATCGCCACCCTGGCAGGTGAACCCTTAACGTTAAAACCAAAAGAATTTGCCCTGCTGGAACTCCTGATGCGCAACGCCGGTCGGGTACTGCCGCGCAAACTGATTGAAGAAAAACTGTATACCTGGGACGAAGAGGTCACCAGCAATGCCGTCGAAGTGCATGTGCATCATCTGCGGCGCAAACTCGGCAGTGACTTTATTCGTACCGTTCACGGTATAGGCTACACATTAGGTGAGAAATGAAATTTACCCAACGCCTTAGTCTGCGAGTCAGGCTGACGCTGATCTTTTTGATTCTGGCCTCGGTGACCTGGCTGCTTTCCAGTTTTGTCGCCTGGAAGCAAACAACGGATAACGTCGACGAGTTGTTCGATACCCAGTTAATGCTGTTTGCCAAACGGTTAAGTACGCTCGATCTCAACGAAATCAACGCGGCAGATCGTATGGCAAGAGCGCCGAAGAAATTCAAACACGGTCATGTAGATGATGATGCGCTAACCTTTGCCATCTTTACCCACGATGGAAAAATGGTGCTCAACGATGGCGACAACGGGGAGGATATTCCCTATCACTATCAACGTGAAGGATTTACTAACGGTCAACTGGTAGATGAAGATGATCCCTGGCGTTTTGTCTGGATGACGTCGTCTGATGGTAAATACCGCATCGTTGTAGGTCAGGAATGGGAATACCGTGAAGACATGGCGCTGGCGATTGTCGCCGGGCAATTGATCCCGTGGCTCGTTGCGTTACCCATTATGTTAATCATCATGATGGTACTGCTGGGTCGTGAACTCTCGCCGCTGAACAAACTGGCGCTTGCGCTACGTTTGCGCGATCCCGACTCAGAAAAACCACTTAACACCGCAGGTGTACCCAGCGAAGTGCGTCCACTGGTCGAGTCGCTGAATCAACTGTTCGATCGTACACATGCGATGATGATCCGTGAGCGGCGCTTTACCTCTGATGCAGCTCACGAACTGCGCAGCCCATTAACGGCGCTGAAAGTGCAAACCGAAGTCGCACAGCTTTCCGATGATGATCCACAGGCACGGAAAAAAGCACTAATGCAATTACATTCGGGGATCGATCGCGCTACCCGCCTGGTTGATCAATTGCTCACCCTGTCGCGGCTGGATTCGCTGGATAATCTTCAGGACGTCACGGAGATTCCGCTTGAGGATCTCCTGCAATCGGCAGTGATGGATATCTACCACACGGCGCAGCAGGCAAAAATTGACGTGCGGCTGACGCTCAATGCCCACGGCATCAAACGCACCGGGCAACCGCTATTGCTAAGTCTACTGGTCCGAAATCTGCTGGATAACGCAGTACGTTACAGTCCACAGGGCAGCGTGGTGGACGTCACTCTGAATGCAGATAATTTCACCATAAGAGACAACGGCCCCGGTGTGACACCAGAGGCACTGGCGCGAATTGGTGAACGTTTCTACCGCCCCCCTGGACAAACCGCTACCGGCAGCGGGCTTGGGCTGTCGATTGTCCAGCGAATCGCCAAATTACATGGCATGAATGTTGTGTTTGGGAATGCGGAACAAGGTGGATTTGAGGCGAAGGTGCGCTGGTAGTGGTGATATTTTTGCAAAATTCGCAAAAGACTTTGCACATTTTGCTAATTTCACCGCACCGCTCTGTGACGTACTATAGTCGGCAAACGTCTCACCTTGAGGATAAAAAATGAGCAACATCCTGATTATCAACGGCGCGAAAAAATTCGCCCACTCCAATGGTCAACTGAACGACACCCTGACCGAAGTCGCGGATGGCACGCTGCGCGACCTCGGGCATGATGTCCGCATCGTTCGCGCCGAGAGCGACTACGATGTCAAAGCCGAAGTACAAAACTTTCTCTGGGCTGATGTGGTGATCTGGCAGATGCCAGGCTGGTGGATGGGCGCACCGTGGACGGTGAAGAAATATATCGATGATGTGTTCACCGAAGGTCACGGCACGCTGTATGCCAGCGATGGTCGTACCCGCAAAGATCCGTCGAAAAAATACGGCTCCGGCGGCCTGGTACAGGGCAAAAAATATATGCTTTCCCTGACCTGGAACGCACCAATGGAAGCCTTCACCGAAAAAGACCAATTCTTCCACGGCGTTGGCGTTGACGGCGTGTATCTGCCGTTCCATAAAGCAAACCAATTCCTGGGTATGGAACCGCTGCCGACATTTATCGCTAATGATGTGATAAAAATGCCTGATGTTCCCCGCTATACTGAAGAATATCGCAAGCATCTTGTAGAGATTTTTGGTTAACTAGGGCTCTGGCTTTAGAAGGAGTTAACCATGATTACCGTAATCGCAGAAATCCGTACTCGTCCTGGTCAACATCACCGTCAGGCGGTATTGGATCAATTTGCTAAAATCGTTCCAACCGTACTGAAGGAAGAAGGTTGCCACGGCTATGCGCCGATGGTGGATTGCGCTGCTGGCGTGAGTTTCCAGTCTATGGCGCCGGACTCTATCGTGATGATTGAGCAGTGGGAAAGTATCGCGCATCTTGAAGCGCACTTGCAGACCCCGCACATGAAAGCGTACAGCGAGGCCGTAAAAGGCGATGTGCTGGAGATGAATATCCGCATCCTGCAACCGGGGATTTAACCTTCCTGAAAAGAGGCCGGTGTTGCTACCGGCCTCAGGTCAGATTAGCCATTCTTTCTTCCCGTTTTCAAACCCCGATGGAAATCGTTAATTCGCTTAATGGTTTTAACCGCACGCTGCGGCATCGCGGAAGCCACCGACCAGACAATCATTTCCAGGCACAACAATACCGTACCATGTAGTGGCGTTTTCCCCTTTTCATCCCCGCGCGGAACATGAATCACGATACTGGCGTCTTTGCTAAAACGTGAATCCAGCGCGTTTGTCAGCAAAATAACAGGGATCCCCAGCCGTCTCGCTTCACGCAGCGTTGTCAGCCCTTCCCGGTGCGCAGATTTTTGCGCCATCATGATCAGAACATCACCTCGCTGAAGCGCGATCAATTGCTCGGCAAGGCCAATACCCGTACGGTTTAGCGCCGTGGCAGGCAAGCCTATGCGGTTGAATAGTCGTGCGGTATAGTCCGCCAGAATCCCCGAAGCGCCAATGCCAAAAATTGCGACTTGCCGTGCCTGCACCAACAACGCTACCGCTTGCGCAAGCGCGTGGCGGTTTTCAGGCTCTGACAGGACATTACAGGTATACAAATGCCCTTCAAGAACAAAGTCGATTGCGGTGTTAACATCGCTCGTCAAGTTACTCACCGTCGTAGACATCTTTTCGCTGGAACTAAGGGCTGGACCAAGCCACTGTTCCAGAGTGCGTTTCAAATCGCGCAGCCCGGCAAATCCCAGGGCCTGGATAGCCCGAATCACTGTGGCATCGGAAGTGTTCAACGTGGCCGCAATTTCCATCGCCGTTTGCTCGAGTATCACTTCACGATGCTCATTAATGTAGCTGGCGACGGCTCTTAACCCAGGCGTTAGCTGACTCGCGCGAGTGCGAAAACGCTCACCATAAATATCAACCCGCGTTTTGTCTTTCTGAATCATTTGGCCTCCGGTAGAGGTCGTCCCGCAATTTGTGATTGTATCTGCGCAGCCATCAGCCCCAGAGATGCAAAGGAGTTAGAAATCGCCTCTTCACGAGAAATCAACACATAGCGTCCTGAACGACAGGCCGTCAGAAACTGACACCACCCCGGCATGACTTTTTCCATTGCTGCCAGCTCATCCTGAGGTTTACCACCGGTGTCACCGCGCCAGGTTGCAAAAACAAAATCGGCATCCAGTTCAGGCAAACGCTCCGCGCTCACATCCATTCGCCCACCTTCAGGAATGCTCTCAATCAGCGGTGGAAAGCGAAAACCCGCATCGCGTAATACCCGCCCCAGCGAATGATAGCTATGCATCACATTAATTTTTCCCTGATTTGCCTGAATCACCGATACCGTTATTTTTTGGCTGTCCAGCGTCGCCTTCAGCGCATTGATTTGTGCCTGATAGCGGCGTTCAAGTATCGCCAGCTGCGCCTGTGTTCCTGTAAGTTCTGCCAGCTTGCGGTAGATTTCTGGCGCCCCCCCTTTGAGATGATCAATGCTCACCGTGGGCGCAATTTTTTCCAGTTGTTCAATAGGCGTATTACGGGTCGGTTCTGTGATGATCAGGTCAGGCTTTGCCGCCACAATCGCTTCAATATCAATGTCGGCTGTTCCAATGAAGGCGATCGATGAATTATCGAAGTCGACACCTGTCAGTAATGCGCCTGATCGAATGAAATGGCTACCGTCAGGCCGTGTTCGCCCGTGGCTGGCGACAGGAGGTACACCAAGCTCAATCAGAGGAATAGTGATATCAAGATCGTGTAAAGAGACAATTCTCTTTGGATGTGCGGGCACTGTGACTTTGCGCCCTAAATCATCGGTAAACACCTGAACAGGTTCTGTCGCGCGGGCAAAAAATGACAACAGTATCAGCAGAGAAAAAAATAAACGCATATAACTCCCGTTAAAAACTGTTCCTGCGCTGCCAGAGCAGTAGCAAAAAGAATGGTCCACCAATCAATGAAATAATGATTCCGGCAGGCAGTTGCAAAGGCAAAAAAGCCAAACGACCAATGCTATCCGCCAGGATAACTAACAACGCCCCCGATACGGCGCTCCCCAGCAGTAATGTCGTCTGCCCGCCACGTAGAATAAAACGTGATATATGGGGTGCTATCAATCCGACAAAACCGATGTTACCAACACACGAAACGCAGACGGCTGTCAGGATTATTGGTGCGGCTACACGTAACAACGCCAGACGAGAACTATTCCCCCCTAACCCGGTTGCAACCTGATGACCAAGCAGAGCGATATCCGCCGTCCTGGCGGTGAACAGCAATAAAAGAGCGGCTGGCAACATCCAACAGGCTGAAATACCGACTAACATCCAGTTAGCTGCATGCAGGCTTCCCGATAACCACATCAATGCAGTTTGTACATCTCGAACATCTGCAGTGGTCATAAATACACCGATACCGGCGGCGAAAAACCAGGAAACACCAATGCCAATCAGAACAAATCGCGGGCGGGAAATATCGCGCGCACAAAAAATCACGATTAAAGCCACCAACAAGCCACCAGCAAGACCAGCCACTGGACGCCAGAACATTCCCAGCATGGGAAACTGGAAAATCAGCCACAGCACCGCCACGCTACATCCTTCTTTGACGCCGATTAAACCGGGATCGGCAAGGCCGTTACGCGCAATGGATTGCATTGCGGCCCCCGCCATACCTAACATGGCCCCGCATAGCAATGCCATGATGACTCTCGGCAAGCGAATATCCTGCACAATATAACGTGCGTCTGTGCTTACGTTTTCTGGAGCAAACAACGCTCGCCCTACTTCCGATGCCGGGACGGAGAAAGAGCCATGCATCAGACCGAATATCAGTATTCCAACTGCAAACAGAAACAGCCCACCAAGCAACACCAGATTTTTAGGGCGTACCAGCGTCGAAAACTTACCAACACGTAGTGGGCGTAGCCCGACGTTCATTATCCGACTCATTTGAACATCCTCGTCGCCATAATGACAAAAACGGGCGCACCAACTAACGCCGTCATGACACCGGTCGCTAACTCATGGGGCGTGAAAAGCGTCCGGGCAATAATATCTGCCAGTAATAACAGTAAGGCACCGACACAGGCTGAAAGAGGGAGCAGAACGCGCAGATCCGCTGATACCAGACGCCGGACAATCTGCGGTACCAACAGGCCGACAAAGCCAATGGGGCCAGCAATCGATACGGCTGCGCCACAGAGCAACGCGATCGCAAGCAGGGTGAATGTTCGCGTGCGGAGTACCGAGACGCCCAGCCCCTGCGCCATGCGATCGCCCAGAGCCAGCATATTAAGAGAGGGCGCGAGGTAAAGGGCTAATACAAATCCCCCCAGAGAAAACCAGGCGGACGTACCCAGCGTCGCCCAATCCTGCCCTGCTAAATCACCAGCTAGCCATGTCCGCATCGCCAGCAAGGTTTGTTCGTCAAGAATCAGGATTGCCGCCGTTATTGAGGACACGAACGCCGATAGCGCCACGCCGCATAAAGTAACTTTCATTGGCGTTAACCCTGAACGCCCTGCGGAGGAAAGCAGCAATATCAACAGGAACAATAACGCGCCTCCCGCAGATGCCAGCAGTGGACGTCCAACCGGAAAGGCCAGTCCAAGCGCGCTGGCTGCAACGACAGCGAGGGCGGCTCCGGCATTTAAGCCTAAAATATGTGGCTCTCCCAATGGGTTACGAATGACAGCCTGCAACAAAGCACCAGCAACACCAAGAGAAGCACCGGTGAGCAATGCTGCAGCTAAACGCGGCAAACGGAGTCTTACAATTACGTTGTGATCGAAGTTTTGCGGTTCAAAATGAAGAAATGCCTGCAACACCGTTTGTGGTGCAATAAATCGGGCACCAATCCCTGGATATACCACGCATCCCACCAACAGTAAGGCGAGGAAAAAAACAGTAACCAGCCCCGTGCGCATCATACTTTTTCTACACCACGAAACGGCATGAAGAACGGTTTCCCCGTCAGAGGATTTATTGATGCGTGAACATCAACGTCAAAAACCGCTTTTACCAGCTCAGGCGTGCAATGTTCCCCCTCATTTAACACACGCACCACTTTCCCCTGGCGTAAAAATATCAACGTATCACCATAATTCACGGCAAAATTCAGATCATGCAACACCACGACGACAGTACGCCCGTGATGACGCGTTAAATCATGTAATAACTCAAGAATTTCAACCTGATAACGTAAATCAAGCCAGGTTGTGGGTTCATCCAGCAGGATATAAGGCGTCTTTTGCGCCAACACCATCGCAATCCAGCAACGCTGGCGCTGCCCACCAGAGAGTTTTTCAACAGGTAAATGTGCAAACTCCTGCGTACCGGTTAATTTCAGAGCCTCTTCTACCGCCAGCTCATCGGCGTCGCTCCATTGACGTATGAAATTTTGCCAGGGAAAACGCCCACGCGACACCAGTTCATAAACGGTTAAGCCCTCCGGCAATAATGGCGACTGCGGCAAGATCCCAAGTCTACGGGATAACGCTTTCGTTGGTTGCTCGTGAATCGCTTTACCATCCAGCAATATCGCGCCGCCCATGGGTTGCAAGATACGTGCAATGGTGCTGAGCAACGTCGACTTTCCACAGCCGTTTGCCCCAACCAGAACGGTCATTTTTTCTGTGGGAACGGAGAAAGAAACACCATCAACAATGATTTTCTTGTGATACCCGGCAGAAACATTGTCGAGGATCAGCCCCTGCCCTTTTGCGTTATGTGCCACGTGTACGCCAACTTAATCAAAGACAAACAAAAATAAAACTCATTCTCCTTTGAGAGTTTGACGCCACAAAATGTAGTAGTCAAGAAGTTAAAAGCCATACAAAAACAAGGTAAATAACAGGTGAAATATTTTTAAATATAAAAATAAAACCATTAAATATTAATAAGTTACCATCAATTTAATTGCATTAACCTCTCATAAAAACACATGTAGCAATTTTTTGTTATTTCTCATTTACTACTACATCACCGCGTGATTGAATGATTCTCAATTACATATCCGATGGCGAAATAACAAACGGATAGTGCTTAGTGAGCAACAAGAAACAATTTTCACTCGCGACAATCCGTGAGTTTTTGGGATAACAGACTAAATGGCTAAGTTCACACCTTCATTCTCAGGAATCAAAGGTCGGGCGCTCTTTTCACTGCTCTTTGCAGCACCGATGATTCATGCAACCGACACTGTAACGACCAAAGATGGCGAAACAATCACTGTTACAGCGGATGCAAATACCGCAACTGAGGCGACCGATGGTTATCAACCTCTGAGCACCTCCACGGCGACATTAACCGATATGCCGATGCTGGATATCCCGCAGGTGGTCAATACGGTTAGCGATCAGGTTCTGGAAAATCAGAATGCGACGACGCTGGATGAGGCGCTTTATAACGTCAGTAACGTGGTACAGACCAATACATTAGGCGGAACTCAGGACGCCTTTGTACGTCGTGGGTTTGGTGCTAACCGGGATGGCTCCATCATGACCAATGGTCTGCGAACCGTACTTCCTCGTAGCTTCAACGCTGCAACTGAACGTGTGGAAGTGCTAAAAGGTCCGGCCTCCACGCTGTATGGCATTCTCGATCCTGGCGGACTGATTAACGTCGTGACAAAGCGCCCGGAAAAAACATTCCATGGTACTGTCTCAGCCACTTCCTCCAGTTTTGGCGGAGGCACTGGGCAACTGGATATCACTGGCCCTATTGAAGGTACTCAGCTGGCATATCGCCTGACGGGGGAAGTGCAAGATGAAGATTACTGGCGGAATTTCGGTAAAGAGCGCAGCACATTTATTGCCCCATCACTCACCTGGTTTGGTGATAATGCAACAGTAACCATGCTCTATTCACATCGGGATTATAAAACGCCGTTCGATCGTGGAACGATTTTCGACCTTACGACGAAACAGCCCGTCAACGTTGATCGAAAAATACGTTTCGACGAACCGTTTAATATTACAGATGGTCAGTCCGATCTGGCGCAACTCAACGCAGAATATCATCTCAATAGCCAGTGGACAGCGCGCTTTGATTACAGCTACAGCCAGGATAAATACAGCGATAATCAGGCTCGTGTTACCGCGTATGATGCAACGACAGGAACGCTGACACGGCGTGTTGATGCAACTCAGGGATCTACCCAGCGTATGCATTCTACTCGTGCGGATCTGCAAGGGAATGTTGATATTGCTGGATTCTATAATGAGATTCTGGGTGGGGTGTCATATGAATATTATGATCTTCTGCGCACAGATATGATTCGCTGTAAAAACGCTAAAGATTTCAATATCTACAATCCTGTTTATGGCAATAGCAGCAAATGCACAACGGTTTCGGCGTCGGACAGCGATCAGACGATCAAACAGGAGAGCTACTCAGCTTATGTACAGGATGCGCTCTATCTGACAGATAACTGGATTGCTGTCGCCGGGCTCCGCTATCAGTATTACACGCAATATGCGGGTAAAGGCCGTCCTTTTAATGTCAATACTGACAGCCGCGATGAACAATGGACGCCCAAACTGGGGTTGGTCTACAAACTGACGCCATCGGTATCTTTATTTGCCAATTATTCGCAAACATTTATGCCGCAATCGTCAATTGCCAGCTACATCGGCGATCTTCCACCGGAATCATCTAATGCTTACGAAGTCGGGGCAAAATTCGAGCTGTTCGATGGTATAACCGCAGATATTGCGCTGTTTGATATCCATAAACGTAATGTGTTGTATACCGAAAGTATTGGTGATGAAACCATCGCCAAAACGGCGGGCCGCGTTCGTTCAAGAGGGGTAGAAGTCGACCTTGCAGGAGCATTAACAGAAAACATTAATATCATTGCCAGCTACGGCTATACCGATGCTAAGGTTCTGGAAGATCCTGATTATGCAGGAAAACCATTGCCGAATGTTCCTCGTCATACCGGTTCGCTATTCCTGACCTATGACATTCATAACATGCCTGGCAATAACACACTAACGTTTGGCGGTGGCGGACATGGCGTAAGCCGTCGTTCGGCAACCAATGGGGCTGACTATTATCTGCCAGGCTATTTTGTTGCCGATGCCTTCGCCGCATACAAAATGAAATTGCAGTATCCAGTCACTCTTCAATTAAACGTCAAAAACCTGTTTGATAAAACGTATTACACCTCTTCCATCGCCACAAATAATCTGGGTAATCAGATTGGCGATCCGCGTGAAGTACAATTCACGGTGAAAATGGAATTTTGATAAAAAAAGCCCGGTATACGCGTGTATACCGGGCTATGTTTTATTCTCCTGACGGGAAGATCATCAGACCTCAATCTCCGCCATGTCACCTTTCTCTTGCAACCAGTTACGGCGGTCTTCCGAGCGTTTCTTCGCCAGCAGCATGTCCATCATCGCGTCGGTACGCTGATCGTCTTCATCGTCGATGGTCAACTGCACCAGACGGCGAGTGTTCGGGTCGAGCGTAGTTTCACGTAGTTGCAGCGGGTTCATTTCACCCAGACCTTTAAAACGCTGGACATTTGGCTTGCCTTTCTTGCGTTTTAATTGTTCGAGCACGCCCTCTTTCTCTTCTTCCGTCAAGGCGTAATAGACCTCTTTACCAAGGTCAATGCGGTAGAGCGGTGGTAGCGCTACATATACGTGACCGTGTTTCACCAGCGTACGGAAGTGTTTTACAAACAAGGCGCAGAGCAACGTGGCAATGTGCAGACCATCGGAATCAGCATCCGCCAGGATACAGATCTTGCCATAACGCAGTTGGCTAAGATCGTCGCTGTCAGGATCGATACCGATCGCTACCGAAATATCGTGTACTTCCTGTGAGGCCAGCACTTCGTCGGAAGAAACTTCCCAGGTGTTAAGGATCTTACCTTTCAGCGGCATGATCGCCTGATATTCACGATCGCGTGCCTGCTTGGCAGATCCGCCTGCAGAGTCCCCTTCCACAAGGAACAGTTCGGTACGGTTAAGATCCTGCGCGGTACAGTCTGCCAGTTTGCCAGGCAGTGCCGGGCCGCTGGTCAGCTTTTTACGCACCACTTTTTTGGCCGCACGCATACGGCGCTGGGCGCTGGAAATCGCCATCTCCGCCAGCAGTTCAGCCGCCTGAACGTTCTGGTTCAGCCACAAGGTGAAGGCATCTTTCACCACGCCCGAAACGAATGCCGCACACTGACGCGAAGAGAGACGCTCTTTGGTCTGCCCGGCAAACTGCGGATCCTGCATTTTTACTGACAGCACATAGGCGCAGCGATCCCAGATATCTTCCGCCGACAGCTTCACGCCGCGCGGCAGAATGTTGCGGTATTCGCAAAACTCACGCATCGCGTCCAGCAGCCCCTGACGCAGACCGTTAACGTGCGTACCGCCCTGCATCGTTGGGATCAGGTTGACGTAACTTTCGGTCAGCAGTTCGCCACCTTCAGGAAGCCACAAGAGCGCCCAGTCCACCGCTTCGGTATCGCCAGAAAAATTACCGATAAACGGTTTTTCCGGCAGCGTCGGCAGGCCGTTTACCGCTTCCGCCAGGTAATCATTCAGACCGTCCTGGTAGCACCAGCGTTGTTCGGTGTTGTTGATCTCATCTTTAAAAGTGATCTCAACGCCCGGGCACAGTACCGCTTTGGCTTTCAGCACATGTGTAAGACGGGAAACAGAGAAGCGCGGGCTGTCAAAGAAAGTTTCATCCGGCCAGAAGTGCACGCTGGTGCCTGTGTTGCGTTTACCGCAAGTACCAACAACCTGCAAATCCTGCACCTTTTCGCCATTTTCAAAGGCGATGTTATAAATCTGACCATCGCGGCGCACGTTAACTTCTACGCGCTTCGACAGGGCGTTAACCACCGAAATCCCCACGCCGTGCAGACCGCCAGAGAACTGGTAGTTTTTGTTAGAAAATTTACCGCCCGCGTGCAAACGGCAAAGAATCAGTTCTACCGCCGGAACACCTTCTTCCGGGTGAATATCCACCGGCATTCCACGGCCATCGTCAATCACTTCCAGCGACTGGTCAGCATGTAAAATAACGTCCACGCGTTTTGCGTGACCGGCCAGTGCTTCATCCACACTGTTATCAATGACTTCTTGCCCCAAATGGTTAGGGCGAGTGGTATCGGTATACATCCCCGGACGGCGGCGAACCGGCTCAAGCCCGGTGAGTACCTCAATGGCATCAGCGTTATAAGTTTGCGTCATGGTTTAAGTTAGTAATTCGAGTTGATCGTCAGAGATGGTGCAGACCAAGAAAATCGACGATCGGGTTGAAATAATCTTCGAAGCCCGTGAATGCGTGGTTGCCGCCTTCTATAACAGTCTGGCGGCAGGAAGCGTAGTACGCCACCGCCTGGCGGTAATCCAGCACTTCATCTCCCGTCTGTTGCAGCAGCCAGATCAAATCCGGCGCTTCCAGCGGGTCAATCTGCATGACTTTAAGATCGTAAATATGGCGAGACTCTAGCACATATTGCTGCCCGGTGTAGGGGTTCTCGTTCTGACCGAGATAGTCAGTAAGCAGTTCAAACGGGCGCACCGCCGGGTTTACCACCACTGCGGGCAGCATAAAACATTGCGACAACCAGGTGGCGTAATACCCGCCCAGTGACGAACCAACAATCCCCAGCGAATCGCCGCCATGTTCCAGGACAATGGATTCCAGCAGTTCTGCCGCATCGGAAGGATACGGCGGTAACTGCGGAATAATCATCTCAACGTCAGGGTGATGTTCCGCCAGCCAGTTTTTCAACAAGCTCGCTTTCGCAGAACGCGGCGAACTATTGAAACCGTGTAAATAAAGAAGCGTCGACATCAGTAACCTTCTGAAGCGGTATCTGGTTGGAAACGGGAGTCTGCCAGGCGGTGTACTTCTGTGGTCAGCGTACCATCGGCATGGAGTTCCAGCGTACGCCAACCGGGCGCGATAGTGTCCAGCGTGAAGTTGGAACAGTGCGGCTTAAACTGCACGCAGGTCGATGGCGTTGCCAGCAGGCGACGACCATTCCAGTCGAGATCCAGTTCCTGATGGATATGGCCGCATAACAGATATTTGACGTGCGGAAACTTCACCAGCACGTTATCCAGTTCACCCGCGTTACGCAGACTGTGTTGGTCAAGCCAGCTACAGCCCGCAGGCAACGGATGATGATGCAGCAGAAGCAAGGTATGGCGCTCTGGCGCATCGGCCAGTTTACGTTCCAGCCACTCGAGTTGAAACTCGCTTAGCTCACCGTGCGGTACGCCAAACACCTGGCTGTCCAGCAACAGGATTTGCCACTGTTCACCGATAAACACGCGTTTCGCTGAAGATATACCCGCGTCCTGTAGCGCGCTGTACATCGCAGGCTGGAAATCATGGTTGCCCGGCAGCCAGACGCAGGGCGCACGAAAACTTGCGATACCTTCAGCGAAGTGCTGGTAGGCCGCAGCCGTTTGATCCTGCGCTAAATCACCTGTCGCGACAATCAGGTCGAATTCGTGCTGGTGTGGGCGAATCGCCTCCAGCACCGCCTGGTAACTTTCCCAGGTGTTCACCCCTAACAGGGCTTCGTGCTTTTGCGCAAACAGGTGAGTATCGGTAATTTGTAAAATCCTGACTCTGGACTCACCAGCCAGAGGAAGGGTTAACAGGCTTTCCAAATGGTGTCCTTAGGTTTCACGACGCTAATAAACCGGAATCGCCATCGCTCCATGTGCTAAACAGTATCGCAACCAGTCCGCTAAAAACTGATTAATTTGATGCTTTTCGTCGCGTTGATGCAACTTTTTATTAGGATAATCATACCGCGCTTTGAAGCGAAAAATCTGCTGACTTGAACACACTTCAGCCACCATCGCGTCATGATACAGACGCACTGTCATCGACGGAAGGCTCCAGTAACTGATCGCTGGCGCAATCTGTTCAATAGTCACCAGGGTAGTGTATCGGGTCGATTCCACAATCGTTAGCCGATATTGTGCGTTTGCCACCTGATAGCTTACAGTTTCACCGGGTGCGTCATTGCGCGGTAACAAACGGCGCAATTGTGAAAAGTTCATCTCGCACAGGCGCATCATTTCAGGAAAGTCAGGTGTGTAACGCTTCATTTATGCCCACTCATTTTTTAACGCTTGATGATGCAGTTGCAGCCATTGCAAAGCGATGACCGACGCTGCGTTGTCGATTTTCCCCTCTTCTACCCATTGGTATGCCTGTTCCCGACTTACCACATGAACGCGAATATCTTCGTTTTCATCAGCCAGACCGTGAATACCGCTTGCGGTCGTGGCGTCCACTTCGCCCACCATAATTGACGAACGCTCGCTGGTGCCGCCCGGGCTTGCCAGGAAACTTAACACCGGTTTGGTCCGTTTCACTTTTAGTCCCGCCTCTTCAATCGCTTCGCGACGGGCAACATCTTCCACACTCTCACCTTCTTCAATCATCCCGGCAACCATTTCCAGTAACCAGGGCGTTTCGCTGGTGTCATACGCGGCAATTCGTATCTGCTCAATCAGTACAACTTCATCGCGCACTGGGTCAAAGGGTAGCAAGACTGCGGCGTGACCGCGTTCAAAAATTTCCCGCCGGACCTCATGACTCATTTGCCCGTTGAATAAACGATGACGAAATCTATAAAGATCTAATGAAAAAAAGCCGCGATAAAGTGTTTCTCGTGCAATAATTTCTACATCGTTTTTGCCAAATGTAACGGGCAGGTTGTCTGGCTTAAGCATGGCTAATGTCCTGGCACTAATAGTGAATAAAATGTGAATTTCAGCGACGTTTGACTGCCGTTTGAGCAGTCATGTGTTAAATTGAGGCACATTAACGCCCTATGGCACGTAACGCCAACCTTTTGCGGTAGCGGCTTCTGCTAGAATCCGCAATAATTTTACAGTTTGATCGCGCTAAATACTGCTTCACCACAAGGAATGCAAATGAAGAAATTGCTCCCCATTCTTATCGGCCTGAGCCTTTCTGGGTTCAGTTCGTTGAGCCAGGCCGAGAACCTGATGCAAGTTTATCAGCAAGCACGCCTTAGTAACCCGGAATTGCGTAAGTCTGCCGCCGATCGTGATGCTGCCTTTGAAAAAATTAATGAAGCTCGCAGTCCATTACTGCCACAGCTAGGTTTAGGTGCAGATTACACCTACAGCAACGGCTACCGCGACGCGAACGGCATCAACTCTAACGCAACCAGTGCGTCCCTGCAGTTGACCCAGTCCATTTTCGATATGTCGAAATGGCGCGCACTGACCTTGCAGGAAAAAGCTGCCGGTATTCAGGACGTCACTTACCAGACCGATCAACAAACTTTGATCCTCAACACCGCGACCGCTTATTTCAACGTGTTGAATGCCATTGACGTGCTTTCTTATACTCAGGCACAAAAAGAGGCAATCTACCGTCAGTTAGATCAAACCACCCAACGCTTTAACGTGGGCCTGGTGGCGATCACCGACGTGCAGAACGCCCGCGCACAGTACGATACCGTGCTGGCGAACGAAGTGACCGCACGTAACAACCTCGACAACGCCGTTGAGCAGCTGCGTCAGATCACCGGTAACTACTATCCGGAACTGGCGGCGCTGAACGTCGAAAACTTCAAGACCGACAAGCCACAGCCGGTTAACGCGCTGCTGAAAGAAGCCGAAAAACGCAACCTGTCGCTGTTACAGGCACGCTTGAGCCAGGATCTGGCGCGCGAGCAAATTCGCCAAGCGCAGGACGGTCACTTACCGACTCTGGATTTGACGGCCTCTACCGGAATTTCTGACACCTCTTACAGCGGTTCAAAAACCCGTGGTGCGACAGGTACCCAATATGACGACAGCAATATGGGTCAGAACAAAGTGGGTCTAAGCTTCTCGCTGCCGATTTATCAGGGCGGAATGGTTAACTCGCAGGTGAAACAGGCACAGTACAACTTTGTCGGTGCCAGCGAGCAACTGGAAAGCGCCCATCGTAGCGTAGTGCAGACCGTGCGTTCCTCCTTCAACAACATTAATGCATCTATTAGTAGCATTAACGCCTACAAACAAGCCGTGGTTTCCGCCCAAAGCTCTTTAGACGCAATGGAAGCGGGCTACTCGGTCGGTACGCGTACCATTGTTGACGTGTTGGATGCGACCACTACGCTGTACAACGCCAAGCAAGAACTGGCGAATGCGCGTTATAACTACCTGATTAACCAGCTGAATATTAAATCAGCTCTGGGTACGCTGAACGAGCAGGATCTGCTGGCACTGAACAATGCGCTGAGCAAACCGGTTTCCACTAACCCGGAAAACGTCGCGCCGCAAACGCCAGAACAGAATGCTATTGCTGATGGTTATGCACCTGATAGCCCGGCTCCAGCCGTTCAGCAAGCATCCGCACGCACTAACACCAGTAACGGTCATAACCCTTTCCGTAACTGATGACGACGACGGGGCTTCGGCCCCGTCTGAACGTAAGGCAACGTAAAGATACGGGTTATCTGCCGCATTCTTCCCCCTTCTCGCTTCAATTTCGACCAGCCATCCTCTATTCTGATGGGTATTTACCACTGGTCCTGGAAGACAAAAATGAAACGGACAAAATCCATACGCCACGCATCGTTCCGCAAAAACTGGAGCGCACGCCACCTGACACCTGTCGCTCTCGCTGTTGCTACTGTTTTTATGCTGGCAGGCTGTGAAAAGAGTGATGAAACAGTGTCTCTCTATCAAAATGCTGACGACTGTTCAGCTGCAAACCCAGGCAAAAGCGCCGAATGTACCACCGCGTACAACAATGCGCTGAAAGAAGCAGAACGTACTGCGCCGAAATACGCCACTCGTGAAGACTGTATTGCCGAATTTGGTGAAGGTCAGTGCCAGCAGGCACCAGCCCAGGCTGGCATGGCACCTGAAAACCAGGCGCAGGCCCAGCAATCCAGCGGGAGTTTCTGGATGCCGCTGATGGCCGGTTACATGATGGGACGTCTGATGGGCGGCGGCGCGGGATTTGCACAGCAGCCGTTGTTCTCCTCGAAAAACCCAGCCAGCCCGGCTTACGGTAAATATACCGACGCGACTGGTAAAAACTATGGCGCAGCCCAGCCAGGCCGCACCATGACCGTACCGAAGACGGCAATGGCACCAAAACCGGCGACCACCACTACCGTTACCCGCGGCGGTTTTGGTGAATCTGTTGCCAAACAAAGCACTATGCAGCGTAGCGCAACCGGCACCTCTTCTCGTTCAATGGGTGGCTGATACCGATGGAAAGAGTCAGTATTACCGAGCGCCCAGACTGGCGTGAAAAAGCCCACGAATACGGTTTCAATTTTCACACCATGTACGGCGAGCCGTACTGGTGTGAAGATGCTTACTACAAGTTGACCCTCGCCCAGGTTGAAAAGCTGGAAGACGTCACCGCCGAACTGCACCAGATGTGCCTGAAAGTGGTGGAAAAAGTGATCTCCAGCGATGAGCTGATGACCAAATTCCGCATTCCAAAGCACACGTGGAGTTTTGTGCGTCAGTCATGGTTGACGCACCAGCCGTCGCTTTATTCACGCCTTGATCTGGCGTGGGATGGCACTGGCGAACCTAAACTTCTGGAAAATAACGCTGATACGCCCACGTCACTGTATGAAGCAGCATTCTTTCAGTGGATCTGGCTGGAAGATCAGCTTAACGCGGGCAACCTGCCGGAAGGCAGCGACCAGTTTAACAGTCTGCAAGAAAAGCTGATCGATCGCTTTGTCGAGCTGCGTGAACAGTATGGCTTCCAGTTGCTGCATCTCACCTGCTGTCGTGACACGGTGGAAGATCGTGGCACCATCCAGTATTTGCAGGACTGCGCGACGGAAGCTGAAATCGCTACCGAGTTCCTGTACATCGACGATATTGGTTTAGGCGAAAAAGGTCAGTTCACGGATTTGCAGGATCAGGTGATTGCTAACCTGTTCAAGCTTTATCCATGGGAATTTATGCTGCGCGAGATGTTCTCCACCAAGCTGGAAGATGCTGGCGTACGCTGGCTGGAACCGGCGTGGAAGAGCATTATCTCCAACAAAGCACTTCTGCCGCTACTGTGGGAGATGTTCCCGAATCATCCGAACCTGTTGCCCGCTTATTTTGCTGAAGATGATTATCCAGAAATGGAAAAATATGTGGTTAAGCCAATCTTCTCGCGTGAAGGCGCAAACGTGTCGATTATCGAGAATGGCAAAACCATTGAAGCAGCAGAAGGTCCGTATGGCGAAGAAGGCATGATTGTTCAGCAATTCCATCCGTTACCAAAATTTGGCGACAGTTATATGCTGATTGGTAGCTGGCTGGTGAACGATCAACCCGCCGGAATTGGCATTCGTGAAGACCGTGCGTTGATCACCCAGGATATGTCTCGGTTTTATCCACATATTTTTGTTGAATAATACTGCTTAATATTGCCCCGATAATCGGGGCAACTTTTCATAATCCATCATTTATAATCTCCATCAATATATAAATCCATACATCTCCAACTTTTATTTAACATTAATAACCAATTTAATGTTAAATCGTCATATGTAAGTGATATTGCAATTAAAGTAAGTAAATAAATCACCGCATAACACATTGATATATATTAAATATTTTGTTTTTATCTCTTCATATTTTAATTTAATAATTAAAAAACAATGTCGCAGAGATCACACTACGCAATATTGAACATTGTTATTGATATATCGCCACCCTACTATCCATTAAAAATAAATAGTTGTTTCAACAAATAACAACATATTCAAAAGCAGCAAAACATTCTCATATTTTATTAGAGTTACATTATTCATTCACAAAACAAATTTATTAGTACCATCTCAACAGTCGATATTCATCATTATTATATATTTGCGTTATATAAGGAGATATATCCATGTTTGATAAATATAGAAAAACACTGGTAGCCGGAACAGTAGCATTAGCCCTGGGATTGTCTGCAACTGGCGTAATGGCGGCGGGTTTTAAACCTGCACCACCTGCCGGGCAACTCGGTGCAATCATTGTCGATCCCTACGGCAATGCACCACTGACCGCTCTGGTTGACTTAGATAGCCACGTCATTTCTGACGTCAAAGTTACCGTCCACGGGAAGGGCGAAAAAGGCGTTGAAATCAGCTATTCCGTGGGCCAGGAGTCACTAAAAACTTACGATGGTGTACCGATTTTTGGTCTTTATCAGAAATTTGCCAACAAAGTGACCGTTGAGTGGAAAGAAAACGGCAAGGCCATGAAAGATGATTACGTGGTGCAAACTTCAGCCATCGTCAACAATTACATGGATAACCGTTCCATCTCTGATCTACAGCAGACCAAAGTCGTTAAAGTCGCACCTGGTTTTGAAGATCGCCTCTATCTGGTTAATACCCACACCTTTACTGCACAAGGTTCCGATCTCCACTGGCACGGTGAGAAAGATAAAAATGCAGGGATCCTCGATGCAGGTCCGGCCACCGGCGCACTGCCCTTTGATATCGCGCCCTTTACTTTCATTGTCGATACCGAAGGTGAATACCGCTGGTGGCTGGATCAAGACACCTTCTACGATGGCCGTGACCGTAATATCAACAAACGTGGTTATCTGATGGGTATCCGCGAAACACCACGCGGCACCTTTACCGCAGTACAAGGCCAGCACTGGTACGAGTTCGACATGATGGGTCAGGTGCTGGAAGATCATAAACTGCCGCGCGGATTCGCTGACGCCACTCATGAATCCATTGAGACGCCTAATGGTACGGTACTATTGCGCGTAGGTAAAAGTAACTACCGTCGCGATGACGGCGTACACGTCACCACCATTCGTGACCATATCCTCGAAGTCGATAAATCTGGTCGTGTTGTCGATGTATGGGATCTGACGAAGATCCTCGATCCGAAACGTGATGCTCTGCTCGGTGCACTGGATGCAGGCGCAGTTTGCGTCAACGTTGACCTTGCTCACGCCGGACAGCAGGCAAAACTGGAGCCAGATACACCGTTTGGCGACGCGCTGGGTGTAGGACCAGGTCGTAACTGGGCGCACGTCAACTCCATCGCCTATGACGCGAAAGATGACTCAATTATCCTCTCTTCTCGTCACCAGGGCGTTGTGAAAATTGGTCGTGATAAACAAGTGAAATGGATCCTTGCCCCATCGAAAGGCTGGGAAAAACCATTGGCCAGCAAATTGCTGAAACCCGTTGACGCTAACGGTAAGCCGATCACCTGTAACGAAAATGGCCTGTGTGAAAACTCAGACTTCGACTTTACCTATACCCAGCATACCGCATGGATCTCCAGCAAAGGTACACTCACTATTTTTGATAACGGCGACGGTCGCCATCTGGAACAACCTGCCTTACCAACCATGAAATATTCCCGTTTTGTGGAATATAAGATTGATGAGAAGAAAGGTACCGTTCAGCAAGTTTGGGAATACGGTAAAGAACGTGGTTACGATTTCTATAGCCCAATCACCTCCATTATCGAATACCAGGCTGACCGTGACACCATGTTCGGCTTCGGCGGCTCCATTCATCTGTTTGACGTCGGTCAGCCGACCGTCGGCAAGTTGAACGAGATCGACTACAAAACCAAAGAAGTGAAAGTGGAAATCGACGTGATGTCTGATAAACCCAACCAGACTCACTACCGTGCGCTGTTAGTCCGTCCAAAACAGATGTTTAAATAATTAAGAAGGGAATAAAAATGTCGAAATTAGGGATCTCATCACTGTTTAAAAGCGTACTGCTTACTGCAGCTCTGGCGGTTTCATTTACTGCTTCTGCATTTACCGAAGGCACGGATTATATGGTACTGGAAAAACCGATTCCGAATGCCGACAAAACGCTGATTAAGGTATTCAGCTACGCCTGCCCGTTCTGTTACAAGTACGACAAAGCGGTTACCGGTCCGGTATCGGAAAAAGTGAAAGATGTCGTTGCTTTCACGCCGTTCCATCTGGAAACCAAAGGCGAATACGGTAAACAGGCGAGCGAAGTCTTTGCTGTCTTGATCAATAAAGATAAAGCAGCAGGTATTTCCTTATTTGATGCTAACTCTCAGTTTAAGAAAGCCAAGTTTGCCTACTACGCGGCTTATCACGACAAAAAAGAACGCTGGTCTGACGGTAAAGATCCCGCAGCCTTTATCAAAACGGGTCTGGATGCTGCTGGTATGAGCCAGGCGGATTTTGAAGCTGCACTGAAAGAGCCAGCGGTACAAGAAACACTGGAAAAATGGAAAGCCTCTTATGAAGTCGCCAAAATCCAGGGGGTTCCGGCTTACGTCGTTAATGGTAAGTATTTGATCTACACCAAGAGCATCAAATCCATCGACGCGATGGCAGACCTTATCCGTGAGTTAGCAAGCAAATAACAGGGAAACAGGCTATGGGTATTAAGGGAATGTGGAAAGACCTTCGCACATCACCAGTCGACACACTGGTCAGATGGCAGGAGCAACGCTTTTTGTGGTTGTTAATGGCCGTTGCGATGGGCGCGTTAATTATCCTGGCGCACTCTTTCTTCCAGATCTATCTCTACATGGCCCCCTGTGAGCAATGTGTATACATTCGCTATGCCATGTTTGTGATGGTTATTGGAGGATTGGTTGCGGCGATCAACCCGAAGAACATCATCCTTAAGCTAATTGGCTGCGTGATGGCATTTTACGGCAGCATCATGGGGCTGAAGTTTTCATTCAAACTGAACGATATCCACCATGCGGTGCATAACCCGGATCCCGATTCACTGTTTGGCGTTCAGGGTTGCTCTACCGATCCAACTTTCCCCTTTAACCTGCCGCTGGCACAGTGGGCACCAAACTGGTTCAAACCTACCGGGGATTGCGGCTATGATGCGCCAATCGTTCCCGATGGCGTCACACTGAGCAGTATGCAGCAGTGGTTTGTGGCGATGTATCAGCAATCTGAAGGCTGGTATCTGCTACCGCCGTGGCACTTTATGAACATGGCTCAGGCCTGTATGTTGGCTTTTGGTCTTTGCTTATTGCTGCTATTAGTGATGAGCGGCGCATGGGGACTCAAGCTGCTGAGAAAGTAAGGTAATGCAAACCGAAGCCAGAAATTGGCTTCGGTTTTCTTCATCTATTAACCTACCTGCACCGACAACATACTTAAACTGCCCATTTCTATACCATCGACCGGAATGGTAATTGGCTCCTGCCCATCCCATGCACCTAAAACATACAATAGCGGCAGGTAATGCTCCGGTGTTGGATTCGATAACGCGCCACCTTCATGGTCGAGATAATTCACCAGAGGATGCTGCTCCACCGGTCCTTGCCACGTCAGATTCGCTTTCACATACTCATTAAACGACGTCGCCCACGGATAGGGGGAACTATCGCCATGCCATTTCACCGTGCGCAGGTTATGCACCACGTTACCGCTGGCGACCAACATTATTCCTTCATCTCGCAGTGCTGCCAGTTTACGCCCCATCTCAAAGTGCCAGGTGGCGGGTTTGGTACTGTCGATACTCAACTGCACCATCGGGATATCCGCTTGCGGATACATCTTAATTAGTACGCCCCACGAGCCGTGGTCAAAGCCCCAGGCTTCTTTATCCAGTGTGACAGGCACTGGCGCTAACAGCTCAACCAATCGCTGAGCCAAAGCCGGTGAGCCAGGAGCCGGATAATGGGTGTCGTACAGCGCCTGCGGAAAGCCGCCAAAGTCATGAATCGTTGGCGGCGTCTCCATCGCAGTCACTCCTGTACCACGGGTAAACCAGTGAGCCGAAACCACGACAATCGCTTGCGGGTGTGGCAATGTCATCCCCAACTTCTGCCAACTGCGGGTATACAAATTATCTTCCAGCACGTTCATCGGACTACCGTGACCTAAAAACAATGCTGGCATACGTGTTGAAGACATGATGATATCCTTAACTAAAGGTGTCATTTTGATATCCTCACAATACGCTCGTTCGGCGGAGTAAGAACCCGGATAACGATGATGATCATCATCAGTTATTTTGACGATCTGCCTGAAGGTGAAGATTTATAAGGAGTTGTCGATGTCAGTACCTCTCATTCTGACCATACTGGCGGGGGCAGCCACGTTTATTGGCGCGTTTCTCGGCGTTCTCGGGCAAAAACCCTCGAACCGACTGCTGGCATTTTCGCTAGGGTTTGCGGCGGGGATCATGTTGCTTATCTCATTGATGGAGATGCTCCCTGCCGCATTAGCCGCCGAAGGAATGTCCCCCGTTCTGGGCTACGGGATGTTTATCTTTGGTCTGCTGGGCTATTTTGGTCTGGACCGCATGTTGCCGCATGCGCATCCGCAGGATTTAATGCAAAAATCGGTGCAACCGTTGCCCAAATCGATCAAGCGCACTGCTATTCTGCTCACTCTTGGAATCAGTCTGCATAACTTCCCGGAAGGGATTGCCACTTTTGTTACGGCAAGCAGTAACCTGGAGCTGGGCTTTGGCATCGCGCTGGCCGTGGCGTTGCACAATATTCCTGAAGGTCTGGCGGTTGCGGGGCCGGTTTACGCGGCAACGGGGTCGAAACGCACCGCAATTCTGTGGGCGGGGATTTCTGGGCTGGCGGAAATTCTCGGCGGCGTTCTGGCGTGGTTAATCCTTGGTAGCATGATTTCCCCGGTAGTCATGGCGGCAATCATGGCGGCGGTTGCAGGAATCATGGTGGCGCTCTCCGTGGACGAATTAATGCCGTTAGCCAAAGAGATTGATCCCAATAATAATCCCAGCTATGGCGTGCTGTGTGGGATGTCAGTAATGGGATTTAGTTTAGTGCTGTTACAAACGGCGGGAATTGGTTGAAAACAACTTCAGATGTTGTCCAGCATGGACAACATCTGCAGGCATCGCAGAAGCACTACTCCAGCTTTTCTGCTGTCTCTTCTCTCGCACTGTTTAAGTATTTGTTTCTCGCTTCAAGCAGTGCGTCTCTGTCCTGGCGAAACGCCCGGCAATAACGTTTCAAATGCAGGAAATACCCCACCACAACCAGCGCAATCAATACAATCCAGTACCAGGAGATAAACATCCTTTTTACCCTTAATATTTAACAATACCAAACATTTAGCGCATAAATTTCACATATCCATTTTCGGATATATTTATATGGTCGCATAATATCGGAACATTTATATGATTTTGATCATAATGAAAAAGGTTGTCTGATATTAGTGAAATTTACTCATAGATAAAGCGGTGAAATTTACATTCAGCAGGGTAAGGGCAAAATAAAACCGAAGCCTTCTACAGCTTCGGTTTCTTTGATTATCGCACCAGTCTTAGCAGTTATTTTCAGCTAGCTTTGCGCTCATGCGCCTGACGGTATGCAACCAGATCCTCAATAGTGACCAGCGCCATATTGTGTTTGTTGGCAAACTCGATGCACTCTGGCGCGCGGGCCATGGTGCCATCGTCATTAGTCAGTTCACACAGCACACCTGCAGGTTTAAAGCCTGCCAGCGTCATCAGATCAATAGTCGCTTCGGTATGACCGCCACGAGTCAGTACACCACCCGCCTGTGCGCGCAATGGGAAAACGTGGCCAGGGCGATTCAAGTCTGAAGGTTTAGCACCATCAGCAATCGCAGCGCGAACAGTCGTGATACGGTCAGCGGCAGAAACACCGGTAGTCACACCTTCAGCAGCTTCAATGGTCACGGTAAAACCAGTGCCATAGGCGCTGGTATTATTTTCGACCATCATTGGCAGATCGAGTTGTTTACGGCGTTCTTCGGTTATGCACAAGCAAACAATACCGCTACCGTGGCGAATGGTCAGAGCCATCTGCTCAACGGTCATGGTTTCTGCCGGGAAGATCATATCGCCTTCGTTTTCACGGTCTTCATCATCAAGCACCATCACACCGCGTCCTTCACGCAGCGCAGCCAGTGCATTTTCAACACGTTCGAAAGGCGTACCAAAAGAGGAAAGTAGCGTCTGATTCATGGTAAAAAAACCTCACTAAAATTATGGTTACCAGAATCAGGGCAGTCTTAGGAGTGGCGGCATATAGCCAAAATAACGTGAGCGGGTCCATGCCCGACAGAATCGTTACTCTCTCCCATCCGGACTCTAACCGTCGGCCCCGGAATTACACCGGATCTGCTGTCCTTTGAGTTTGCACCCAAAGCGCTCGCGGGCTTTCAACTGAGTTGATTTACCGCCGGTGGGGAATTTCGCCCCGCCCTGAGAATAAGCGGATTCACTATAACGCTAATGATTAACGGCAGCAACGCATAGGTTCACATAATTCTGGTTTATGACTTACCCTTATCGCACTACAATGGCACCAAACACCTATCAGTACAGGGAAACTACAATGATTGACCCGAAAAAAATTGAGCAAATTGCTCGCCAGGTTCACGAATCAATGCCTAAAGGAATCAGGGAGTTCGGGGAAGATGTGGAGAAAAAAATCCGCCAAACCCTACAAGCACAGCTGACTCGCCTCGATTTGGTAAGCCGCGAAGAATTTGATGTGCAGACGCAGGTCCTGTTACGGACTCGTGAGAAACTGGCGTTACTGGAGCAGCGCATCAGTGAACTGGAAGCTCGTAGTAATCCGGCAGCAGAAGTTCAATCTCCTCCCGCCATCCCGCCAGTTGATAAAGCAGAATAAAGCACCACAAAAACGGGCCTGACGGCCCGTAATCTCAATGTTCTAGTTCCAGTTCTCTTGACTGTGTCATTTGCTGGCAATACCAGGCATAACGAGCGCAAAACCAGGTTCTGTGTTCTTCATCCATATTACCAGTGACGGCCAGAATATCGACCGGTCGACCTTCAGCATTCATTCTGGCAAAACTACGCGCCAGGAAATCGAAATTATTTAAAGAATTAAGACCATGATCCATAAGCACATCCTCCGGTTATCGCATACCTTTTAAGGCCATATGCTTTTTCTGATTTCAGTATTCCTTAATCAGTGTAGTGCCTTTAAACATAACGTGCGTAAATATATTGTTTTGGATCACACTTTTTATTGAAAATAATTACAACGTTAAAAGACTTTCCCTTTTAAAATTTCACTAACGCATGTTATTATTAGCAAAGATAAATGTAAGAAAGGAAATCATACCATAGTAAACAATGCGTCACTGAATGGACGATGGAGTGACTGATGATTTTATTTGCCGACTATAACACACCTTATCTTTTCGCTATTTCCTTTGTACTTTTGATCGGCCTGTTAGAAATTATTGCTATTGTCTGCGGTCACATGCTCTCCGGTGCTCTTGATGCACATCTTGATCATTACGATTCCATAACCACAGGTAATATTAGTCAGGCACTTCATTATCTTAATATTGGAAGGCTACCAGCCCTCGTCATCCTCTGCCTGTTGGCTGGTTTTTTTGGCCTTATCGGCATCGTTCTACAGCATGCCTGCGTGACGGTCTGGAAAGCTCCACTCTCAAACCTGTTGGTGGTTCCTGTTTGTTTACTGCTCACTGTTATTACAGTGCATTATATCGGCAAGGCGATCGCCCCCTGGATTCCTCGCGATCATAGTTCTGCTATTACAGAAGAAGAATATATTGGCTGCATGGCATTAATTACCGGTCATCAGGCAATATCAGGCAGACCCTGTGAAGGAAAACTTACCGATCAATTTGGTCAAATACACTATTTATTACTGGAACCTGAAGAAGGAAAAAACTTCACCAAAGGTGACAAGGTATTGATTATTTGCCGACTTTCTGCAACACGATATTTAGCAGAAAAAAATCCCTGGCCAAATATATTGTAAATATTTAAACAAAAGGAAATTTAATAATGGATGATATCGTTAACTTAGTACCGTCATGGATGTTTATGGCGATTGTTGCCGTATGTGTTCTGTTTATTATCGGTATTATTTTCGCGCGACTTTATCGTCGGGCATCTGCCGAGCAGGCATTTGTTCGTACCGGGTTAGGCGGGCAAAAAGTGGTAATGAGCGGCGGCGCAATCGTAATGCCGATCTTCCACGAAATCATTCCTATCAATATGAATACGCTTAAGCTGGAAGTCAGCCGTTCTACTATTGATAGCCTGATTACGAAAGATCGTATGCGTGTTGATGTTGTAGTGGCTTTCTTTGTACGGGTAAAACCGTCAGTAGAAGGCATCGCCACTGCGGCCCAGACGTTGGGGCAACGCACGCTATCACCAGAAGATTTACGTATGCTGGTCGAGGATAAATTCGTCGATGCCCTACGCGCCACCGCTGCGCAAATGACGATGCATGAGTTACAGGATACCCGCGAGAACTTCGTGCAGGGTGTACAAAATACCGTGGCAGAAGACTTGTCGAAAAACGGACTGGAACTGGAAAGTGTTTCACTCACCAACTTTAACCAGACTTCGAAAGAGCATTTTAACCCGAACAACGCTTTTGACGCCGAAGGTTTGACCAAACTAACCCAGGAGACGGAACGCCGTCGTCGCGAGCGTAACGAAGTTGAACAGGATGTAGAAGTTGCGGTGCGTGAGAAAAATCGAGACGCTCTTTCGCGGAAGCTGGAGATTGAACAGCAAGAAGCGTTTATGACGCTTGAGCAGGAGCAGCAGGTTAAAACCCGTACCGCTGAGCAGAATGCGAAAATTGCGGCTTTTGAAGCTGAACGTCGTCGTGAAGCAGAGCAGACGCGAATTCTGGCTGAACGACAGATTCAGGAAACGGAAATCGACCGCGAACAGGCCGTCCGCTCAAGAAAGGTTGAGGCTGAACGTGAAGTTCGCATTAAAGAGATCGAACAGCAGCAGGTTACCGAAATCGCCAACCAGACGAAATCGATCGCTATTGCGGCAAAATCAGAACAACAATCACAGGCAGAAGCGCGTGCCAACCTCGCACTTGCAGAAGCGGTAAGTGCGCAACAAAACGTAGAAACCACTCGCCAGACAGCCGAAGCCGATCGTGCCAAGCAGGTGGCGCTGATTGCCGCAGCGCAAGACGCAGAAACCAAAGCGGTCGAACTGACCGTCCGAGCAAAAGCAGAGAAAGAAGCCGCAGAAATGCAGGCGGCAGCGATCGTTGAGTTAGCCGAAGCTACGCGTAAAAAAGGTCTGGCGGAAGCAGAAGCGCAACGTGCGCTGAACGATGCAATCAACGTGCTTTCTGATGAACAAACCAGCCTTAAATTCAAACTGGCGCTATTACAGTCGTTACCTGCGGTAATAGAGAAATCCGTTGAACCGATGAAGTCTATCGACGGCATCAAGATTATTCAGGTCGATGGATTGAACCGTGGTGGCGCTGCGGGGGATGCGGCATCAGGCAACGTTGGTGGCGAAAACTTGGCGGAACAGGCATTGTCTGCTGCCCTTTCTTACCGCACACAGGCACCGCTGATTGACTCCTTGCTCAATGAAATTGGCGTTTCAGGCGGCTCGCTGGCGGCATTGACTTCACCCTTAACCTCAACAACTCCCGTCGCAGAAAACGTAGAATAAATTTTCATCTATGAATATCCCTGGCCCAAAAAGCCGGGGATTTTTTATATCTGCGTTCCGCTAAAAAGTGCAAATGCTCAGGTTGTTGCAGCATTTTGCGTGACCGCTCGGGGAAGGCAAAACTGCTTCAGGGAAAGCGTTGCGTGGGGTCAGGCGCTAATCAACAATCGGGGAGCCAGCAAGGGGCTGAAACGGGAAAGCCCCTCCCGAGAAAGGGGCCTTACAGAAGGAAAGGGTTATGATGAAGCTTGTCATCATACTGATTGTGTTGTTACTCGTAAGTTTCGCAGCTTATTAACAGCCAATCAGAGGGGGGAGAAATCCTCCCTCACCCTTGTTCCTTTACTCTAGGTTGAAAAAACAACAGCGTCAAGAAGGTTTCATTAACACACATCCCTGGCCCAAAAAGCCGGGGATTTTTTATATCTGCATTCCGCTAAAAAGTGCAAATGATCAGGTTGTTACAGCGTTTTGCGAGTCGACTCGGGGAAGAGAAATCTGTATCAGGGAAAGCGTTGCGCGGGGTCAGGCGCTAATCAACAATCGGGGAGTCAGCAAGGGGCTGAAACGGGAAAGCCCCTCCCGAGGAAGGGGCCTTACAGAAGGAAAGGGTTATGATGAAGCTCGTCATCATACTGATTGTGTTGTTACTGATAAGTTTCCACGCTTACTAACAGCCAATCAGAGGGGGGAGAAATCCTCCCTCACCCTTGTTCCTTTACTTTAGGTTGAAAAAAAATCAGCGTCAAGAAGGTTTCATTAACGCATATCCCTGGCCCAAAAAGCCGGGGATTTTTTATATCTGCATTCCGCTAAAAAGTGCAAATGATCAGGCTGTTGCAGCGTTTTGCGAGTCGACTCGGGGAAGAGAAAACTGCATCAGGGAAAGCGTTGCGCGGGGTCAGGCGCTAATCAACAATCGGGAAGTCAGTAAGGGGCTGAAACGGGAAAGCCCCTCCCGAAGAAGGGGCCTTATAGAAGGAAAGGGTTATGATGAAGTTCGTCATCATACTGGTTGTGTTGTTACTGCTAAGCTTCCCAACTTACTAACAACTGATCAGAGGGGGGAGAAATCCTCCCTTACCCTTGTTCCTTTACTTTAGGTTGAAAAAACAACAGCGTCAATAGGTCTACCTGGCACGAAGCGAGATCTGTGAACCGCTTTCCGGTTAACCTTTTTTATCCTGTTGGATCTTCTTGATAATGTTAGTGGTCGAGCAACCGTCTTCAAAGTTGAGCACCAGCACTTCGCCGCCGTTGGCCCAGACTTCTTTACTCCCGGCAATCTCTTCTGGTTTATAGTCGCCTCCTTTTACCAGCAGATCTGGCAGGATCCCGGCGATCAGGCGCTGCGGCGTGTCCTCTTCAAACGACACCACCCAGTCGACCGCTTCCAGTGCGCCCAGCACAATCATACGCTGTTCGAGCGGGTTAACCGGGCGAGAATCCCCTTTCAGGCGTTTGGTGGAGGCATCGCTGTTCACGGCGACAATCAAGCGGTCACCCAGCTTGCGGGCATTTGCCAGATAAGAGACATGCCCGGCGTGGAGAATGTCGAAGACGCCGTTGGTCATCACCACTTTTTCACCGCGTTTACGTGCCGCCGCTACGGCCAGCTTCAGTTCCTCTTCGGTCATCACGCCAAAACCAGTGTCTGCACGTCCACGTACTGCGTTTTCCAGCTCGATCGGCGAAACCGTGGATGTCCCCAGTTTGCCGACCACCACACCAGCCGCCGCATTGGCAAAGAAGCAGGCTTCTTCCAGCGAATTACCAGCCGCCAGCGTTGCCGCAAGCACGCCAATCACCGTGTCGCCTGCACCGGTAACGTCATAGACTTCTTGCGCCTGAGTTGGCATATGCAGCGGCTCTTTACCCGGTTGCAGCAGCGTCATCCCCTGCTCGGAACGGGTTACCAGCAGCGCAGAGAGTTCGTAGTCGGCAATCAGTTTCATGCCGCGTTCAACAATCTCTTCTTCGGTTTTACATTTACCAACAACAGCTTCAAATTCCGAGAGATTAGGCGTTAAAAGCGTAGCGCCGCGGTAGCGTTCAAAATCGGTGCCTTTTGGATCAATCAACACCGGAACGCCCGCTTTACGCGCCAGTTGGATCATCTGCTGTACGCTTGCCAACGCACCTTTCGCATAGTCAGAAAGCACCAGCGCGCCAATCGTACCGAGAGCCTGATTAATCCGCTCATGCAGCGGCTGCGGATCAACACCTTCGAAACCTTCTTCAAAATCCAGGCGGATCAACTGTTGGTTACGAGAAAGCACCCGCAGTTTGGTGATGGTCGGATGCGTCGGCACAGAAACGAAGTCGCATTTTACGTTCACGTCCGCCAGCGATTTACTGAGCGCACGCGCCGCATCATCAATACCTGTCAGCCCCACCAGGCGTGCGTTTGCACCGAGAGAAGCGATGTTCATCGCCACGTTGGCCGCGCCGCCCGGACGTTCTTCGATGGTATTCACTTTAACCACGGGTACTGGCGCTTCCGGCGAGATACGGCTGGTGGGACCGTACCAGTAACGATCCAGCATTACATCACCAACCACCATCACTCCTGCACGTTCAAACTCTGGCAGCGTTACTTTCATTCCTGTCTCCTGAGAGATTCAAAATTTGCGCGCGATAATACCATATTTCATTCCTCCACCAGCCACTTCTGCCAGCTTGCCCGCACCAGTTCACGCTCTGCGGTGAAGTAATCCTCCGGCACATGGCCCGGCAACTCTTGTAATGCCAGATGATGAAGTTCATCGCGCAGCGTAGTGTAAGCACGGGTCAGGGCCATCGCTTCCTGCTCTTCCATAATGTCGTTTTGCGCCAGCAGTTCCAGAATGCGCACGTTGTCTGACCAGCGCGTTAACTTCGGTTTTTCATGGGCGTAGCGCAACACCAGATATTGGGTAATAAATTCGATATCGGTAATTCCGCCTTCATCGGCTTTGATATCAAAGCGATCGCGATGTTTATTGCCGAGATGGGCGCGCATTTTCTCGCGCATTTCCCGCACTTCTGTCTGTAAAGTTTTGCCTTCACGCGGCAGCGTCATAATCTCCCGGCGTACTGCGTCAAATTGAGCGGTCAATTGTGGATCACCATATACCACGCGAGCACGTACCAGCGCCTGATGTTCCCACGTCCAGGCCTCGTTTCTCTGATAATCGGCAAACGCTTCTGCGGAAGTAACCAGCATTCCCGCCGCCCCGGACGGGCGTAGCCGTGCATCCACTTCGTACAAAATACCGGAAGACGTGCGCGTGCTGAACAAGTGCATAATGCGTTGCGCCAGACGCAGGTAAAACTGCCGCCCGTCGATTTCCCGCTCGCCGTCCGTCATTACATCCATCGGGCAATCATGGAGGAAGATCAGGTCAAGATCGGAACTGTAGCCTAACTCCCAACCGCCCAGCTTACCGTAGCCAACCACCGCAAAGCCTCGACCTTCACGTTCGTTCAGGTGGGTCGGTTTTCCGTAACGGGCGACCATTTGAACCCATGCCTGCTGAACGACGGCATCTATCATGGCTTCTGCCAACCAGGTTAAGTGATCGCTCACTTTCATTACCGGTAGCGTACCGGCAATATCCGCTGCGGCGATGCGTAACAGCTGCGCCTGTTTGAACTGACGCAGCGCCTCAAGCTGTTGTTCTTCGTCATCTTCTGGCACGCGCAGCAAATACTGGCGCAATTCGTCGCGATAGGCATCCGTCGCTGTCGGCTGGTAGAGGGTGTTCGGATCGAGCAGTTCATCCAGCAATAATGGATAACGCGCCAGTTGACTGGCAATCATCGGCGATGCGGCACACAGAGAAATCAAATGCTTAAGCGCCGCGGGGAATTCACTGAGCAATTCTAAATAGGTGGTGCGGGTAACAATCCCCACCAGCAAGGCGGTGATGCGCGACAGCGTGACAGCAGCGTCTTCACGCGCGCATACGTCACTTAACAAATGCGGCATGAGATGGTCGAGCACCTGACGTCCGCGCGGCCCGATAGTGCGCTTATCCAGCTCTTTGCGGAAATCGGCAATCAGCGTCAGCACCTTTTTGCGATCATCTTCTCTAAGATGCGCCAGCACTGGCGTGGTGTCATCTTCCTGCAATGCATCCTGCCACAGCTCACGCCACTGCTCCGATAGAGTCTCTTCCTGGGTTTCGCTTTCGTCGTCACCAATCAGATCGTTAAATACCCGACGCACATTAGCCATATGTCCGCCCAGCGCTCCGGTCAGTTGCTGCCAGTCAGCGAACTCCATCCCCCACGCCAGCCGCGCACGGTTAAGCTCATCAGAAGGAAGCGTCTGGGTTTGTTCGTCATTAATGCTTTGCAGCAGGTTTTCCAGACGCCTCAGGAACAGATACGCCACTCGCAATTGTTCCGCATCGTTTTCAGAAAGCAGATGCAGCGCGGCAATGGCGCTGAGCGTTGGCAGTAAAGAGCGCGATTGCAGCGACGGTTCGCGCCCGCCGCGAATGAGCTGGAACACCTGAACGATAAATTCAATTTCGCGAATGCCGCCTGCGCCAAGTTTGATGTTGTCGGTCAAACCGCGGCGACGCACTTCACGGGCAATCATCCCTTTCATGTTGCGCAGAGACTGAATCACACTGAAATCGATGTAACGACGAAAAACAAACGGGCGCAGCATCGCACGCAACTCGTTAGCATAGACGCCTTCGCTATCGCCCATAATCCGCGCCTTGACCATCGCGTAACGCTCCCAGTCACGCCCCTGCTCCTGGTAATAATCTTCCAGCGCCGCAAAGCTCAGCACCAGCGGGCCACTTTCGCCAAACGGACGCAGCCGCATATCTACGCGATAGACAAAGCCATCTTGCGTTGGTTGATCCAGCACTTTAATCAACCGCTGCCCCATGCGGGTAAAGAACTGAGCGTTGTCCAGTTCCCGGCGTCCGCCCTGCGTACAACCATGTTCAGGCCAGGCAAAAATCAGATCGATATCTGAGGAGAAATTCAGTTCCCCTCCACCCAGCTTACCCATGCCTAAAATCAGCAGCGGTTGCGCTTCGCCCTGCGCATTGCACGGCGTTCCCCACTCGCGGCAGCATGCGTCATACAACCAGTCACGCGCCGCAACAATCAGCGTCTCCGCCAGATGGCTGAGCTGCTGCAATATGCTCTCTTCAGTAACCAGCGCCAGCGTTTGCGCCCAGGCGATACGTACCATAATGCGCCGCCGGAACAGCCGCAGTTCATGCATTAACCCAGCCTCGTCACTCACGTTACTGAGCGCCTCCTGTAACCACTCGCCGTAATACTGCCATTCATCGGCTTGTGGCGGCTCGCTTTCCAGCTCCGTCAGCCACTCTGGATGCGCAATTACACTGTCCTGCACAAAATCACTAAAAGTAAGTACTGACTTCGCCTGTGCGCTAAGTGATTCCTCGGCTAAAGGCGCTGGCAGCCGCTCAACAACGGTCTGCCAGTACTGCTGTAACGGTGAAGAGAGCGGCTTCATAAGCGATTTTATCCTTGCCTGATTAACGTTTTCCGCTGTGCAACCAGAACGGTTCCTGATTGTTTGCTTCATTACGGAAATGTTCAATTTCAATGCGTTGCCCGGTCGCAATAGCGTGATGCAGCCCCTGCCAGTTCTCCAGCCAGGCTTGCGCGACGACAGGATCGTAGTAACCCGCCAGTAACAGTATTGAGTCAATGTCACGTGTCAGGCGTGGCAACTGGTCACGGTAGCGATCGCCCAACGGCTGGCAAAAAACGCTTTTCAGTTCAGCGGCATGGCGGGAAAGATGGATATCGGCAAAGCGTTTGAAGGAATCGCTGATTTTGCCCTGTGCTTTGGCATCTAAAAACGGCTGCCAGGCTTTGCTTACCAGCCATTCGGTCAACGCCAGTTTCGCCATTGCCGTTTCGGTAGAATAGACCGCCGTCACGGCAGAAACCGCAGAAGCAATGGTCGCCTCGCATTGAGTCAGCAGATCACGTAAGTGAGTGCTCGCTTTACGCGGCACGATACCGCCGAACAGCATCAGAGTATGGCGAACCAGGCCGATTGCTGCCAGAACCTGCTCTTTCGCCGCCTCGTTGCCGCGTATCCACAACTCTTCATGGTACTGCCATTGTGCTAACGCCAGCTCGAGCGCCGCTTCCAGCCCCTGTTCCACATCGGCTTTTGCCGCAACATGCAAAATGGTGGTAGGTTTGATTTCACGCGCGGGATTTCCCTGCGCCAGATGATAGCCACGCGCCGCCTTGCTCAGGCTGCCCTGGCGTAAACCAGTTTGCGATACCAGTTGGTTTGCCAGTTTCAGCACCGCGCGCGTTTCGCCGCTAAGCAGTTCCAGTTCAAGCTCGCAGATAGGCTCAGCAAATTCCCCAGCTTTCACTTCCCCCTGGTCGAGGGCAATTTCAATCTGACTGCCATCGACCTCCACCAGCCATTTTTCGCGATAAAAATCGGTGCTGAACAGCGGTTGTACGCGGGAAGCGAGATCGGCAGGTAACTCGCCGTTCGGCCAGACTTCCGTCGGAAACTGCGCCAGGTCGAGCGTCGGTTCGCTCAACGCCACATTATATTCCGGGCGCTGGTGTAAACCGCCAGTCACTCGCCCGGCGACTTTCATCGTCATTTCATAGCGACCATTTTCGCCACGAATACGCAAGCCCATATCGTGCCCACGCAGCCAGTTATCCGACGTTTCGTAGTAAATATTCAGCAACTGCACGGGGTCATGGTGCTCGCCGCCCAGCGTATTGAGATGGTCACGCAACGCCTCAACGGCACTGTGATTAACAATAAACTTTAATTCGATTTCCTGAGCCATGGCCTTTACTTATCCGGTTATGTCACATTAGTGACGATGAACGGCGAACTTAATGCGATCTTTTTTGTCAGTAGATAGTATTTTGCGCCAAATTGCCATGCAACGGGCAATTTGACGGGCGTAAAAGATTGAAGCTGTGGCAAGACCTGACACAGAGGATTCCGATTGATAGCGAATGCTTTGCGTAGCGACACTGATGCCACTACTATCGTTCCACTTTTCCCAGACAATAACGACAGCCTGATGCCAAAATTACGCCTGATCGGATTAACTATACTTGCACTTAGCGCCACTGCCGTCTCGCACGCCGAAGAAAAGCGCTATGTTTCTGACGAACTGAACACTTGGGTCCGCAGTGGTCCGGGGGATAATTATCGCCTCGTGGGCACAGTTAACGCGGGCGAGGAAGTAACCTTATTACAAACTGACGCCAACACCAATTATGCCCAGGTGAAAGACAGCTCCGGCCGTACCGCCTGGATCCCGTTAAAAGAACTTAATACCGAGCCAAGCCTGCGCACTCGTGTACCGGTGCTGGAAAATCAGGTCAAAACGCTGACCGATAAGCTCACCAATATTGATAACACCTGGAATCAGCGCACTGCTGAAATGCAGCAAAAAGTGGCGCAGAGCGACAGTGTGATCAACGGGTTAAAAGAAGAAAATCAGAAGCTGAAAAACGAACTGATTGTCGCTCAGAAAAAGGTCGATGCCGCCAGCGTGCAGTTAGATGACAAACAGCGCACCATCATCATGCAATGGTTTATGTATGGCGGCGGTGTACTGGGTCTTGGCTTGCTGCTCGGACTGGTATTACCGCACCTGATCCCAACGCGCAAACGCAAAGATCGCTGGATGAACTAAATCGCCTTCTTCGTTGCACTGTCTTATTATTAGGAATTGTGTATTTGACGAAGGGAAGATGGCGTGAAGATTTATCTGGTCGGTGGTGCGGTACGGGATGCATTGTTAGGGCTACCGGTCAAAGACAGAGATTGGGTGGTTGTCGGCAGCACGCCACAGGAGATGCTCGACGCGGGCTACCAGCAGGTAGGCCGCGATTTTCCTGTTTTTCTGCATCCGCAAACGCATGAAGAGTATGCGCTGGCACGTACCGAACGGAAATCCGGCTCCGGTTACACCGGTTTTACCTGCTATGCCGCACCGGATGTCACGTTGGAAGATGATCTTAAGCGTCGCGATCTGACCATTAATGCGCTGGCCCAGGACGATGACGGCGAGATTATCGACCCGTACAACGGTCTGGGCGATCTGCAAAATCGTCTGTTACGCCATGTTTCCCCCGCTTTTGGCGAGGATCCGCTACGCGTGCTGCGCGTAGCGCGTTTTGCTGCGCGTTATGCCCACCTTGGTTTTCGTATTGCTGATGAAACCCTGGCGCTGATGCGCGAAATGACCCACGCGGGCGAACTGGAACATCTTACGCCTGAACGGGTGTGGAAAGAGACGGAAAGCGCCCTCACCACCCGCAATCCACAAGTGTTCTTCCAGGTGCTGCGCGATTGCGGCGCACTGCGCGTTTTATTCCCGGAAATTGACGCCCTGTTCGGCGTTCCGGCCCCCGCCAAATGGCATCCGGAAATCGACACCGGGATTCATACCTTAATGACGCTCTCCATGGCGGCGATGCTAAGTCCGCAGGTCGATGTCCGTTTCGCGACGTTATGCCACGATCTCGGTAAAGGGCTGACGCCGCCAGAGCTTTGGCCGCGTCATCACGGTCACGGTCCGGCGGGTGTGAAATTAGTGGAACAACTGTGCCAACGTCTGCGTGTGCCTAATGAAATTCGTGACTTAGCCAAACTGGTGGCTGAGTTTCACGATCTCATTCATACCTTCCCCATGCTGAACCCGAAAACCATCGTCAAATTATTCGATTCCATTGACGCCTGGCGTAAGCCGCAACGTGTAGAGCAACTGGCGCTGACCAGCGAGGCAGACGTGCGCGGCAGAACCGGTTTTGAATCGGCGGACTACCCGCAAGGCCGCTGGTTGCGCGAAGCCTGGGAAGTGGCGCAGTCAGTGCCGACAAAAGCCGTCGTTGAAGCAGGATTTAAAGGTGTAGAGATTCGCGAAGAGCTGACCCGCCGACGAATTGCAGCGGTAGCCAGCTGGAAGGAACAGCGTTGCCCAAAGCCTGAGTGAGTGTTGGGCACTTTGCCGGATGCGACGTGAACGCCTTATCCGGCTACATGCAACGACGGTTGTAGGCCTGATAAGACGCGCAAGCGTCGCATCAGGCGTTGATTGCCGGATGCGATGTAAACGCCTTCTCCGGCTGCATGTCAACGACGGTTGTAGGCCTGATAAGACGCGCAAGCGTCGCATCAGGCGTTGATTGCCGGATGCGGCGTAAACGCCTTATCCGGCCTACGCAATCGTGGACAATTCCAGGCATCCGACACTATTCTTCACATCAAAAGAACACGACGTACACCGCAGCCGCCACAATAAAGCGATAAATGGCGAACGGGATAAACGAAATGCGCTTAATCAATTGCAGGAAGGTTTTAATCGCTATCAGCGCCACTACGAAGGCAGTGATAAACCCAACAGCAAACATCGGGATATCGCCGGTTGTCAGGAAGCCCCAGCTTTTGTAGAGATCAAGCGCCGTTGCGCCCATCATCATCGGCACCGCCAGCAGGAACGAGAACTCAGAAGCCGCGTAACGGCTCACCCCCATCAGCATCCCACCTGAAATGGTCGCCCCGGAGCGAGAGAATCCCGGCCACAGCGCCAGACACTGGAAGCAGCCAATCATAAACGCCTGGCGATAGGTCATATCATCCAGACCCGGCGCACGCGGCTCTTTCGGCTTCAGGCATTCGGCGGCAATCAGCAACAAACCGCCGACAACCAGCGCATACATGACATTTATCGGGTTAAACAATGATTTAATCATGTCGTGGAACAACAGTCCCAGCACCACCGCTGGGATCATCCCCAGCAAAATGTGGATCAGCGTTAAACGACCTTTGCTTTCTCCTTCGTGCTGCAACGGGCGTCCAAAGTGAATGCCAATCAGACCAAACAGACGCCGCCAGAACATCACTACTACCGCCAGAATTGATCCTAACTGGATCACGACTTCAAAGGTTTTCGCCGTGTCGCCCTCAAACCCCAACAAGTGACCGACAATAATCATATGGCCCGTGCTGGATACCGGCAGAAATTCTGTCAATCCTTCGACCACACCCAATATTGCCGCTATCAGCAGCGAGTGCATATCGCTCATCAATAAACCCCTAAATTATTAAAATGTACCGCTTGTCCGAACTACTGCAGTATGACCAGGTTATAACCGTTTGGTTTAACAGCTGTAAAATTAATTATTTTCTTTCAGATTATTGCCACGCTCAATGATGACGCCGACATTCGCCGCCCGCGCCACTGCGCCTGGCTTGCTAAGTTTGATGCGAACCCACGGCGAATTAAAGCGAGTTAACAGCAGTTCCGCCACTTCTTCCGCCACGCGTTCCACCAGTGCAAAACGCGCCCCCTCGACGTGGCTGACCACCGTTTCTGCAATGTCAGCGTAACTGAGGCAATCCGCCACATCATCACTTTTCGCCGCTTTACGGTTATCCCACGCCATTTCGATATCGAACACCAGCTTCTGTTCGATGGTCTGTTCCCAGTCGTAAACACCAATAGTGGTGATTACCGAAAGTTGCTCTATAAATACAATATCCATCACGTCCTGCCTGCTTTTTGGCTAACCGGATACCACTTCCGGCGAAATGTGCGTATTATCCACAGATTCATCGTTGAACACGAATTTTCAAAACGGAACAGCTTATGAGTGCAATCGCGCCTGGAATGATCCTCATCGCGTACCTCTGCGGCTCCATTTCCAGTGCCATTCTGGTTTGCCGCCTTTGTGGCTTGCCCGACCCGCGAACCAGCGGCTCCGGTAATCCTGGCGCGACCAACGTTTTACGCATGGGTGGCAAAGGAGCAGCCGTAGCAGTGCTGATCTTTGACGTTCTAAAAGGTATGTTGCCTGTCTGGGGAGCATATGAATTAGGCGTCAGCCCATTTTGGCTGGGATTAATTGCGATTGCCGCCTGTCTTGGACACATCTGGCCCGTTTTCTTCGGTTTTAAAGGGGGAAAAGGCGTTGCCACCGCTTTTGGCGCTATTGCTCCGATCGGCTGGGATTTAACGGGCGTGATGGCGGGGACCTGGCTGCTTACCGTGCTATTGAGTGGATATTCGTCGCTGGGGGCGATTGTCAGCGCGCTGATTGCTCCGTTTTATGTCTGGTGGTTCAAGCCTCAATTCACCTTCCCGGTTTCGATGCTCTCTTGCCTGATCCTGCTGCGTCATCATGACAACATCCAGCGTCTGTGGCGTCACCAGGAGACAAAAATCTGGACGAAATTCAAAAGAAAGCGTGAAAAAGATCCCGAGTGATTTATGACGAGCCTACATAACCTGATAGCCCTCGTCAGGTTTACCCAGCCGTTGCTGGCACCACGCCGCCAAAAATTCCACGCAGACACGTAATTTCATGCTGCGATAGAGCGGCTCCCGGTAAACAGCCCAGATATTGGCGCTTTGTGCATACTCCGGCAATACTCGCACCAGTTTGCCACTCTCCAGAAACGGCAAAACATCCCACTCGGAACGCAGCATAATCCCTTTGCCCTCCAGCGCCCATTGCAGCACAATCTCGCCGCTGTTGGAGGAAAGATGCCCACTAACCTTCACCGACTTTTTCTCCTGGCCGTTCCCTAACTCCCATATTCCGTGGGTCATGTCACGCTCTTTAGTCACCAGACAGTCATGGCGACTTAATTCCTGTAATGATTGTGGCGGGGAATATTTTTTCAGATACTCAGGTGCTGCGCATAATATTCTTCTATTTTTCGTTAACAGATGCGCAATATAATAATCAGGAATGTCATCATTAATACGAATATCAAGATCAATATTATCCTGCACTAAATCAATTTGCCGATCGAACAATTCAAAATACACCTGTAATTCAGGGTAATTGCGCATCAGTTCGGTAATGGCTGGCGCAATATAACTGCGCCCAAAGCCAAAGCTGCAACCAATACGAATCATCCCCTCCGGGCGCGTTTTGATTTGCGTGACGTCATCGACCAGTCGCTGATATTGGGTGAGGATTTCCAGCGCATGTTCGTAACAACGTTGGCCACTTTCAGTCAGTGCCACGCCTCGGGCAGAGCGGTTCAGCAGTGTGGTTGCCAGCGTATTTTCAAGGATTTGGATCCGCTTGGTGACAAATGCAGGCGTTTGCCCAAGCGTAGCCGCAGCGGCGCTAAAACTCCCGCTATGGACGATTTCCACCAGTACCTGCAAGTCTTTGGCTAAAGGCCAGCTATTTAGCATTGTTAAATATCCGCAGTTTTGATAAACGCAGTGTATTTCGCAAAACATTGCCATTCCCTGCTCTGGCGCAATATTCGTTCTTATTTTCGTGTTGATTAACGAACTGTTAATTACATATTCACGGCGGCAAAAAATATAAAACCACATTTTTAGTGGTAGTTTGTGACGGTGAATTTTTCCAGACAAATACAGAAACTGGAGTTGCCATGATGAGCGAAAGTAATAAGCAACAGGCAGTGAATAAGCTGACGGATATTGTCGCTAACTTTACCGCTATGATATCTACCCGGATGCCTGATGACGTGGTGGATAAACTAAAACAGCTAAAGGATGCCGAAACATCGTCGATGGGAAAAATCATCTACCACACGATGTTCGACAACATGCAAAAAGCGATCGACCTGAATCGTCCTGCCTGTCAGGACACCGGGGAGATTATGTTCTTCGTTAAAGTCGGTTCCCGTTTCCCGCTGCTTGGCGAGCTGCAAAGCATTCTTAAGCAAGCTGTGGAAAAAGCAACCGTCAAAGCGCCACTGCGCCACAACGCGGTGGAAATTTTTGACGAAGTGAACACCGGCAAAAATACCGGCAGCGGCGTACCGTGGGTTACCTGGGACATCATTCCCGACGGTGACGATGCGGAAATCGAAGTTTACATGGCTGGCGGCGGCTGCACACTGCCTGGCCGCTCGAAAGTGTTAATGCCTTCGGAAGGCTACGAAGGCGTGGTGAAATTCGTCTTCGAAAATATCTCCACCCTCGCCGTAAACGCCTGTCCACCAGTACTGGTGGGCGTGGGCATCGCCACCTCAGTGGAAACCGCCGCAGTGCTCTCGCGTAAAGCCATTTTGCGCCCGATTGGCAGCCGCCATCCCAATCCAAAAGCGGCAGAGCTGGAGTTACGCCTGGAAGAAGGACTCAACCGTCTGGGGATTGGTCCACAAGGGCTGACTGGCAACAGTTCAGTGATGGGCGTACATATCGAATCTGCCGCCCGCCATCCGTCAACCATCGGCGTTGCTGTTTCTACAGGCTGCTGGGCGCATCGCCGCGGCACGCTGCTGGTTCATGCCGATCTCTCCTTTGAAAATCTATCTCACACCCGGAGCGCGTTATGAAAAAGATCCTGACAACCCCGATCAAAGCTGAAGATCTGCAAGATATTCGCGTCGGCGATGTGATCTACCTGACCGGTACGCTGGTGACCTGCCGTGACGTTTGTCACCGTCGCTTGATCGAACTCAAACGTCCGATCCCTTACGATCTCAACGGCAAAGCGATTTTCCACGCTGGCCCCATCGTGCGCAAAAACGGCGACAAATGGGAGATGGTTTCCGTCGGCCCGACAACCAGTATGCGTATGGAAAGTTTTGAACGTGAATTTATCGAGCAGACCGGCGTGAAACTGGTGGTTGGCAAAGGTGGAATGGGGCCGCTGACCGAAGAAGGCTGCCAGAAATTCAAGGCGTTACATGTGATTTTCCCGGCTGGCTGCGCGGTACTGGCGGCAACCCAGGTGGAAGAGATTGAAGAAGTGCACTGGACAGAGCTCGGGATGCCGGAGTCGCTGTGGGTCTGCCGGGTCAAAGAGTTCGGCCCGCTGATTGTCTCTATAGATACCCACGGAAACAACCTGATAGCCGAAAACAAAAAGCTGTTCGCCGAACGCCGCGAGCCCATCGTGGAAGAGATCTGCGAGCACGTCCATTACATCAAATAACCCTCACGGAGAGGCTCGCCCCCTCTCCTTTTTCGCAGGCATAACACGATGAAACCTTCCACTGAATGGTGGCGATACCTTGCGCCGCTGGCGGTCATCGCCATTATTGCTCTAATTCCGGTTCCCGCAGGGCTGGAGAGTCATACCTGGCTCTACTTTGCCGTTTTTACTGGCGTGATCGTTGGGCTGATCCTCGAACCCGTGCCGGGTGCCGTGGTGGCGATGGTGGGTATCTCCATCATCGCCATTCTCTCTCCCTGGCTGCTGTTCAGCCCGGAGCAGCTCGCCCAGCCAGGTTTTAAATTCACCGCCAAATCTCTTTCCTGGGCGGTTTCTGGTTTTTCTAATTCGGTTATCTGGCTGATTTTCGCCGCCTTTATGTTTGGTACGGGCTATGAAAAAACCGGTCTTGGACGTCGCATCGCGCTGATTCTGGTGAAAAAGATGGGGCATCGCACACTGTTTCTCGGCTATGCGGTGATGTTCTCCGAGCTGATCCTGGCACCTGTAACACCGTCCAACTCGGCGCGCGGTGCGGGGATTATCTATCCCATCATCCGTAACCTGCCGCCGCTCTATCAATCACGGCCGAACGACAGCAGTTCGCGCAGTATTGGCTCGTACATCATGTGGATGGGGATTGTTGCCGACTGCGTGACCAGCGCCATTTTCCTGACGGCGATGGCACCAAACTTGCTGTTAATTGGACTGATGAAAAGCGCATCTCACGCCACGCTGAGTTGGGGCGACTGGTTCCTCGGGATGTTGCCGCTCAGTATTTTACTGGTTCTGCTGGTTCCCTGGCTGGCTTACGTACTGTACCCGCCGGTATTGAAGTCTGGCGATCAGGTGCCGCGCTGGGCAGAGACGGAACTGCAGGCAATGGGCCCGCTCTGTTCGCGTGAAAAACGGATGCTGGGGCTGATGGTGGGCGCGCTGGTGCTGTGGATTTTTGGCGGTGATTATATCGATGCCGCGATGGTCGGTTACAGCGTAGTGGCACTGATGCTGCTTCTGCGCATTATCTGCTGGGACGATATTGTCAGTAATAAAGCGGCGTGGAACGTTTTCTTCTGGCTGGCTTCGCTTATCACCCTCGCAACCGGACTCAACAACACCGGTTTTATTAGCTGGTTTGGCAAACTGTTAGCAGGCAGCTTAAACGGTTATTCGCCGACGATGGTGATGGTGGCGTTGATTGTGGTCTTTTATCTGCTGCGCTACTTTTTTGCCAGCGCCACGGCGTATACCTCCGCCCTCGCACCGATGATGATTGCCGCCGCGCTGGCGATGCTGGGAATCCCGCTGCCGGTGTTCTGCCTGATGGTTGGCGCGGCAATTGGTCTGGGGAGCATTCTTACGCCATACGCCACCGGACCCAGCCCGATTTACTACGGTAGTGGTTATCTGCCAACGGTGGATTACTGGCGACTGGGGGCGATTTTTGGGCTGATATTCCTCGTGTTGCTGGTGATTACCGGCTTGCTGTGGATGCCCGTGGTGTTGCTTTAAGAAAGGAAGGTGCCGGAAGAGACTATCCGGCACCTGATAGTTTTACGCAGCCGGTAACTCCGCCAGCGGCCAGCGCGGGCGCACGCTAACGCCGAGATCCGCCGTCGCGCCTGCTTTAAACCGCACCATTCCGGCATAGGCGATCATCGCGCCGTTATCAGTACAAAATTCTGGACGCGCGTAGAACACTTCGCCACGGCGTTTTTTCATCATTTCCGCCAGTTTCGCCCGCAGCGTGCGGTTAGCACTCACGCCGCCTGCCATTACCAGTCGCTTAAAGCCCGTCTGATCCAACGCACGCTTACACTTAATCATCAACGTATCGACCACCGCATCTTCAAAGGCGCGGGCGATATCAGCACGCGTCTGGTCGTCGGTGCCGTTGTCACGAATCGTGTTCGCGGCGAAGGTTTTCAGGCCAGAGAAGCTGAAATCCAGCCCCGGACGGTCGGTCATCGGGCGCGGGAAGACAAAGCGCCCGGCAGTACCCTGAGCCGCCATTTTCGACAGTAACGGCCCGCCAGGATAATCCAGCCCCAGCAGCTTTGCAGTTTTATCAAACGCTTCACCAGCAGCATCATCGATAGACTCACCGAGCAGCTCGTACTGACCAATGCCAGTCACGCTGATTAACTGCGTATGACCGCCGGAAACCAACAGCGCGACAAACGGAAATTCCGGCGGGTTATCTTCCAGCATCGGCGCTAACAGATGCCCTTCCATATGGTGTACCGGGATCGCCGGAACGTCCCAGGCAAACGCCAGAGAACGCCCCACGGTCGCGCCAACCAGCAGCGCGCCGACTAATCCAGGACCTGCGGTATAGGCCACAGCGTCAATGTCTTTTGCCGTTAAACCAGACTCCTTCAGCGCTGCCTGGATCAACGGTACGGTTTTACGCACGTGATCGCGGGAAGCCAGTTCAGGCACGACGCCGCCGTAGTCAGCGTGCAATTTCACCTGACTATACAATTGGTTGGCTAACAAACCTTTTTCATCGTCGTAAATGGCGATGCCAGTTTCATCGCAGGAAGTTTCAATACCCAGTACACGCATGACTTGTTTTACCTCGCTTTATTACCGCGCAGTGTAGGACCAATGCGGGTTGATGTAAAACTTTGTTCGCCCCTGGATAAAGCCTCGTGTATACTCCCCACCCTTATAAAAGTCCCTTTCAAAAGAGGCCGCGGTGCTTTACAAAGCAGCAGCAATTGCAGTAAAATTCCGCACCATTTTGAAATAAGCTGGCGTTGATGCCAGCGGCAAACCGAATTAATCAAAGGTGAGAGGCACATGCCGGTAATTAAAGTACGTGAAAACGAGCCGTTCGACGTAGCTCTGCGTCGCTTCAAGCGTTCCTGTGAAAAAGCAGGTGTTCTGGCGGAAGTTCGTCGTCGTGAGTTCTATGAAAAACCGACTACCGAACGTAAGCGCGCTAAAGCTTCTGCAGTGAAACGTCACGCGAAGAAACTGGCTCGCGAAAACGCACGCCGCACTCGTCTGTACTAATTCCTCGAGAGCGTTGCTCTCCGATCAGACCGAGTTGTAGTTGTAAGGCCGTGCTTCCGAAAGGAATGCGCGGCTTATTTTCGTTTATGGATTGCTAAAAATCGGGGCCTATGGCTGGACGAATCCCACGCGTATTCATTAATGATCTGCTGGCACGCACCGACATCGTCGATCTGATCGATGCCCGTGTGAAGCTGAAAAAGCAGGGCAAGAATTTCCACGCGTGTTGTCCATTCCACAACGAGAAAACCCCGTCATTCACCGTTAACGGTGAGAAACAGTTTTACCACTGCTTTGGATGTGGCGCGCACGGCAACGCGATCGACTTCCTGATGAACTACGACAAGCTCGAGTTCGTCGAAACGGTCGAAGAGCTGGCGGCAATGCACAATCTTGAAGTGCCATTTGAAGCAGGCAGCGGCCCCAGCCAGATCGAGCGCCATCAACGGCAAACGCTTTATCAGTTGATGGACGGTCTGAATACGTTTTACCAACAATCTTTACAGCAACCTGTTGCCACGTCTGCGCGCCAGTATCTGGAAAAACGCGGATTAAGCCACGAGGTTATCGCCCGCTTTGCGATTGGTTTTGCGCCCCCCGGCTGGGACAACGTCCTGAAACGGTTTGGTGGCAATCCAGAAAATCGTCAGTCATTGATTGATGCGGGTATGTTGGTCACTAACGATCAGGGTCGCAGTTACGATCGTTTCCGCGAGCGGGTGATGTTCCCCATTCGCGATAAACGCGGTCGGGTGATTGGGTTTGGCGGGCGCGTGCTGGGCAACGATACCCCCAAATACCTGAACTCGCCGGAAACTGATATTTTCCATAAAGGCCGCCAGCTTTACGGTCTTTATGAAGCGCAGCAGGATACCGCTGAACCCAATCGTCTGCTTGTGGTCGAAGGCTATATGGACGTAGTTGCGCTGGCGCAATACGGCATTAATTACGCCGTTGCGTCGCTGGGTACGTCAACCACTGCCGATCACATACAGCTGTTGTTCCGCGCAACCAACAATGTCATTTGCTGTTATGACGGCGACCGCGCAGGTCGCGATGCCGCCTGGCGAGCGCTGGAAACGGCGCTGCCTTACATGACAGACGGTCGTCAGCTACGTTTTATGTTTTTGCCTGATGGCGAGGACCCTGACACGCTGGTGCGCAAAGAAGGTAAAGAGGCGTTTGAAGCGCGGATGGAGCAGGCGATGCCGCTCTCCGCATTTCTGTTTAACAGCCTGATGCCGCAAGTTGATCTGAGCACCCCAGACGGGCGCGCGCGTTTGAGTACTCTGGCACTGCCATTGATATCGCAGGTGCCGGGCGAAACGCTGCGAATATATCTTCGTCAGGAATTAGGCAATAAGTTAGGCATACTTGATGACAGCCAGCTTGAACGATTAATGCCAAAAGCGGCAGAGAGCGGCGTTTCTCGTCCTGTTCCGCAGCTAAAACGCACGACCATGCGTATACTTATAGGGTTGCTGGTGCAAAATCCAGAATTAGCGACGTTGGTCCCGCCGCTTGAGAATCTGGATGAAAATAAGCTCCCTGGACTTGGCTTATTCAGAGAACTGGTCAACACTTGTCTCTCTCAGCCAGGTCTGACCACCGGGCAACTTTTAGAGCACTATCGTGGTACAAATAATGCTGCCACCCTTGAAAAACTGTCGATGTGGGACGATATAGCAGATAAGAATATTGCTGAGCAAACCTTCACCGACTCACTCAACCATATGTTTGATTCGCTGCTTGAACTGCGTCAGGAAGAGTTAATCGCTCGTGAGCGCACGCATGGTTTAAGCAACGAAGAACGCCTGGAACTCTGGACATTGAACCAGGAACTGGCGAAAAAGTGATTTAACGGCTTAAGTGCCGAATAGCGATCGGGAAGCCCCCGACAGCCGCACTGAGAGGCAGCGGCAAATATATAAGTACGCCCTCGTAATTATCGTTGGCGGTAAACAGCCGTTGGATTTCAGCGTTAACACCTGAAGGACATCGGGTCAATCGCCCAACACCAACCTCATGAAATAAGTGTGGATACCGTCTTATGGAGCAAAACCCGCAGTCACAGCTGAAACTTCTTGTCACCCGTGGTAAGGAGCAAGGCTATCTGACCTATGCCGAGGTCAATGACCATCTGCCGGAAGATATCGTCGATTCAGATCAGATCGAAGACATCATCCAAATGATCAACGACATGGGCATTCAGGTGATGGAAGAAGCACCGGATGCCGATGATCTGATGCTGGCTGAAAACACCGCGGACGAAGATGCTGCCGAAGCCGCCGCGCAGGTGCTTTCCAGCGTGGAATCTGAAATCGGGCGCACGACTGACCCGGTACGCATGTACATGCGTGAAATGGGCACCGTTGAACTGTTGACCCGCGAAGGCGAAATTGACATCGCTAAACGTATTGAAGACGGGATCAACCAGGTTCAATGCTCCGTTGCTGAATACCCGGAAGCGATCACCTATCTGCTGGAACAGTACGATCGTGTGGAAGCAGAAGAAGCGCGTCTGTCCGATCTGATCACCGGCTTTGTTGACCCGAACGCAGAAGAAGATCTGGCACCAACCGCCACTCACGTCGGCTCTGAGCTTTCCCAGGAAGATCTGGACGATGACGAAGATGAAGACGAAGAAGATGGTGACGACGATACCGCCGACGATGACAACAGCATCGACCCGGAACTGGCTCGTGAAAAATTTGCGGAACTGCGCGCTCAGTACGTTGTAACGCGTGACACCATCAAAGCGAAAGGCCGGAGCCATGCAGCCGCTCAGGAAGAGATCCTGAAACTGTCTGAAGTGTTCAAACAGTTCCGCCTGGTGCCGAAGCAGTTTGACTACCTGGTCAACAGCATGCGCGTCATGATGGACCGCGTTCGTACGCAAGAACGTCTGATCATGAAGCTCTGCGTTGAGCAGTGCAAAATGCCGAAGAAAAACTTCATCACCCTGTTTACCGGCAATGAAACCAGCGATACCTGGTTCAATGCGGCAATTGCGATGAACAAGCCGTGGTCGGAAAAACTGCACGATGTCTCTGAAGAAGTACATCGCGCCCTGCAGAAACTGCAACAGATTGAAGAAGAAACCGGCCTGACCATCGAGCAGGTTAAAGATATCAACCGTCGCATGTCCATCGGTGAAGCGAAAGCCCGCCGTGCGAAGAAAGAGATGGTTGAAGCAAACTTACGTCTGGTTATTTCTATCGCCAAGAAATACACCAACCGTGGTTTGCAGTTCCTTGACCTGATTCAGGAAGGTAACATCGGCCTGATGAAAGCGGTTGATAAGTTCGAATACCGCCGTGGTTACAAGTTCTCCACCTACGCAACCTGGTGGATCCGTCAGGCGATCACCCGCTCTATCGCGGATCAGGCGCGCACCATTCGTATTCCGGTGCATATGATTGAGACTATCAACAAGCTCAACCGTATTTCTCGCCAGATGCTGCAAGAGATGGGCCGCGAGCCGACGCCGGAAGAACTGGCTGAACGTATGCTGATGCCGGAAGATAAGATCCGCAAAGTGCTGAAGATCGCCAAAGAGCCAATCTCCATGGAAACGCCGATCGGTGATGATGAAGATTCGCATCTGGGTGATTTCATCGAGGATACTACCCTCGAGCTGCCGCTGGATTCTGCGACCACCGAAAGCCTGCGTGCGGCAACACACGACGTGCTGGCTGGCCTGACCGCGCGTGAAGCGAAAGTTCTGCGTATGCGTTTTGGTATCGATATGAACACCGACCACACGCTGGAAGAAGTGGGTAAACAGTTCGACGTTACCCGCGAACGTATCCGTCAGATCGAAGCGAAGGCGCTGCGTAAACTGCGTCACCCGAGCCGTTCTGAAGTACTGCGTAGCTTCCTGGACGATTAATTGTAAAGATGTGCATAAGCCCTCCATCGTGAGGGCTTTTTTTTAAGGAAATCTGGCAATGCAGCAAGGATACTACTCTCTCCCCGCCCTTATTTCCGCTCTCGATGCCGGGAAAAAAGTGAAATACCTGTGGTTCTGGGGCCATCAACCTGCCGCGAATCACGTTACCGCCTCTTGCTTTAGCCAATGGTGGCAGGGTTCGCCTTTTACCTATGATGGTATAACCTATGCCACCGCAGAACACTGGATGATGGCGGGAAAAGCGCGGCTGTTTAATGACAGTAAAACACTTGCCAGAATTCTGGCGGCGGCGACTCCGGCAGAAGCCAAAAAGCTGGGACGACAGGTGACAAACTTTGACGAGCAACGCTGGCAAGCTTGCTGCTTTGATCTGGTCTGCGAAGGGAACTACCATAAATTTAGCCAACATTCGGCATTAAAAACATTCCTGCTGAATACGCAGCCTCGCATTCTGGTTGAAGCCAGCCCGGTGGATAAAATCTGGGGGATTGGCCTTGCAAAAGATCATCCCCATGCCGGTGTGCCATCTCACTGGAAGGGGAAAAATCTGCTGGGATTTGCGCTTATGGTAGTCAGAGACCGTTTGGCGGAAGAATAAGCCAGTAGCGGTGAGGAGCGGTGCCTGGCCCGCTCATAACTTCGTTACACTGTACTTCACAAGCCCCGCACCACCAGTGCCTGATCCAGTTCCCGATACGCCTCCACCAGCTTTTCCAGAGAAACTCGACTTAAACCGCTGGGATTTGGCAGTACCCAGATCTGCGTCGAACCAATAGTGAGCGTTTGTTTCCCCCACTGTGCGCCGCGCTGGCTGAATCCCTGCTCATAGGCCTGTTTGCCCAAAATCGCCAATGCCTGAGGCTGATAATCTTCAATTTTTTCAATCAACTTACGCCCGCCTGCGTGCAGCTCCTGCTTTGAAACTTCATTGGCTTGCACTGTTGGACGGTCTACCAGTTTGGTGACGCCACAACGATAATCCAGCAGATGCTGTGCCTCCTGCGGCTTCAACTGTCTGTCAGTAAACCCGGCCTGATAAATCACCTTCCAGAAACGGTTCGCCGGATGAGCAAAAGGAAAGCCAGTATCCGCAGATGAACGCCCCGGATTGATGCCGCAAAACACCACGCGCAACCCTGGTGCAATAATATCTTCAACCATATTAACCCCTGAACAACACAACCAAGGGAAAGTATAACGAATTGAAAACACATTGTTTATAAAAACAGCAGGCGCGCGGTAATGGCTGGATTGCGACACGGAGTTACTTTATAATCCGCTACCATGGCCCCTTAGCTCAGTGGTTAGAGCAGGCGACTCATAATCGCTTGGTCGCTGGTTCAAGTCCAGCAGGGGCCACCAAATACAGTAAAGGCTGACGAGAAATCGTCAGCCTTTTTCTTTTCATATATCAGTTACTTCGCGTGCCAGTAAGCCGCTGCGCGTACCCGTTGAGGGTCATACTGTTCCGCTTCAAAGCGACGGCTTAAATTCTTCACCACCTTCCCTTCACCGGTTATCCAGATGAAGTAATCATCGGCAGGGATTTGCATCTGCGCCAGACGCGCATCTACCGCCTGCTCATCATGCGCCAACCATTCGATATTAAAACCATCAAGGTGCGCGAGATAATCCTGACAGGCGTTATCCCGCACGCTGACCAGCGCGGTAACTTGCGGTTTAGCAGCAAGTTTGCTCAACGTTTCCAGGCGGCGGCGTAGTGCGGGCATCCCGGACTCATCGCAAACATACAGCTGATACGCGTAATCTTCCGGCACCACCAGCGAACCGCGCGGTCCTGCCACCGTGAGTTTATCACCCGGTTGCGCCTGCATCGCCCAGCCGCTGGCGACCCCACCGTCGTGAATAAAGAAATCGATCGCCAGTTCATGGCGTTGTTCGTCATACAGCGGCGTATAGTCACGCGACGGTGGACGTGGTCCTTCCGGCCAGACGATCCCCTCTTCCGTTACTGTTGGCGGCACAAAGTGAGCGTCAGATTGAGGAAAGAAGAGTTTGCTGTGATCGTCAAAGCCGCGCGACGTAAAGCCGTCCAGCGCCTCGCCGCCGAGGACAATGCGCTGAAAACCGGCGCTGATGCGCTCAACGCGTAACACAGTCAGTTCACGGAAGCGCAGATCATTGCGAACGCGCTGCGGGTAGCGGGGGGAGTTATTCATTGTTATCGCCTTCGTGATGGTAATCAGATATATCTAAATAAATTTCACAAATGATAATGATTGTTAATCATGATAAATGCAAGCGATTTGTAGAACTGATATATCTGAAGTATGTGAAGGCATTCAGCGCCATAGCAAGGCTGCCGGATGCGGCGTGAACGCCTTATCCGGCCGACATGTTGAGTACATCTGCGTTCAAAAATCATTTTTACACTTGCAAGAACTCTCATATTAGATATAAATTAGATATATCTAATTAAGCAAAAGGAGGCTGATATGAGCCATCATCACGAAGGGTGTTGTAAACATGAAGGCCAGCCACGCCATGAAGGCTGCTGCAAAGGTGAGAAGTCAGAACACGAGCACTGCGGACACGGTCACCAGCATGAACACGGTCAATGCTGCGGGGGGCGCCACGGTCGCGGCGGCGGTCGTCGGCAACGTTTCTTTGGTCACGGTGAGTTGCGTCTGGTGATTCTGGATATTCTCTCGCGCGATGACAGCCACGGTTACGAGTTGATTAAAGCGATTGAGAATCTGACCCAGGGGAATTACACCCCAAGCCCAGGCGTCATCTACCCGACGCTGGATTTTCTGCAGGAGCAGTCACTGATTACCATCCGCGAAGAGGAAGGTGGTAAGAAGCAGATTGCGTTGACCGAACAAGGCGCGCAGTGGCTGGAAGAAAACCGCGAACAGGTGGAGATGATTGAAGAACGCATCAAAGCACGTTGCGTTGGTGCGGCGCTGCGCCAGAACCCGCAAATGAAGCGAGCGCTGGATAATTTTAAAGCGGTGCTGGATTTACGCATCAATCAGAGCGACATCAGCGACGCGCAGATAAAAAAGATCATTGCGGTGATCGACCGCGCCGCGTTTGATATTACGCAACTGGATTAATCACCGATTGCCGGATGCGGCATAAACGCCTTATCCAGCCTACGCGCCCCGTTGGCCTGATAAGATGTGCCAGCATCGCATCAGGCATCGTGCTCCAACCGCCGGATGCGGCATACCGATTAATGCAGCACCGTCACCGCGTCTTCCAGTCGGCTGGCGCGGTGTTTCACCATCGCCGACACCTGCGCACTCTCTTCCACCAACTCGGCGTTTTTCTGCGTGATCAGGTTAAGCTCATCCACCGCACGGGTCAGGCTGGAAAGCCCATCGGCCTGTTCCAGCGTTGAATGGCTAATTTGGGCGATCAACTGCGTGACGTTTTTTACCTGCGCCACAATATCATCCATCGTCCGTCCGGCGGCGTGTACCTGCTGCGAACCGGATTGCACCTTATCAGCACTGGCATCAATCAGCTTGCGGATATCGTTGGCAGCATTGGCGCTGCGGCTGGCTAAATGACGCACTTCCCCTGCCACCACTGCAAAACCTTTGCCCTGTTCTCCGGCACGCGCCGCTTCCACCGCCGCATTCAGGGCGAGAATATTGGTCTGAAACGCAATATCGTTAATCAGCGAAGTAATGGTGCCAATGCGCTGGGTACTGTCGGCGATATCGTCCATCGTCTTGATCACCGTGGTCATCGCCTCCCCGCCCTGCACAGCCGCATTACTGGCGGTGATAGAAAGTTTATCGGCAGCCGATGCTGTGGCTGAGTTCTGTTTCACCGACGCCGCCATCTGGTTCATGGTCGCTACAGTTTGCTGGACATTATCTACCGTCTGCTGAGTATGCTCGTTCAGTTCATCAGTGCCTTTTGCCAGCGCCTCACTACCGTTTCTGACGCTGGAAACCTGGCTTGAGACATCATTAATCAACCAGCGACACATCAGGCCAAGCTGCCCTACCGCGCGTAATGTCAGCCCCAGCTCATCGCTGCGATTCAAATGCTCAACACTATTACGTTCTCCGGTAGCCACCTTCAGTGCCTGGCTGGCGACATTTTCTATCGGGCGTACAATTTGCCTTTCAAAACAGGCACTTCCAAACAACATCACTAACGCACAGAGGAAATACGTCACCACCGGGGCAGCAACAAACCAAAGCATGGCCGCCAGCACGATAAACATCAGTGTCATCACTCCACGCACTCGCCAGCGAAGCGGTAATGACGGCAGTTTTCCCAACCAACCGTTACGTACCACCAGCCCTTTATGCATACGTTTATTGGTACGTCCAGCGTTCAGCGCCTTATACAGCGGCTCTACCGCCGCGATCTCTTCATCCGTCGCCCGGGAGCGAATCGACATATAGCCACTGATTTTACCCTCGCGCACCATCGGTACCGCATTCGCACGTACCCAATAATGGTCGCCATTTTTGCGGCGATTTTTCACGATACCGCTCCAGGGTTCCCCTTTTTTCAGGGTGTACCACATATCAGCAAACGCCGCTTTTGGCATATCCGGGTGACGCACCATCTTGTGCGGCTGGCCCTGTAACTCCTGCAAGGTATAGCCGCTTACTTGTACAAAAGAATCATTGGCGTGGGTGATATAGCTTTGCAGATCGGTAGTGGACATCAGGGTAGTATCGTCAGCCAGCGGGGTATTTTGCTGGGTGACATACGGATGAGAAGACATAATCGCGTCCTGTGCAGGTTATATGGTTGTTAACTTCTTGTCGGAGGTTATGTCGGCCCCGGCGCGGTTATCTTTAGCACTTTAATTTGATTTAGATCGCAATTTGCGATCTAAGCACAAGCTCTAATCCATTGATTTAAAATACTTTCACTCTGTTATTATCCGAAGCCGTTAATTATCTTGCCCAAAAATCAGGCATTTATTGCCCTGAAAGAGTGCATTTGCGCAGCGATAGCAAAATTCCTCCCCGATAAAATCGTGCAAAATAACGACAACAGTTAACGTTTAGCATTAAATGTTATACAAATGATAATACGATTTGTGTTTATCCCGATTTTCGCGATCGCAGCCGGAGTGGCGCAATCCCTGCAATACTTAAATCGGTATCATGTGATACGCGAGCCTCCGGAGCATATTTTGAACAGGTTACCTTCGAGCGCATCGGCTTTAGCGTGCAGCGCCCACGCCCTGAATCTCATTGAGAAGCGAACGCTGGATCATGAGGAGATGAAAGCACTTAACCGAGAAGTGATTGAATACTTCAAAGAGCATGTCAATCCGGGGTTTTTAGAGTATCGCAAATCTGTTACCGCCGGCGGGGATTACGGAGCCGTAGAGTGGCAAGCGGGAGGTTTAAATACGCTTGTCGACACCCAGGGACAGGAGTTTATCGACTGCCTGGGAGGTTTTGGAATTTTCAACGTGGGGCACCGTAATCCAGTTGTGGTTTCCGCCGTACAGAATCAACTTGCGAAACAACCGCTGCACAGCCAGGAGCTGCTCGATCCGTTACGGGCGATGCTGGCGAAAACTCTCGCTGCGCTAACGCCCGGTAAACTGAAATACAGCTTCTTCTGTAATAGCGGCACCGAGTCCGTGGAAGCGGCGCTGAAGCTGGCGAAGGCTTATCAGTCGCCGCGCGGCAAATTTACTTTTATTGCCACCAGCGGCGCGTTCCACGGTAAATCACTTGGCGCGCTGTCGGCCACGGCGAAATCGACCTTCCGCAAGCCGTTTATGCCACTGCTGCCAGGGTTCCGTCATGTGCCGTTTGGCAATATCGAAGCCATGCGCACGGCTCTTAACGAGTGCAAAAAAACCGGTGATGATGTGGCTGCGGTGATCCTCGAACCGATTCAGGGCGAAGGTGGCGTAATTCTGCCGCCGCCAGGCTATCTCACCGCCGTGCGTAAGCTGTGCGATGAGTTCGGCGCACTGATGATCCTCGATGAAGTACAAACGGGCATGGGGCGCACGGGCAAAATGTTTGCCTGCGAGCATGAGAACGTACAGCCGGACATCCTGTGTCTGGCAAAAGCCCTCGGCGGCGGCGTGATGCCGATTGGCGCAACCATCGCTACTGAAGAGGTGTTCTCTGTCCTGTTCGACAACCCGTTCCTGCATACCACCACCTTTGGCGGCAACCCGCTGGCCTGTGCGGCGGCGCTGGCGACCATCAATGTGTTGCTGGAGCAGAACTTACCGGCTCAGGCTGAACAAAAAGGCGATATGTTGCTGGACGGTTTCCGTCAACTGGCGCGGGAATATCCCGATCTGGTGCAGGAAGCGCGTGGTAAAGGGATGTTGATGGCGATTGAGTTTGTTGATAACGAAATCGGCTATAACTTTGCCAGCGAGATGTTCCGCCAGCGCGTACTGGTGGCCGGAACGCTCAATAACGCCAAAACGATCCGCATTGAACCGCCACTGACACTGACCATTGAACAGTGTGAACTGGTGATCAAAGCGGCGCGTAAGGCGCTGGCGGCCATGCGAGTAAGTGTCGAAGAAGTGTAATATCAAATCGGATGGCGATACGACGTCGCCATCCGATCTATTTATACGATACGTACGCCCGCAGGCATCATCCGCTCCGGCGTTAACAGCACGCTTTCACTGCCGTCATCGGTTTCCGCACACAACAGCATGCATTCCGACGTTTCACCGCGCATTTTCGCTTTTTGCAGATTGCATAAGACCACCACCGTTTTCCCCATCAGCTCTTCTTCGCTGTAGTACGGCACCAGGCTGGTCACGGTTTGCAGCGTTTTTTCACCCACATCAACCTGTACGATGTACAGCTTGTCGGCGTTTTCATGGCGTTTCACTTCCACAATCTTTCCGACGCGCATTTCCAGACGTGCAAAATCAGCGTAAGCCACGGTTTCCATTGCTTCCTCCCTTCGAGTAAAATTTTACTAAACTATAGCAAAAGTTTTTCTCAATCCTGTAGGCTAAAAATGGAGAATGCAGGCGTGATCACATTCGTAAGCCGCTGTGTTACCGTTACAGCGTCAAAGAAACGCGCTTTATTTACTGAAAACAGGTGACCCGATAAGCACTTCCTCTACAATGGGGGCGCACATCAGGGAAAGTAAAAAAGGTAAACATGGCAACACTAAAAGACATCGCAATCGAAGCTGGCGTATCCCTGGCGACAGTATCCAGGGTCTTAAATGACGATCCGACATTGAATGTGAAAGAAGAGACGAAACATCGCATTCTCGAGATCGCCGAAAAGCTGGAGTACAAGACCAGTAGTGCCCGTAAACTCCAGACAGGTGCAGTCAACCAACACCATATTCTGGCTATCTACAGCTACCAGCAGGAGCTGGAGATCAACGATCCTTACTATCTGGCGATCCGCCACGGCATTGAAACCCAGTGCGAAAAGCTGGCGATCGAACTGACCAATTGTTATGAACACAGCGGCTTACCAGACATTAAAAACGTCACCGGTATTTTAATTGTCGGCAAACCCACGCCCGCCCTGCGCGCCGCTGCCAGCGCGTTGACCGACAATATCTGTTTTATCGACTTTCACGAACCCGGCAGTAATTACGATGCTGTAGATATCGATCTGGCACGCATCAGTAAAGAAATCATCGACTTCTATATCGATCAGGGCGTTAATCGCATTGGTTTTATTGGCGGCGAGGACTTGCCTGGCAAGGCGGATATTCGTGAGGTCGCCTTTGCGGAATATGGCCGACTGAAACAAGTGGTACGCGAAGAGGATATCTGGCGCGGCGGTTTTTCCAGTTCGTCGGGCTATGAACTGGCAAAACAGATGCTGGCGCGGGAAGACTATCCGAAGGCACTGTTTGTTGCTTCCGATTCCATTGCTATCGGCGTACTGCGGGCAATTCATGAACGTGGTCTGAACATCCCACAGGATATTTCGCTTATCAGCGTGAACGACATCCCCACCGCGCGATTTACCTTTCCGCCGCTCTCCACCGTGCGCATCCATTCCGAAATGATGGGAAGCCAGGGCGTTAACCTGGTGTATGAAAAAGCCCGCGATGGTCGCGCGCTGCCGCTATTAGTCTTCGTTCCCAGCAAATTAAAACTGCGCGGCACGACCCGTTAAATCCCCTTGCACACTGTCCGGCAATCGTTTTTGCCGGACAGTGCTGCCGTTTATTTTCGTGATCCAGTTAAAGTAAATGCATTTACTCGCTACATTTTAGTAAAAATTTTACTAAACTCCCCAGCAATTACACAAACTACCATCACCATGAATGGTTCCGATTTCTCTCTACCGGGAGGCCCTATGAATCGCTGGGAAAACATTCAGCTCACCCACGAAAACCGACTTGCTCCGCGTGCGTACTTTTTTTCATATGACTCTGTTGCGCAGGCGCGTACTTTTGCCCGTGAAACCAGCAGCCTGTTTCTGCCCTTAAGCGGTCAGTGGAATTTCCACTTTTTTGACCATCCGCTGCAAGTGCCAGAAGCCTTCACCTCTGAGTTAATGGCTGACTGGGGGCATATTACCGTCCCCGCCATGTGGCAAATGGAAGGTCACGGCAAACTGCAATATACCGACGAAGGTTTTCCGTTCCCCATCGATGTGCCGTTTGTCCCCAGCGATAACCCAACCGGTGCCTATCAACGTATTTTCACCCTCAGCGACGGCTGGCAGGGTAAACAGACCCTGATTAAATTTGACGGCGTCGAAACCTATTTTGAAGTCTACGTTAACGGTCAGTATGTGGGGTTCAGCAAGGGCAGTCGCCTGACCGCAGAGTTTGACATCAGCGCGATGGTTAAAACCGGCGACAACCTGTTGTGTGTGCGCGTGATGCAGTGGGCGGACTCTACCTACGTGGAAGACCAGGATATGTGGTGGTCGGCGGGGATTTTCCGCGATGTTTATCTGGTCGGTAAACAACTCACGCATATTAACGATTTCACCGTTCGTACCGACTTTGACGAAGCCTATTGCGATGCCACACTTTCCTGCGAAGTGGTGCTGGAAAATCTCGCCGTCTCCCCTGTCGTCACGACGCTGGAATATACCCTGTTCGACGGCGAACGCGTGGTGCACAGCAGCGCCATTGATCATCTGGCAATTGAAAAACTGACCAGCGCCCGCTTTGCTTTTACTGTCGAACAGCCGCAGCAATGGTCAGCAGAATCCCCTTATCTTTACCATCTGGTCATGACGCTGAAAGACGCCGACGGCAACGTTCTGGAAGTGGTGCCACAACGCGTTGGCTTCCGTGATATCAAAGTGCGCGACGGTCTGTTCTGGATCAATAACCGTTATGTGATGCTGCACGGCGTCAACCGCCACGACAATGATCATCGCAAAGGCCGCGCCGTTGGGATGGATCGCGTCGAGAAAGATCTCCAGTTGATGAAGCAGCACAACATCAATTCCGTGCGTACCGCTCACTACCCCAACGATCCGCGTTTTTACGAACTGTGTGATATCTACGGCCTGTTTGTGATGGCGGAAACCGATGTCGAATCGCACGGCTTTGCTAATGTCGGCGATATCAGCCGCATTACCGACGATCCGCAGTGGGAAAAAGTCTACGTCGAGCGCATTGTTCGCCATATTCACGCGCAGAAAAACCATCCGTCGATCATCATCTGGTCGCTGGGCAATGAATCCGGCTACGGCTGTAACATCCGCGCGATGTACCACGCAGCGAAGGCGCTGGATGACACGCGACTGGTGCACTACGAGGAAGATCGCGATGCTGAAGTGGTCGATATTATTTCCACCATGTACACCCGCGTGCCGCTGATGAATGAGTTTGGTGAATACCCGCATCCGAAGCCGCGCATCATCTGTGAATATGCTCATGCAATGGGGAACGGACCGGGCGGGCTGACGGAGTACCAGAACGTTTTCTATAAGCACGATTGCATTCAGGGCCATTATGTCTGGGAATGGTGCGACCACGGGCTCCAGGCGCAGGATGACAACGGCAATGTCTGGTATAAATTCGGCGGCGACTACGGCGACTATCCCAACAACTATAACTTCTGTCTTGATGGTTTGATCTATTCCGATCAGACGCCGGGACCGGGCCTGAAAGAGTACAAACAGGTTATTGCGCCGGTAAAAATCCACGCGCTGGATCTGACTCGCGGCGAGCTGAAAGTCGAAAATAAACTGTGGTTTACCACGCTTGATGACTACACCCTGCACGCAGAGGTGCGCGCCGAAGGTGAAACGCTCGCGACGCAGCAGATTAAACTGCGCGACGTTGCGCCGAACAGCGAAGCCCCCTTACAGATCACGCTGCCGCAGCTGGACGCCCGCGAAGCGTTTCTCAACATTACGGTGACCAAAGATTCCCGCACCCGCTACAGCGAAGCCGGACACCCTATCGCCACGTATCAGTTCCCGCTGAAGGAAAACACCGCGCAGCCAGTGCCTTTCGCGCCGAATAATGCGCGTCCGCTGACGCTGGAAGACGATCGTTTGAGCTGCACCGTTCGCGGCTACAACTTCGCGATCACCTTCTCAAAAATGAGTGGCAAACCGACATCCTGGCAGGTGAATGGCGAATCGCTGCTGACCCGCGAGCCAAAGATCAACTTCTTCAAGCCAATGATCGACAACCACAAGCAGGAATACGAAGGGCTGTGGCAGCCGAATCATTTGCAGATCATGCAGGAACATCTGCGCGACTTTGCCGTAGAACAGAGCGATAGCGAGGTGTTGATCATCAGCCGCACGGTTATAGCCCCGCCGGTGTTTGACTTCGGAATGCGCTGCACCTACATCTGGCGCATCGCTGCCGATGGCCAGGTTAACGTGGCGCTTTCCGGCGAGCGTTACGGCGACTATCCGCACATCATTCCGTGCATCGGTTTCACCATGGGAATTAACGGCGAATACGACCAGGTGACGTATTACGGTCGTGGACCGGGCGAAAACTACGCCGACAGCCAGCAGGCTAACATCATCGATATCTGGCGCAGCAACGTCGATGCCATGTTCGAGAACTATCCCTTCCCGCAGAACAACGGCAACCGTCAGCATGTCCGCTGGACAGCACTGACTAACCGCCACGGCAACGGTCTGCTGGTGGTTCCGCAGCGCCCAATTAACTTCAGCGCCTGGCACTATACCCAGGAAAACATCCACGCTGCCCAGCACTGTAACGAGCTGCAGCGCAGTGATGACATCACCCTGAATCTCGACCACCAGCTGCTTGGCCTAGGCTCTAACTCCTGGGGCAGCGAGGTACTGGACTCCTGGCGCGTCTGGTTCCGTGACTTCAGCTACGGCTTTACGTTGCTGCCGGTTTCTGGCGGAGAAGCTACCGCGCAAAGCCTGGCGTCGTATGAGTTCGGCGCAGGATTCTTTTCCACGAATTTGCACAGCGAGAATAAGCAATGAGGATCATCGATAACTTAGAACAGTTCCGCCAGATTTACGCCTCTGGCAAGAAGTGGCAACGCTGCGTTGAAGCGATTGAAAATATCGACAACATTCAGCCTGGCGTCGCCCACTCCATCGGTGACTCATTGACTTACCGCGTGGAGACAGACTCCGCGACCGATGCACTATTTACCGGGCATCGTCGCTATTTTGAAGTGCATTACTACCTGCAAGGGCAGCAAAAAATTGAATATGCGCCGAAAGAGACGTTACAGGTAGTGGAATATTATCGCGATGAAACTGACCGTGAATATTTAAAAGGCTGCGGAGAAACCGTAGAGGTCCACGAAGGGCAAATCGTTATTTGCGATATCCATGAAGCATATCGGTTTATCTGCAATAACGCGGTCAAAAAAGTGGTTCTCAAAGTCACCATCGAAGATGGTTATTTCCATAACAAATAACAATTACGGCGGCAAAAGGAGTTTGCCACCACCTCTACCCTACTCATTTTCGGAGATGTGTTATGTCTGATACCAAACGTAATACAATCGGCAAATTCGGCTTGCTCTCGCTGACTTTTGCCGCCGTTTACAGCTTTAATAACGTTATCAATAATAATATTGAGCTTGGACTGGCCTCGGCACCGATGTTTTTCCTTGCGACGATTTTTTATTTTATTCCCTTCTGCTTGATCATCGCAGAATTTGTTTCGTTAAATAAAAACTCAGAAGCTGGTGTCTACGCATGGGTAAAAAGTTCGCTGGGCGGACGTTGGGCATTTATTACTGCCTATACCTACTGGTTCGTAAATCTGTTCTTTTTCACCTCGCTGTTGCCGCGCGTTATTGCTTATGCTTCGTATGCCTTCCTCGGCTACGAATATATTATGACGCCGGTTGCCACCACTATTATTAGTATGGTGCTGTTCGCCTTCTCCACCTGGGTTTCTACCAACGGGGCGAAAATGCTGGGGCCAATTACTTCCGTCACTTCAACGCTGATGCTGCTGTTAACGCTCTCCTACATTTTACTGGCAGGTACGGCACTGGTTGGCGGCGTACAGCCTGCCGATCCGATCACCGTTGACGCGATGATCCCGAACTTCAACTGGGCGTTCCTCGGCGTTACCACCTGGATCTTTATGGCCGCAGGTGGCGCGGAGTCCGTCGCGGTGTACGTTAACGACGTCAAAGGCGGTTCGAAATCGTTCGTTAAAGTGATCATCCTCGCCGGGATTTTTATCGGCGTACTGTATTCCGTCTCCTCAGTGCTGATTAACGTCTTCGTCAGCAGCAAAGAGTTGAAATTTACCGGTGGATCGGTGCAGGTATTCCACGGCATGGCGGCGTATTTTGGTCTGCCGGAAGCGCTGATGAATCGCTTTGTCGGTCTGGTGTCCTTTACCGCGATGTTCGGCTCCCTGCTGATGTGGACCGCAACACCGGTGAAAATTTTCTTCTCCGAAATCCCGGAAGGCATCTTTGGTAAGAAAACCGTCGAACTTAACGAAAACGGCGTTCCGGCGCGCGCGGCGTGGATCCAGTTCCTGATCGTCATCCCGCTGATGATTATCCCGATGCTCGGTTCCAATACCGTGCAGGATCTGATGAATACCATTATTAATATGACTGCCGCAGCGTCCATGCTTCCGCCGTTATTCATCATGCTGGCTTACCTGAATTTACGCGCCAAATTAGATCACCTGCCACGCGATTTCCGTATGGGCTCCCGCCGCACCGGTATTATCATTGTTTCAATGCTGATTGCGATATTTACCGTAGGGTTTGTCGCTTCGACATTCCCGACTGGCGCGAATATTCTGACCATCATTTTTTATAACGTCGGCGGTATTGTTATCTTCCTCGGATTTGCGTGGTGGAAATACAGTAAATATATAAAGGGATTAACGGCTGATGAGCGCCATATTGAAGCGACGCCAGCCAGCAATGTTGATTAAGCAGACTAATAAAAAATGAGCAGGCATTTTCCCTCTTCCTGGATGGGGAGAGGGAAAATAGTTTCTGCCTTTCTATTTTTATAATTACAACGATAAAAGGCTGTACTTTTTCTTTAGCTCATGGATTAACACAATGAAATTAATCACTGCACCATGCAGAGCATTACTTGCTCTGCCGTTTTGCTATGCCTTTTCTGCGATGGGCGAAGAAGTACGTCCGGCAGAACATGACGACACAAAAACACCCGCAATTACCTCAACATCTTCTCCTTCATTTCGTTTTTACGGCGAATTAGGGGTTGGTGGATATATGGATTTAGAGGGTGAGAATAAACATAAATACAGCGACGGTACCTATATTGAAGGTGGTCTGGAGATGAAGTACGGCTCCTGGTTCGGCCTGATTTACGGCGAAGGCTGGACCGTGCAGGCCGACCACGACGGTAATGCCTGGGTGCCTGACCATAGCTGGGGCGGTTTCGAAGGTGGGATTAACCGTTTCTATGGCGGTTATCGTACCAATGATGGCACCGAAATCATGCTCAGTCTGCGTCAGGATTCCTCGCTGGATGACCTGCAATGGTGGGGCGATTTCACGCCCGATCTGGGCTACGTCATTCCCAATACCCGCGACATTATGACCGCGCTGAAGGTGCAGAATTTAACCGGCAACTTTCGTTATAGCGTCACCGCCACACCTGCCGGACATCATGACGAAAGCAAAGCCTGGCTACATTTTGGCAAATACGATCGCTACGACGACAAATACACCTATCCGGCAATGATGAACGGTTACATCCAGTATGACCTTGCCGAAGGCATCACCTGGATGAACGGTCTGGAAATCACCGACGGCACCGGACAACTCTATCTGACGGGCCTGCTTACCCCTAACTTTGCCGCTCGCGCCTGGCACCATACCGGACGCGCCGACGGGCTGGACGTACCGGGAAGTGAGAGCGGGATGATGGTGAGCGCCATGTATGAAGCGTTAAAGGGCGTTTATCTCTCCACCGCTTACACCTACGCCAAACATCGCCCTGACCACGCTGATGATGAAACCACCTCTTTCATGCAGTTTGGTATCTGGTACGAATACGGCGGCGGACGTTTCGCAACGGCTTTTGATAGCCGCTTCTACATGAAAAATGCCTCTCACGATCCCAGCGACCAAATCTTCCTGATGCAATATTTCTACTGGTAATAAGGACAGTAATCTCATGAAAATCAAAACTATTTTAACACCAGTAGCCTGTGCCCTGCTGATGAGTTTTTCCGCCCATGCCGCCAACGCCAACAATTATAAAAACGTGATTAACCGTACCGGCGCGCCGCAGTACATGAAGGATTACGATTACGACGACCACCAGCGTTTTAATCCGTTTTTCGATCTCGGAGCCTGGCATGGTCACTTGTTGCCAGACGGCCCGAACACCATGGGCGGTTTTCCGGGCGTAGCGCTGCTGACGGAAGAATACATCAACTTTATGGCCAGCAATTTCGACCGCCTGACCGTCTGGCAGGACGGCAAGAAAGTCGACTTCACGCTGGAGGCATACAGTATTCCCGGCGCGCTGGTGCAAAAACTGACAGCAAAAGATGTGCAGGTCGAAATGACTCTGCGCTTCGCCACGCCGCGCACGTCACTACTGGAAACTAAAATCATCAGCAATAAACCGCTGGATCTGGTGTGGGACGGCGAACTGCTGGAAAAACTGGAAGCGAAAGAAGGGAAACCGCTTTCCGATAAAACCATTGCTGGCGAGTACCCTGACTATCAGCGCAAAATCAGCGCCACCCGTGATGGCCTGAAAGTCACCTTTGGCAAAGTGCGCGCCACCTGGGATCTGCTGACCTCCGGCGAATCGGAATATCAGGTGCATAAATCCCTGCCGGTGCAGACTGAAATCAACGGTAATCGCTTTACCAGTAAGGCACATATCAACGGTTCGACCACGCTCTATACCACCTATTCCCATCTGCTGACCGCCCAGGAAGTTAGCAAAGAGCAAATGCAGATCCGCGATATTCTGGCGCGTCCGGCGTTTTATCTCACCGCCTCGCAGCAACGCTGGGAAGAGTACCTGAAGAAAGGGTTAACCAATCCGGATGCGACGCCGGAACAGACGCGCGTCGCGGTGAAAGCAATCGAAACGCTCAACGGTAACTGGCGTTCGCCTGGCGGGGCGGTGAAATTTAACACCGTCACGCCGTCGGTGACCGGGCGCTGGTTCTCCGGCAATCAGACCTGGCCGTGGGATACCTGGAAGCAGGCGTTTGCGATGGCGCATTTCAATCCGGACATCGCCAAAGAGAATATCCGCGCGGTCTTCTCCTGGCAGATCCAGCCCGGCGACACCGTGCGTCCACAGGATGTGGGCTTTGTCCCCGACCTGATAGCGTGGAACCTTAGCCCCGAGCGTGGCGGCGATGGTGGCAACTGGAACGAACGTAACACCAAACCCAGCCTTGCCGCCTGGTCGGTGATGGAAGTGTATAACGTCACCCAGGATAAAACCTGGCTGGCAGAGATGTACCCGAAACTGGTGGCCTATCACGACTGGTGGTTACGTAACCGCGATCATAACGGCAACGGCGTGCCGGAATATGGCGCGACCCGCGACAAAGCCCACAACACTGAGAATGGCGAGATGCTGTTTACGGTGAAAAAAGGTGACAAAGAAGAGACGCAGTCTGGGCTGAACAACTACGCCCACGTGGTGGAGAAAGGCCAGTACGACAGTCTGGAAATTCCGGCACAGGTTGCTGCGTCGTGGGAATCGGGCCGTGATGATGCCGCCGTCTTTGGTTTTATCGACAAAGAACAGCTGGATAAATATGTCGCTAATGGCGGCAAACGTAGCGACTGGACGGTGAAATTCGCCGAAAACCGCAGTCAGGACGGAACGTTGCTGGGCTACTCGCTATTGCAGGAGTCGGTGGATCAGGCCAGCTATATGTACAGCGATAATCATTATCTGGCGGAGATGGCAACCATCCTCGGTAAGTCGGAAGAGGCTAAGCACTATCGCCAGTTGGCACAGCAGCTCGCGGACTACATCAACACCTGTATGTTCGACCCGACTACGCAGTTTTACTATGACGTGCGTATTGAAGATAAACCGCTGGCGAACGGCTGCGCGGGCAAACCGATTGTCGAACGCGGTAAAGGACCGGAAGGCTGGTCACCGCTGTTTAACGGTGCGGCAACGCAGGCCAACGCCGACGCGGTGGTGAAGGTGATGCTCGATCCTAAAGAGTTCAACACCTTTGTCCCACTGGGAACGGCGGCGTTAACCAACCCGGCTTTTGGCGCGGATATCTACTGGCGCGGGCGCGTATGGGTGGATCAGTTCTGGTTTGGTCTGAAAGGGATGGAGCGTTACGGTTATCGCGATGATGCCCTGAAACTGGCGGATACGTTCTTCCGGCACGCCAAAGGGTTAACCGCCGACGGTCCGATTCAGGAAAATTACAACCCGCTCACTGGCGCGCAGCAAGGCGCACCAAATTTCTCCTGGAGTGCCGCGCATTTGTATATGTTGTATAACGATTTTTTCCGTAAGCAGTAATTTGCAACGGCTGGCGGATGCGGCGTAAACGCCTTATCCGCCCTACATGTGCGTTCCCCCAGGCCGGATAAAACGCGGCAAGCGTTGCATCCGACGTTACCACCGGGCGTATTCTTTTTGAATCCCATCACAAACCCCGCATTCCCCTTTTCCCTTTTCCCCGACGACGGCTAAATTAGAACTCATCCGACCACATAACAATTATTTTACATACTGGACAATTTTATGAGCTACCCGTCGCTGTTCGCCCCGCTTGATTTAGGTTTTACCACGTTAAAAAACCGCGTGCTGATGGGCTCAATGCACACCGGGCTGGAGGAATATCCAGACGGTGCCGAGCGGCTGGCGGCGTTTTATGCTGAACGCGCCCGTCACGGCGTGGCGTTGATTGTCAGCGGCGGTATCGCACCAGATTTAACAGGCGTTGGCATGGAAGGTGGCGCAATGCTCAACGACGCCAGCCAGATCCCACACCATCGCACCATTACCGAAGCCGTACATCAGGAAGGCGGCAAAATCGCCCTACAAATTTTGCATACCGGACGCTACAGCTACCAGCCGCATCTGGTAGCGCCCTCCGCGTTGCAGGCCCCCATCAACCGTTTCGTTCCTCATGAACTCACCCATGAAGAGATCCTGCAACTGATCGACGATTTCGCCCGCTGCGCGCAACTGGCGCGGGAGGCCGGATACGATGGCGTAGAGGTGATGGGTTCCGAAGGCTATTTGATCAACGAATTTCTGACACTGCGCACCAATCAGCGTAGTGACCAGTGGGGCGGCGATTACCGCAACCGGATGCGATTTGCCGTAGAAGTAGTGCGTGCGGTGCGCGAACGCGTTGGCAACGACTTCATTATTATCTACCGGCTGTCGATGCTCGACCTGGTCGAAGGCGGTGGGACTTTTGCAGAAACGGTAGAGCTGGCGCAGGCCATTGAAGCGGCGGGCGCGACCATTATCAACACCGGCATTGGCTGGCATGAAGCGCGTATTCCGACCATCGCCACGCCCGTGCCGCGCGGTGCCTTTAGCTGGGTCACGCGCAAACTGAAAGGCCACGTTTCGCTGCCGCTGGTGACCACCAACCGGATTAACGATCCGCAGGTTGCCGACGACATTCTCTCGCGCGGTGATGCCGATATGGTGTCGATGGCGCGACCGTTTCTCGCTGATGCGGAGCTGCTATCAAAAGCGCAATCGGGACGAGCCGATGAGATCAACACCTGTATTGGCTGCAATCAGGCCTGTCTCGATCAGATCTTCGTTGGCAAAGTCACCTCGTGCCTGGTGAATCCTCGCGCCTGCCACGAAACCAAAATGCCAATCCTTCCCGCCATGCAGAAAAAAAATCTGGCGGTAGTCGGTGCAGGTCCGGCAGGGCTGGCGTTTGCCATTAACGCGGCGGCGCGTGATCATCAGGTAACGTTGTTTGACGCTCACAGCGAGATCGGCGGGCAATTTAATATCGCCAAACAGATCCCCGGCAAAGAGGAGTTTTACGAAACGCTGCGCTATTACCGCCGCATGATCGAAGTGACGGGCGTGACGCTAAAACTCAATCACACCGTGACGGCGGATCAGTTACAGCCGTTCGATGAAACGATCCTCGCTAGCGGGATCGTACCGCGAATTCCGCCCATTGACGGGATCAATCACCCGAAGGTGTTGAGTTATCTCGATGTACTGCGCGACAAAGCGCCGGTGGGCAACAAAGTTGCCATCATCGGTTGTGGTGGGATTGGTTTTGATACGGCGATGTATTTAAGTCAGCCGGGCGAATCCACCAGCCAGAATATCGCCGAGTTCTGTAATGAGTGGGGGATCGACAGTAGCCTGCAACAGGCCGGAGGTTTGAGTCCGCAAGGCATGCAGATCCCTCGTAGCCCACGGCAAATTGTGATGCTCCAGCGCAAAGCCAGCAAACCAGGACAAGGATTGGGCAAAACTACGGGCTGGATCCATCGCACCACCCTGCTCTCGCGCGGCGTGAAAATGATCCCTGGCGTAAGTTATCAGAAGATCGACGATGACGGGCTGCATGTGGTGATAAATGGCGAAACGCAGGTGTTAGCAGTGGATCATGTGGTGATCTGCGCAGGGCAAGAGCCAAACCGCGCGCTGGCGCAACCGCTGATTGATAGCGGGAAAACTGTGCATTTAATCGGCGGCTGCGATGTGGCTATGGAGCTGGACGCGCGACGGGCGATCGCGCAGGGGACACGGCTGGCGCTGGAGATTTAAATCGTGCATTGAAGTGCCGGATGCGACGCTTGCCGCGTCTTATCCGGCCTGGGGGTAATGTGCTGAACGTAGGCCGGATAAGGCGTTTACGCCACATCCGGCAGGCCGCGTTAATCAATAAACAATGCAGGGGAAATGCCGAATCGCGTTGCCAGTTTTTTAGCGTGTTCCAGCGTTAATTTTCTCTTTCCGTTCAAAACGCGTGACACCATCGATTTACTGCCAATTTCCGGCAGATCAGAAAGGGTTAAACCGTATTGATCCATCAGTGTACGAATCACAGCAACACCGCCAGGCATGGCTTGAGCCATGGCATTAAATTCAGCAAATTCGGGCGCTGATTCTTCCCACGCGGTTATTTTGGCACACACCAGAGCCAGCAAGGGGTTTTCAGGATCGTTGAGCAGCAGATGATCGACCAGTTCCAGCGCCTGGGCGTATTGTTCTTCGTTCTGGATACCCGCCAGAAAAGGTGCCACAGCGGTTAGCTTTTCTCCTGCTTGCAAGATGTCGGCAATCGCAATCATTTTTTCCCCTTAGTACGATGAACGGCGGTAAAGAAATCGTATTCTTTGTGCGTCATAACTTCACGTATGTAGCATAAACGTTGAACAACGCTAAACAAGAGAATGCAGAGGATGTGACTGGGATTTTTTGTTTTATGGAAGCGCGATTCCAGAACTGGGCAGACATTGCCGGATGCGACGCTTGCCGCGGCTTATCCGGCCTGGGGGTAACGTGCTGAACGTAGGCCAGATAAGGCGTTTACGCCGCATCCGGCAGGTAACTCCCAATCTTATCGACGGCGCCCCAGCTTCACTGCTTTCAGCACCACAAATTTATTATTCGTCGCAATAGTGGTGCAGTTGCCAAAAATTTTCTTCAGTTTATGGAAGTAATCCAGGTGACGGTTGGCAACGATATACAGCTCGCCGTTGATTTTCAGGCAGCGGCGGGCGTGGTGGAACATTTCCCAGGCGACGTTATCGGTTAGCGCATGTTGCTGATGAAACGGCGGGTTGCAGAGCACAGCATTAAAGCGGAAAGGCTCCACGCCGGAGAGCGCGTTGTTGATCATAAACTCGCAGCGATCCAACGCCTCTGGCATGTTGGTTTCGACGTTCAAACGGCTGGAAGCAACCGCCATCGGTGATTCATCGACAAACACCACTTTCGCCTGCGGGTTTTTATCAAGCAGCGTCAGGCCAATAACGCCGTTACCACAGCCGAGATCGACAATCTCCCCTTCGAGATTTTCCGGCAGATGTTGCATAAAGAAGCGCGCGCCAATATCCAGCCCGGTGCGGGAGAAGACATTCGCATGGTTGTGGATAGTCCAGTCAGTACCTTCCAGCTTCCAGCTAACGGTCTGCGGCGCATCGGCCAGCGGCGGTTCATTGAAAGTGCAATTAATCAGGCGCGCTTTTTTCCATGCCAGCGTGGTGGTGGTCGGGCCGAGCACTTTTTCGAACAGTTCCAGCGTGGAAGTGTGAATGTCACGGGCTTTGGCACCGGCAATAATGCGTGTTTCCGGCGTGACCACTTTGCGCAGCGCACGCAGTTGCTGTTCCAGCAATGCCAGTGTTTTCGGTATTTTGATCAGCACCACGCCCGGCTGTTGCGGGTAGTCAGCGGTGCTGTCAAGAAACTTCACGCTCGACTCATCAATCCCGTTGAGGCGTAAATTCTCGCGTGTCGCCAGTTCGCTGATGTATGAGTCGCCGATGCTGTACGGCTTATGTTCCGCCAGCGCACAGCTTAACGCGCCAAAAGCATCATTCAGGATTAACACCGGGCCGCGGATTTCTGTATCGTCCAACTGTTGCAGCAAATATTCATCCGCCGCTTCCCACGCCTGTAGCGGGTTAACGTCATCCGTCGCCGGAAAACGTTGTAGTGTCAGTGAACGGAAACCGTTGTCTAAGTGGCTCATCGGCCCTCCTGAATGATAAAATTTCGACGTTGCCCCTGAAAAGGGTGCGTGAGTATACCCTTTTTCTCTTTTTCGTGGGCGGTTATGAGCAATCTTACTTATCTTCAGGGTTATCCCGAGCAGCTGCTTTCCCAGGTGCGCACGCTGATTAATGAACAGCGTCTGGGCGATGTGCTGGCAAAACGCTATCCGGGAACGCACGACTACGCCACCGATAAAGCCCTCTGGCAATATACCCAGGATCTAAAAAATCAGTTTCTGCGCAATGCCCCGCCGATCAATAAAGTGATGTATGACAATAAGATCCACGTGCTGAAAAACGCGCTCGGGTTACATACCGCTGTTTCACGTGTGCAGGGCGGCAAGCTGAAAGCGAAGGCGGAGATCCGCGTCGCCACCGTGTTTCGCAACGCGCCAGAACCGTTTTTGCGCATGATTGTGGTGCACGAGCTGGCGCATCTGAAGGAGAAAGAGCACAACAAAGCGTTTTACCAGTTGTGCTGCCATATGGAACCGCAGTACCACCAGCTTGAGTTCGACACTCGCCTGTGGCTGACGCAACTGTCACTGGGACAAGACAAAATCTGAAAATGATCTCAGGCGCTATCTTTTCCTCCTTTAGCGCCTAAAATCGACCTCCCCTCTATCGTTAAGGATAACGACCATGCTGCGCGCATTCGCCCACCTTCTTCGCCGCATTTGTTTTTCTCGCCGGACTCTCAAAATTGCCTGTTTTCTGTTGCTTGTGGCAGGCGCGACGATTTTTATCGCCGATCGGGCAATGGTCAACGCCAGCCAACAACTCACCTGGAGTGACGTCAACGCTATTCCGGCACGTAACGTGGGTTTATTGTTGGGAGCAAGGCCAGGTAATCGTTACTTTACCCGACGTATTGATACCGCCGCAGAGTTGTACCACGCAGGAAAAGTGAAATGGTTGCTGGTCAGTGGCGACAACGGACGTAAAAATTACGATGAAGCGTCAGGCATGCAGCAGGCTTTGATCGCTAAGGGCGTACCGGCAAAAGTGATCTTCTGTGACTATGCCGGATTCTCAACGCTTGATTCAGTGGTACGTGCCAATAAAGTGTTTGGGGAAAACCATATCACCATTATCTCGCAGGAATTTCATAACCAACGCGCCATCTGGCTGGCAAAACAGTACGGCATCGATGCTATCGGGTTTAACGCGCCAGACCTGAATATGAAGCACGGTTTGTATACTCAGCTGCGGGAGAAACTCGCCAGGGTTAGAGCGGTGATAGACGCAAAAATCCTCCATCGTCAGCCAAAATATCTCGGGCCGTCGGTCATGATTGGTCCGTTTAGTGAGCATGGTTGTCCGGCGCAGAAATAATGCGTATCCGCGCACGTCGAAGATGAAAAAGGCGTGCTACATTGACGGCAGAATCCCTTTATGGAGTATCCACGCGTTATGATACGTTTCGCTGTGATTGGTACGAACTGGATCACTCACCAGTTCGTGGAGGCCGCACATGAGAGCGGTAAATATAAGTTAACCGCCGTCTATTCCCGCAGCCTTGAACAGGCCCAGCACTTCGCCAATGAGTTTTCTGTCGAGCATCTGTTTACGTCGCTGGAAGCGATGGCGGAAAGCGATGCCATTGACGCGGTGTATATTGCCAGCCCGAATGCCCTGCATTTTGCCCAGACGCAGCTTTTCCTTAGCCACAAAATTCATGTGATTTGCGAGAAACCGCTGGCGTCGAATCTGGCGGAAGTGGATGCCGCCATTGCCTGTGCGCGGGAAAATCAGGTGGTGCTGTTTGAAGCATTTAAAACGGCCTGCCTGCCTAACTTTCATCTGTTACGCCAGGCGCTGCCAAAAGTCGGCAAACTGCGGAAAGTCTTTTTCAACTACTGCCAGTATTCCTCGCGTTATCAACGTTATCTGGATGGTGAGAATCCCAACACCTTTAATCCGGCATTCTCTAACGGTTCAATTATGGATATCGGCTTTTACTGCCTGGCGTCGGCGGTGGCGTTATTTGGTGAACCGAAAAGCGTGCAGGCAACCGCCAGTTTGCTGGCAAGCGGCGTGGATGCCCACGGCGTGGTGGTGATGGATTACGGTGATTTCAGCGTTACGTTGCAGCACTCAAAAGTCAGTGATTCTGTCCTGGCGAGCGAGATTCAGGGCGAAGCGGGATCGCTGGTGATTGAAAAACTCTCTGAATGCCAGAAAGTCTGCTTTGTGCCGCGCGGCAGCCAGATGCAGGATCTCACTCAGCCACAGCATATTAATACCATGCTCTACGAAGCAGAGCTGTTTGCTGAACTGGTGGATGAGCATCTGATTAATCATCCGGGGCTGGCGGTTAGTCGCATCACCGCCAAACTGCTGACCGAGATCCGCCGCCAGACTGGGGTGATTTTTCCGGCAGATAGCGTAAAACAACAATGGTTACCGTAAAGCAGTGTAAAAGGCATGTAACAGACCATTGACTGGATGAATGGTCTGTCATACTTTGTTACCTGCAAAGGGGAGTAACTTCATTGCCGGTCGATCGTCATTACGATGTGTGAAAAACCACATCCGGTCACCGGGCAACCCGAAAGGAATACGCAGACGTATTCCTTTTTTGTTGTAAGTGAGACCTTGCCGGAAGGCGAGGTCTATGCATAAAAAGCAGCGGCTGACGTCTTCCGACGTTGGCCGTTTTTTTATGTGTAAGGAACTTCTATGAATACTGTCGGCACGCCGTTGCTATGGGGCGGATTCGCTGTTGTTGTCGCCATTATGCTGGCTATCGACCTGTTACTGCAGGGGCGTCGTGGCGCGCATGCCATGACCATGAAACAGGCTGCGGCCTGGTCGCTGGTGTGGGTGACCCTTTCGTTACTGTTTAACGCCGCTTTCTGGTGGTATTTAGTCCAGACGCAGGGGCGCGAAGTCGCGGACCCGCAGGCACTGGCCTTCCTCACCGGTTATCTGATTGAGAAATCGCTGGCGGTCGATAACGTCTTTGTCTGGCTGATGTTGTTCAGCTATTTCTCTGTTCCGGCGGCATTACAACGCCGCGTGCTGGTATATGGCGTGCTCGGGGCGATTGTTCTGCGTACCATCATGATCTTCACCGGTAGTTGGCTGATTTCTCAGTTCGACTGGATCCTGTATATCTTCGGCGCCTTCCTGCTGTTTACCGGCGTGAAGATGGCGCTCGCCCATGAAGATGAATCAGGGATTGGCGACAAGCCGTTGGTGCGCTGGCTGCGTGGTCATTTGCGTATGACTGACACCATCGACAACGAGCATTTCTTTGTGCGTAAGAATGGCTTGTTGTATGCCACGCCGCTGATGCTGGTGCTGATTCTGGTGGAGTTGAGCGACGTGATTTTCGCCGTGGATAGCATTCCGGCTATCTTCGCCGTGACTACCGACCCGTTTATTGTGCTGACCTCAAACTTGTTTGCGATCCTCGGCCTGCGTGCGATGTATTTCCTGCTGGCGGGCGTAGCAGAGCGTTTCTCGATGCTCAAATATGGTCTGGCAGTGATTCTGGTGTTTATCGGTATCAAGATGCTGATTGTCGACTTCTACCATATTCCGATCGCCGTTTCGCTGGGCGTGGTGTTTGGCATTCTGGTGACGACATTTATTATCAACGCGTGGGTGAATTATCGGCATGATAAGCAGCGGGGAGAATGATTCGCTATATATTAAGCCATTACTGGAGATAACTCATTCCAGACAAAGATGAGCTACTAATTATGTAATCGGCTTATAGCTCTTTACAAAAAGACCGCACGGGCGCAGGGGGCGGTAGCGATTGGCCGCCCCCTGCGCGCTCCCCGCGCCAGTGACTTTATATGGCATTGCACATTAAAGGAGCGCAACCGTTCTCATATTCCAAATTGTTTTGCCCATATGTCATCTAATCAGCCTTAGTAGCCAGTCCTTCCCTCTGCTTATGTCAAATAAATGTAACCATTAAGTTGCAAAACATGACCTCTCTTTAAAATCCAGCATTTTTCGCTTCCCGAAGCTGTAACTTTCCTTATACTCGACCTTGCAAACACTTTGTTACATCCTGAAAGATGCGTCGACAGAACGCACCAGGGATGTGCGACAACACAACGAAAGGATCGAAAAATGACTACGCAACGTTCACCGGGGCTATTCCGGCGTCTGGCTCATGGCAGCCTGGTAAAACAAATCCTGGTCGGCCTTGTTCTGGGGATTCTCCTGGCATGGATCTCAAAACCGGCCGCTGAAGCTGTCGGTCTGTTAGGCACTTTGTTCGTCGGTGCATTGAAAGCTGTAGCGCCAATTCTGGTGCTGATGCTGGTAATGGCTTCCATCGCTAACCACCAGCACGGGCAGAAAACCAATATCCGCCCTATTCTGTTCCTCTATCTGCTGGGTACTTTCTCTGCCGCGCTGGCTGCAGTTGTCTTCAGCTTCGCCTTCCCTTCGACCCTGCATTTGTCCAGTAGCGCGAGCGATATTTCCCCGCCGTCAGGCATTGTGGAAGTGATGCGAGGGCTGGTGTTGAGCATGGTTTCCAACCCCATCGACGCCCTGCTGAAAGGTAACTACATCGGGATTCTGGTGTGGGCCATTGGCCTTGGTTTCGCTCTGCGTCACGGTAACGAAACCACCAAAAACCTGGTCAACGATATGTCGAATGCCGTTACCTTTATGGTGAAACTGGTGATTCGTTTCGCACCAATCGGTATTTTTGGTCTGGTAGCTTCAACGCTGGCAACCACCGGTTTCTCCACCCTGTGGGGCTACGCGCAACTGCTGGTGGTGCTGGTTGGCTGTATGTTGCTGGTGGCGCTGGTGGTTAACCCGCTGCTGGTATGGTGGAAAATTCGTCGTAACCCATTCCCGCTGGTGCTGCTGTGCCTGCGCGAAAGCGGTGTATACGCCTTCTTCACCCGTAGCTCGGCGGCGAATATTCCGGTAAACATGGCGTTGTGTGAAAAGCTAAATCTGGACCGCGATACCTATTCCGTTTCTATTCCGCTAGGGGCGACGATCAATATGGCAGGCGCAGCCATTACCATTACCGTGTTGACGCTGGCTGCGGTCCATACGCTGGGTATTCCGGTGGATCTGCCCACGGCGCTGCTGTTGAGCGTAGTTGCATCACTTTGTGCCTGTGGTGCATCAGGCGTGGCAGGTGGTTCTCTGCTGCTGATCCCGCTGGCCTGTAATATGTTCGGTATTCCGAACGATATCGCCATGCAGGTGGTTGCCGTCGGCTTTATCATCGGCGTGTTGCAGGACTCCTGCGAAACCGCGCTGAACTCTTCAACTGACGTGCTGTTCACCGCAGCGGCTTGCCAGGCAGAAGATGCACGTCTGGCAAATAGCGCCCTGCGAAACTAATGCTTAGCCCCTTTCGTCTACGGCGGAAGGGGTTTTCTCCACTTTAAACGGATCAATTCCCCTTCTCTGCATACGCCAGAAACGAATGATGTTCAGGCCATTCATTAGCAGAAAACTACCCTCAATCATCGTGCCACCAATCGACCCGGCCCAAATGTTGTGAGTTAACCAGCAACAAGTAGAAAACCACATCACGCAGCGCATGGTCAGTCCTTTAAAGCGAAATAGCGCCCAGGTACTGACAATCGTGCCAATGACTGGCAGCAGCTCCATCGGATGATGGAACTTCGCCAGACCAACTCCTCCCGTCAGCACGATGAAGATCGCCATTATCCATAAACTACGGGTACGCAGAGTAATTAACGTACGGATAGCATTGAGGATTGAGCTGGCCCCCGCCGGGAAGACACCCATCAGGAAAAAATGTATGCCAATAAATACGCTATAGATGGAAAGCTGAATTTTGAAGCGACGTTCATCGCGGTTGAAGAATGTTGTAATACCAATCAGAAAGGCGATGACACCCACGCCCTGGGCCAGCCAATACGCGGTCATGATAAATCCTTAGCAGGTATGGAAAAGCAAACGGCGCTTCGAGTTAGAAACGCCGCTTCAGATTGCTGACAAAGTGCATCTCATTTCTTGCCGGATGCGGCGTAAACGCCTTATCCGGCCTACAAGATCGTGCAACTTTACTATATTGCGAAGCGCATCAGGCAATTATGCGTTTATCAACAATCTTAAACGACGCTTCATATTATGAAACGCCGTTTTTTATTCACAACTTATTTCGACTTTACAGCGTTACGCCGCTTTTAAAGATCGCCAGTTCGCGGAAGTCGTTACGCTCGTTGCAGGTTTGCTTACCGTTGGCAAACTCAACGATGGTATCGATAAATTCTTCCAGCAACTGCGGCATCGCTTTACCGTGGATCAGCTGACCCGCGTCAAAGTCGATCCAGTGTTTTTTCTTCGCTGCCAGTTCGCTGTTGGTAGCGATTTTCACCGTCGGTACAAATCCGCCGTACGGCGTGCCGCGACCGGTACTAAACAGCACCATGTGGCAGCCCGCACCCGCCAGGGCGCTGGTCGCTACGGCATCGTTACCCGGTGCACTTAACAGGTTCAGCCCTGGTGTTTTCAAACGTTCGCCGTAGCGCAGCACGTCTACCACCTGGCTGGAGCCCGCTTTCTGCGTACAGCCGAGTGATTTATCTTCCAGCGTGGTGATACCACCCGCTTTGTTCCCCGGCGATGGGTTTTCGTAGATCGGCTGGTCATGGGCAATAAAGTACTGTTTGAAGTCGTTGACCATGGTGACCAATTTTTCAAACGTCGCTTCGTCACGGCAATGGTCCATCAGTAACTGCTCTGCACCGAACATCTCCGGTACTTCGGTCAGCACGGTAGTACCGCCGTTAGCGATGACGTAATCAGAGAAACGCCCCAGCATTGGGTTAGCAGTAATACCGGAAAGGCCGTCAGAACCGCCGCACTCCAGACCAAACTTCAGTTCGCTGAGTTTACCCGGCTCGCGCTTGTCATTGCGCATGACGTTATACAGCTGATGCAAATGCTCGATCCCGGCTTCAATCTCATCATCCTGCTGTTGGCAGATCATGAAATGAACGCGTTCAGGATCGATATCGCCCAGCGTTTCACGGAAAGCATCAACCTGGTTGTTTTCACAGCCCAGACCAATGACCAACACGGCGCCTGCGTTCGGATGACGCACCATGTTTTGCAGCATGGTGCGGGTATTAATGTGATCGTCGCCCAGCTGCGAGCAGCCATAGGTGTGGCTGAAGAGGAACACACCGTCAGTACCTTCAGCGTTGTTCGTCTCTTTCAAAAAACGGTTCTGGATCTGTCGCGCGATGCCGTTAACGCAGCCCACGGTCGGCAGGATCCACAACTCGTTACGCACCCCGACATCACCGTTAGCGCGACGATAGATCTGCACTTCACGATCTGCCGCTTGCGCAGGCAGATCCTGAAAATCAGGTTGATAGCGATACTGATCCAGATCGCTCAGATTCGTGCGCGTATTGTGGGCGTGAACGTGTTCCCCCGCCGCAATATCCGCCAATGCATAACCAATCGGTAGGCCATATTTAATGACGTTGGCCCCTTTTTCGATATCTGTTAACGCAAATTTATGTCCACGAGCAACATCCTGGCGCAGCGTTACGGTCTGGTTATCGACACTGATTTCTGTGCCTTCCGCCAAATCCGCTAAAGCGACCGCGACGTTATCCAGCGCATGGATCTTGATGTATTGCATATCAACCCCAGACCTTAGTTCAGTTCAATGGCGAAGTAGTCACGCGCATTGTTAAAGCAAATATTTCTCACCATCTCGCCCAGCAGGTTGATGTCCGCCGGTGCTTCGCCCGCTTCCACCCAGCGGCCAATCATCTGGCACAGAATGCGGCGGAAGTATTCGTGACGGGTGTACGACAGGAAGCTACGGCTGTCAGTCAGCATCCCAACAAAACGGCTCAGCAGACCGAGCTGTGCCAGTTGGGTCATCTGACGTTCCATACCGTCTTTCTGATCGTTAAACCACCAGCCGGAACCGAACTGCATTTTGCCTGGCATACCTTCGCCCTGGAAGTTACCGATCATAGTACCCAGCACTTCGTTATCGCGCGGATTCAGGCAGTAGAGAATGGTTTTCGGCAGCAGGTTTTCTTCGTTCTGTTTGCTCAGCAGCTTAGACAACTCTTCCGCCATCGGACGGTCGTTGATGGAGTCAAAGCCGACATCCGGCCCCAGCAGTTTGAACTGACGCAGGTTGTTATTACGCAGCGCGCCAATGTGGTACTGCTGTACCCAGCCGCGACGTGCGTATTCGGCGCCCAGGAATACCAGCACCGCAGTTTTGAACTGTGCGACTTCATGCTCACTCAGGGTTTCGCCTGCCAGACGACGTGCCAGGATGCTATCCAGTTCCGCTTCGTTCGCTTCGGCAAACATCACCACGTCCAGCGCGTGGTCAGACACTTTACAACCGTGAGCGGCGAAGTGATCCAGACGTTTGGTCAGAGCAGTTTGCAGATCAGCAAAGCGACGAATATCGGTATCGGAAACTTCACCCAGCTTCGCCATGTAGTCGTTAAAGGTCGCCTGTTCAATGTTGAAGGCTTTATCCGGACGCCAGCTCGGCAGCACTTTGATGTTGAAAGAGCCGTCTTTGGCGATCTCTGCGTGATGTTCCAGAGAGTCGATCGGGTCGTCGGTGGTGCCGACCATTTTCACGTTCATCTGCTGCATGATGCCGCGCGCGGAGAATTTGTCCTGCGCCAGCAGTTCGTTACATTCGTTCCAGATTTCATCTGCAGTAGACGGAGACAGCAGTTTGCCAGTGATGCCAAACGGACGACGCAGTTCGAGGTGCGTCCAGTGGTATAACGGGTTACCGATCGTGTGCGGAACGGTCGCTGCCCAGGCATCAAACTTCTCACGGTCAGATGCATCACCAGTACACAGGCGCTCAGCAACACCATTGGTACGCATTGCACGCCATTTGTAGTGGTCGCCTTTCAGCCAGATGTCATACAGATTCTTAAAGCGATAGTCTTCTGCGATTTGCTGCGGCGGTAAATGGCAGTGGTAGTCGAAAATCGGCTGGTCTTTTGCGTAGTCGTGATACAGACGGCGGGCAAATTCAGTATCTAACAGGAAATCTTCAGTCATAAACGGAGTCATTATCGTCTTCCTCTCAACGAGTGAGCTAGCTTGCTTAGGGTGCGATGCTGACAAAGTTATCACACCAATTTCCAGAGCCCGAAGATATTTTCGTGAGTTAGATCAATAAACGTAGTTAAAAAAATTACTCTCAAAGTGGTAAATCCCTCTGCAAGCCGCGCCAGTTCTGGCTTCGCTCTCATCCAGTAATGCCCCTACAAATATTCCCACATTTGTGATGGCTCTCACCTTTTAAAGTTGTATGACAAGTTATCTTTCTGCCGTCGCGAATCATAAGTCGACGGAATGCAAATTGCCGATTCATTCATTTTTTAGATGAATTGGGTTGACCGGTACGGAAGCCGAATTAGCACGAAACTTTCATGGCAGCGTTCGGGGTGTACCGGTTTTTTTTTCGGTCATCCGGTCGTAACTAACATCCTCTGCCCCAGGCAGGATGATGACCGCGCTTATTGCGGATATAACAAAACGATGAGGTTTTACATGCGTAAAATTAAAGGGTTACGTTGGTACATGATCGCATTGGTGACGCTCGGCACCGTGCTCGGTTACCTGACGCGTAACACTGTGGCGGCAGCTGCACCAACTCTGATGGAAGAGTTAAACATCTCCACCCAACAGTATTCCTACATCATCGCAGCCTATTCTGCTGCATATACGGTCATGCAACCTGTAGCGGGTTATGTACTGGATGTTCTGGGGACGAAAATCGGTTACGCAATGTTTGCCGTGCTGTGGGCGGTATTCTGTGGCGCAACCGCACTGGCTGGTAGCTGGGGCGGTCTGGCGATTGCCCGTGGTGCGGTAGGTGCGGCAGAAGCGGCGATGATCCCAGCAGGTCTGAAAGCCAGTTCTGAATGGTTCCCGGCGAAAGAACGCTCCATCGCAGTAGGTTACTTTAACGTTGGTTCCTCAATTGGTGCGATGATTGCGCCGCCGCTGGTGGTATGGGCAATCGTCATGCACAGCTGGCAGATGGCATTTATTATCTCCGGTGCGTTGAGCTTTATCTGGGCGATGGCATGGCTGATTTTCTATAAACATCCACGCGACCAGAAACATCTGACCGATGAAGAACGTGACTACATTATTAATGGTCAGGAAGCCCAGCACCAGGTTGGCGCGGCGAAGAAAATGTCCGTTGCTCAGATCCTGCGTAACCGTCAGTTCTGGGGTATCGCATTACCGCGCTTCCTGGCTGAACCAGCCTGGGGTACTTTCAACGCGTGGATCCCGCTGTTCATGTTTAAAGTTTACGGCTTTAACCTGAAAGAGATCGCGATGTTCGCCTGGATGCCAATGCTGTTTGCTGACCTTGGTTGTATCCTCGGTGGTTACCTGCCGCCACTGTTCCAGCGTTGGTTTGGTGTGAACCTGATTGTTTCCCGTAAGATGGTGGTAACACTGGGTGCGGTACTGATGATTGGCCCAGGTATGATCGGTCTGTTCACCAACCCGTATGTCGCGATTATGCTGCTGTGTATCGGTGGTTTTGCTCACCAGGCGCTGTCTGGCGCGCTGATTACCCTCTCTTCTGACGTGTTTGGTCGTAACGAAGTGGCAACGGCAAACGGTCTGACTGGGATGTCTGCATGGCTGGCAAGTACGCTGTTTGCGCTGGTTGTGGGTGCACTGGCTGACACCATCGGCTTCAGCCCGCTGTTCGCAGTACTGGCGGTATTCGACTTGCTGGGTGCGCTGGTTATCTGGACCGTGTTGCAGAACAAACCGGCAATTGAGGTAGCGCAGGAATCACATAACGACCCCGCACCGCAACATTAACGCTAAATGTAAGTTTTAGTTTCCCTTCAAAGCCGCCTTCTCAGGCGGCTTTTTCACCACTGCGAGTAGAGCTAAGCTCGCAAAAGTGGTATAACAAATATAGTCTGCCGTATCATGCCTGGAGCGCATATGGAAATCACTGAACCACGCCGTTTGTACCAACAGCTCGCCGCTGACCTGAAAGAACGCATCGAGCAGGGCGTCTATCTGGTGGGTGATAAACTGCCCGCCGAACGTTTTATTTCTGATGAAAAAAACGTCAGCCGCACCGTGGTTCGTGAAGCCATCATCATGCTTGAAGTCGAGGGCTATGTAGAAGTACGCAAAGGCTCGGGAATTCATGTGGTTTCCAACCAGCCTCGCCATCAGCAGGCGGCGGACGCGAATATGGAATTTGCCAATTACGGTCCGTTTGAACTGCTCCAGGCACGTCAACTTATCGAAAGCAATATTGCCGAGTTTGCTGCAACCCAGGTAACGAAACAGGACATCATGAAACTGATGGCCATCCAGGAGCAGGCGCGCGGCGAACAATGCTTCCGTGATTCCGAGTGGGATTTGCAGTTTCATATTCAGGTCGCATTAGCGACGCAGAACTCTGCACTGGCTGCCATCGTAGAGAAAATGTGGACCCAGCGTAGCCATAACCCGTACTGGAAAAAGCTGCACGAGCACATTGATTCCCGTACCGTCGATAACTGGTGTGATGACCACGATCAGATCCTCAAAGCGTTGATACGCAAAGATCCTCATGCCGCCAAACTTGCAATGTGGCAGCATCTGGAAAATACCAAAATTATGTTGTTTAACGAAACCAGTGACGATTTCGAGTTCAATGCCGACCGCTATTTGTTCGCCGAGAATCCAGTCGTTCATCTGGATACTGTGGCCAACAGCAGCAAATAAACTCCCATTTCTGACAGGCGCAGCAACGCGCCTGTTCGCTTTATCAGTAAGCGAAAAGTATAAAGTGTCAGCCTGTGTAAATCCTCTCGCCACCCTCCTCTGCAATCAGCAAAATCAGACTCCACGGACATGTAATTTTGATAACGAACAACGTTGACCTTTGTTACAATTAGATTCAATTTGAATTTATGCTATTAAATGTTTTCTTATCTCACGTTTTAACAGGGAATAGTTCAGGCCGTATTGGTGTCTCGACCCGCAATATATACAACAACAGCAATAACCTGACGGGTGTGCATCATTTAAAACCGGCGTGGCGTTAACCGATTCACCAGGAATAATGAATGGAACTTTTGACCCAATTGCTGCAAGCCCTGTGGGCGCAGGATTTTGAAACCCTGGCCAATCCGTCGATGATTGGCATGTTGTATTTTGTCTTGTTTGTGATTTTGTTCCTCGAAAACGGCTTGCTTCCAGCGGCCTTTTTACCAGGCGACAGCTTGCTGGTGTTGGTCGGTGTATTGATTGCCAAAGGCGCAATGGGTTACCCGCAGACTATTATGCTGCTCACTGTTGCGGCCAGCCTCGGTTGCTGGGTCAGCTACATACAGGGGCGATGGCTGGGAAACACCCGCACCGTACAAAACTGGCTATCCCATTTACCTGCGCACTACCACCAACGCGCACACCATCTTTTTCATAAACACGGTTTATCTGCGCTGTTAATTGGTCGCTTTATCGCATTTGTCAGAACATTACTGCCGACCATTGCCGGATTGTCAGGGCTGAATAACGCCCGCTTTCAGTTCTTCAACTGGATGAGTGGCCTGCTGTGGGTGTTGATTCTGACAACCTTAGGTTACATGCTCGGCAAGACGCCGGTATTTTTGAAGTATGAGGACCAGCTGATGTCATGCCTGATGCTGCTCCCGGTGGTACTGCTGGTGTTCGGCCTGGCAGGTTCTCTGGTTGTGTTATGGAAAAAGAAATATGGAAATCGGGGGTAAAGGATGCAAATACCTCGCATGTCGCTTCGCCAGCTAGCCTGGTTCGGCGCTGCTATATTGCTGGCTGGCACGCTGCTGCTGGCCTGGTCTGCGGTTCGTCAACAAGAATCCACGCTGGCGATCCGCGCCATTCATCAAGGGACGACGATGCCGGACGGTTTTTCCATCTGGCATCACCTTGACGCTCATGGAATTCCTTTCAAAAGCATCACCCCTAAGAATGACACTCTGTTGATTACGTTTGATTCCAGCGATCAAAGCGCCGCCGCCAAAGCGGTCCTCGATAGAACATTGCCTCATGGCTACATCATTGCGCAGCAGGACGATAATAATCAGGCCATGCAATGGCTGACCCGGCTGCGGGACAATTCTCATCGCTTCGGATAACTTCCTGTTATCCGAAACATATCACTCACTTTGGTGATTTCACCGTTACTGTCTATGATTAATAAGGCGGTGGTTAATACCACCGCCTCGTTGTCTGGACAATCGTTCCTCTGTAATGGGTCCGAGTCACAATGGAAGGTTCAAGAATGAAATACCGCATCGCTTTAGCTGTTTCTCTTTTTGCTCTTAGTGTCAGTAGTTATGCCACTACCCTTTGTCAGGAAAAGGAGCAAAATATCCTTAAGGAGATCAGCTATGCCGAAAAACACCAAAACCAGAATCGTATCAATGGCCTGAACAAAGCCCTTAGTGAAGTGCGGGCGAATTGTTCAGATAACCAGTTGCGTGCCGATCATCAAAAGAAAATCGCGAAGCAGAAAGATGAAGTGGCAGAACGCAAGCATGATTTAGCCGAGGCGAAACAAAAAGGCGATGCCGATAAGATTGCTAAACGCGAACGGAAACTGGCAGAAGCGCAGGAAGAGCTGAAAAAGCTGGAAGCGCGCGACTACTAATCCCCAATAGTTAATACTTACTCACCTGGAGAAAACTATGTCGAAAGAACACACTACGGAACACCTGCGTGCTGAGTTGAAATCCCTGTCCGATACGCTGGAAGAGGTGCTTAGCTCCTCTGGCGAAAAGTCAAAAGAAGAGCTGAGTAAGATTCGTAGCAAAGCGGAACAGGCACTGAAGCAGAGTCGCTATCGTCTGGGTGAAACCGGTGATGCGATTGCTAAACAAACCCGCGAAGCGGCGGCGCGTGCCGATGAATATGTGCGTGAGAATCCGTGGGCGGGAGTTGGTATTGGCGCAGCCATCGGCGTGGTGCTGGGCGTTCTGCTGTCGCGTCGTTAATTATGGCGGACACTCATCACGCGCAAGGGCCCGGTAAAAGCGTTCTGGGAATCGGGCAGCGAATTGTCACCATCATGGTCGAAATGGTGGAGACGCGTCTGCGGCTGGCGGTGGTTGAGCTGGAAGAAGAAAAAGCCAATATCTTTCAGCTTTTACTGATGCTCGGCCTGACGATGCTTTTCGCTGCATTTGGTCTTATGAGCCTGATGGTGCTGATTATCTGGGCAGTTGATCCGCAATATCGCCTGAATGCAATGATTGCCACCACTGTGGTGTTGCTGCTTCTGGCACTCATCGGCGGTATCTGGACATTACGCAAGTCGCGCAAATCCACCTTGCTGCGCCATACGCGTCACGAACTGGCAAACGATCGACAACTTCTCGAGGAGGAATCCCGTGAGCGGTAAAGTCGAACGTGAACAACGTAAGGCACAGCTGCTTCGTCAGATCCAGCAGCAACGGTTGGATCTTTCCGCCAGTCGGCGTGACTGGCTGGAGGCGACAGGCGCCTACGATCGTCGTTGGAATATGCTGTTGAGCCTGCGTTCCTGGGCGCTGGTCGGCAGCAGCGTGATGGCTATCTGGACGATTCGCCATCCGAATATGCTGGTCCGCTGGGCCAGGCGCGGTTTTGGCGTCTGGAGTGCGTGGCGTCTGGTTAAAACCACCCTCAATCAGCAACAGCTTCGCGGTTAAATTCCTCTCTGGCCGGAACTATTCCGGCCTTATCCCTCAAATTTTTTGAAAATTTTTGACAGTTTTCCTTGCTAACAATCACCATTCACTACGTTTATGCTTCTCTCCATCGACAGCAATGACGCTAATACCGCGCCCTTGCACAAAAAAACAATCAGCAGCCTGAGTGGCGCAGTGGAGAGTATGATGAAAAAATTAGAAGATGTTGGTGTACTGGTAGCGCGTATTTTAATGCCGATTCTGTTCGTTACCGCAGGCTGGGGAAAAATTACTGGCTACGCTGGTACTCAACAATATATGGAAGCAATGGGCGTCCCGGGCTTTATGCTGCCGCTGGTGATCCTGCTTGAGTTCGGTGGCGGTTTGGCAATCCTGTTCGGTTTCCTGACTCGCACCACCGCGCTGTTTACCGCTGGCTTTACACTGTTGACGGCGTTTTTATTTCACAGCAACTTTGCTGAAGGCGTCAACTCGCTGATGTTCATGAAAAACCTGACAATTTCTGGCGGATTCCTGCTGCTGGCGATTACCGGACCGGGCGCGTATAGCATCGACCGTCTGCTGAATAAAAAGTGGTAAGCACGCGCTATACTTAACGATAAAAAACGAGGGGGAAACTCCTCGTTTCAGATTGTTGACAAAGTACGCGTTGTTCATGCCGGATGCGGCGTGAACGCTTTATCCGGCTTACAAAAACATGCAAATTCAATATATTGCAAGAACCTCGTAGGCCTGATAAGCATAGCACATCAGGCAGTTTTGCGTTTGCCATCAGTCTCAAACGAGGAGAAACGCTCCTCGTTTTTGCTATTGGAGGAGAGAAAAATGGGTCAACTGATTGACGGCGTCTGGCATGACACCTGGTACGACACCAAATCCACTGGCGGTAAATTTCAACGTTCAGCTTCCGCATTTCGTAACTGGCTCACTGCCGATGGCGCACCAGGCCCCACTGGCAAAGGTGGATTTGCCGCAGAGAAAGATCGTTATCATCTCTATGTCTCACTCGCCTGCCCGTGGGCGCACCGCACGCTGATCATGCGTAAACTCAAAGGACTGGAACCGTTTATTTCCGTTTCCGTGGTGAATCCGCTGATGCTGGAAAACGGCTGGACCTTTGATGACAGTTTCCCGGGTGCAACCGGCGACACGCTCTATCAACATGAATTCCTGTACCAGCTTTATCTCCACGCTGATCCACACTACACCGGACGAGTTACTGTCCCCGTGCTGTGGGACAAAAAGAATCACACCATTGTCAGCAACGAATCAGCAGAAATCATCCGCATGTTCAATACCGCATTTGATGCGCTGGGCGCAAAAGCGGGCGATTATTACCCCCCGGCTCTGCAAACTAAAATTGACGAACTTAACGGCTGGATATACGACACCGTAAATAATGGCGTCTATAAAGCTGGTTTTGCCACCAGCCAGGAAGCCTACGACGAGGCGGTGGTGAAAGTGTTTGAATCACTGGCGCGTCTGGAACAGATATTAGGGCAGCATCGCTTCCTGACAGGTAACCAGCTAACCGAAGCCGATATTCGCCTGTGGACCACGCTGGTCCGTTTTGATCCGGTGTATGTCACCCACTTCAAGTGCGATAAGCACCGTATCAGCGATTACCTGAATTTGTATGGCTTCCTGCGCGATATCTATCAGATGCCGGGAATAGCTGAAACCGTCAATTTCGACCATATCCGTAATCACTACTTCCGCAGCCATAAGACCATCAACCCAACAGGAATTATTTCGATTGGCCCGTGGCAGGATCTCGATGAACCGCACGGGCGGGATGTTCGCTTCGGTTAAACAAAGGCACCCTTCGTGGTGCCTATGGTTGTTGGCTAAGTGCGTGTTGTTCATGTCGGATGTGGCGGGAACGCCTTATCTGACCTACAAAACATTGTACATTTAATATATTGCAGAACCCGCCCAGGCCAGATAAGCGTAGCGCATCTGGCGATTTTGCGCTTACCCTTATCCTTCACAGCGCCTTATTAATTCATCGCGATAATATTTACTGCAAATTCATTCATGTCTATTCTTAATTTGCTGCTTTAAAAACAAGTGATTGAGCAAAATTGAGGCAAAAATGGACTGGTATCTGAAAGTACTAAAAAATTATGTCGGTTTCCGGGGACGTGCACGGCGCAAAGAGTACTGGATGTTTATTCTGGTCAACATCATCTTTACGCTCGTACTGGGGCTGCTGGATAAAATGCTGGGCTGGCAACGTGCCGGTGGCGAAGGCATCCTGACGACTATCTACGGCATTCTGGTATTTTTGCCGTGGTGGGCTGTACAGTTCCGTCGCCTGCATGACACCGACCGTTCAGCATGGTGGGTGCTACTGTTCTTAATTCCGTTTATCGGTTGGCTGATTATCATCATCTTTAACTGCCAGCCGGGGACACCAGGCGAAAACCGGTTTGGACCTGATCCAAAACTGGAACAGGAATAATAATTAAGCACCTTGTGAAAGGTGCTTTATAGATTATTTTCCAGCGAACAACTTTGGAATTTCCCGCAGACACCAGGATTTTGCTTCTCCCATACTGTCGCGACGCCAGGCCATAATAATATCGATTTCGCTGGTCGATTCCGGACTAACTACACGCAACCGTCCTTCAGCGATATCTTTTTCTACCATCGGGTACGGCATCGTTGCGACGCCAAGCCCTGACAGCAATGCCTGACGTTTATCTTCAATGGTGCTGACCGTCAGGCGCGGTTGTTTATCCAGTAACTGTACGGTCAATACCGGGCGTTCACGAGCAGTATCTGCCACTGCAATTCCGCGATATTTCACGCGCGTAACTTCAGAAAGCGGTTCCGGCTCCTGATGAATCGGGTGATCAGGCGCTGCCACGTAGACGTTCATCAAGGTGTAAAGCTTACGAGAGTTGATCTCCGACGAGGAACGAAAATGCATATCCGGCGCGATAACAATATCTGCCCGCCCCTGTTCCAGCCGCTCCCACGCCCCCGCCAGCACTTCGGTGATGATTGCCAGTTGGGTATTGGCTTTAGCCGCCAGTTTGTCGATCAACGGGAAAAAGGCAGGCGTGGGCACCAGCGCCTCGGTCACAATGGTGAGATGCGTTTCCCAACCACGCGCGAGGGCTTCGGCATCGGTGGTCAGTTTATCTGCGGCTTCCAGCAGAACACGTCCTCGCTCCAACAACATCCGCCCGACATTGGTGAATTTGGTGCGATGGCCCGAGCGGTCAAACAGCACCACATCGAGCTCTTCTTCCAGTTTTTGCATGGTGTAGCTAAGCGCGGAAGGCACTCGTCCCAGCTCATCGGCCGCCGCTGCAAAACTACCACGGCGATCGATCGCATCCATAACCCTTAGTGCTTCCAGCGTTAATGCCCTTTCTTTGGCCATTTCGTTCTCATTCAGGAAATTTGAACATACCGGGCAGAATATCTGGCTAACAATGTAGCGTCCAGCCCCTTACCATAAAAGGAAGTAAAGAGAGGTCAAGAATTATGATTACTACCCGAACTGCCAGGCAGTGTGGACAAGCAGACTACGGATGGTTGCAGGCCCGGTATACTTTTTCCTTTGGACACTACTTCGACCCTAAATTGTTAGGCTATGCCTCCCTGCGCGTGCTTAACCAGGAAGTGTTGGCTCCAGGGGCCGCCTTCCAGCCACGTACCTACCCAAAAGTTGATATTTTGAATGTGATTCTCGACGGAGAAGCAGAGTATCGGGACAGCGAAGGTAATCATGTTCAGGCCCACGCCGGTGAAGCCTTATTGCTTTCTACTCAGCCGGGCGTGAGTTATAGCGAACATAATATCAGCAAGGACAAACCGTTAACGCGAATGCAGCTCTGGCTGGATGCCTGCCCGCAACGGGAGAATCCGCTGATTCAAAAACTGGCGCTGAATATGGACAAGCAGCAATTAATCGCCTCGCCAGATGGCGCGAAAGGTAGCCTGCAACTGCGCCAGCAGGTGTGGCTGCATCATATTGTGCTCGCCGAGGGAGAAAGCGCGAACTTTCAACTGCACGGTCCGCGTGCTTATTTGCAATCGATCCACGGTCAATTTCATGCGATTACGCATCACGAAGAGAAAGCTGCGCTGACCTGCGGTGATGGCGCATTTATTCGTGACGAGGCTAACATTACACTCGTTGCTGATTCCCCGCTGCGTGCTTTGCTGATAGATTTACCTGTCTAGTTTTTTTACAGGGAGAAGATGATGAGTAAAAAATCGGCGAAGAAACGTCAGCCAGTAAAGTCCGTTGCAGCGAAAGAAACCACCCGCGCTACCAAAAGTTTTGGCTATGAAGAGATGTTGAGTGAGTTGGAGGCGATAGTAGCCGACGCCGAAATACGGTTAGCCGAGGATGAAGCTACCGCGTAAACACAGGTTGCCGGATGCGGCGTAAACGCCTTATCCGGCCTACAAAACCAACAAATTGCACACCCCGTAAGCCGGATAAGATGCGCCAGCATCGCATCCGGCACCAGGTACAAAACCCAACAACATCAACAAATCGCACAATCCGTAGGCCGGATAAGATCCGCCAGCATCGCATCCGGCACCAGGTCCAAAACCCAACAAAACCAACAAATTGCACACCCCGTAAGCCGGATAAGATGCGCCAATATCGCATCCGGCATCAGGTACAAAACCCAACAACATCAACGAATTGCACAATCCGTAAGTCGGATAAGATGCGCCAGCATCGCATCCGGCATCAGGTACAAAACCCAACAACATCAACAAATCGCACAATCCGTAGGCCGGATAAGATGCGTCAGCATCGCATCCGGCATCAGGTATGACCTCCGAAATCCGGTGCTTACCTGGCCTTACTGGCCATAATCTCGATAATCTGCCGATCCGTTTGCTGCATTGAATGACTTGCCAGCGCACACAGGTTGGCGATTGACTGCTCAACATCATGCGCCACAATCCCTTCATTGCCAGTCACGGCGGTATCATCCAGCGCCATTAACACCGCTTTCCACGCCGCCGACGCACTGGTCGAAACCTTCATCGCGCAACTGTTCGACGCGCCATCGCAAATCATACCGCTAACATCACCGATCATGCTGCTGATTGCCATCGAGATGGTTTCATAACGCCCATCCACCAGCCATGCCATCCCAGCGGCGGCGCCCATTGCGGCGGTCGTTGCGGCACACAGCGCAGACAAACGCGGTAACTGGTTATGGATATAAATCGCGCTCAAATGCGAAAGCATCAGCGCGCGCGCCAGCCGTTCATCATCTGCCCCGAAGTGTTCCGCGACCACCACCACGGGCATTGTCGCGGTGATCCCCTGGTTGCCAGAACCGGAGTTACTCATTGCCGGAAGCGTTGCGCCACCCATACGCGCATCGGATGCCGCGCTGGTACGAATCACAATTGACGAGGAGAGATCTTTCGCCAGCAAACCGCGTGCACACTGTTTTTCCAGCGTCGCGCCAATATGCAGCCCCCAGTTCCCACTCAAACCTTCCTGTGATAACGCGCAGTTTAACTTCGCAGAATCGAGAATAAAGCGGATAGCCTCAAACGGCACTTCATTGACGAACTTCAGGATCTCGGCCAGCGTCGTTCTGGAGAGCACCGCCAGCGGCGACTCTTGCTCGCCCTCTGCCACACACGCCTGCTGGGTAAAAACCACGCCATTGTGCGTCTCGATATGCACAATGTTGGTATGTCCGCCGACGATGGTGACACAAGCCCACTGCTCGCCGTTCCAGACTTTGGCGCGTGAGAAGAGGATTTCATCGCAAGGTTCCTGGATCTTGACCGAGACTTTCCCCGCCGCCAGCAACGCTTTGGCATCGGCAATTGCCTGCGCCGTTGCGTCTTTCAGCACTTCCAGCCCGGCGTTGGCATTTCCACCTAACGCCCCCAGCGCCGCGGCAATCGGCAGCCCCACCATTCCCGTACCGGGAACGGTGACGCCCAGACCGTTCTTCATCAGATTTGGCGAAACCCAGGCTTCTACACGTTCAACCGGACCTTCCAGTTCTGCCGCAGCAACCGCCGCCGCCAGCGCCAGTGAGATAGGTTCAGTACATCCCAGCGCCGGTTTTACTTCCTCCTGAACTGCAAGGATGTAACGCTGCCATAACGGATTTAGAGTCGAATCAAACATAATAAAAACCTTAAAATTTCAGGTAAATCATGAAAATGCCAGGAACGGAGAAACGCAAAGCAACAAACCGGTGACGATAATCAGGTACAGAGAGGCACCTTTGTATTTGTGCAATGCCGGTACTTTGTAAACCAACCACGCCGGGATCAGGCACCCTACCATGCCGAAAATCGGGCTACAGATAGAGGTAAAGCTCAACACTGGCGCATTCAGTACGATGGCGCTCCAGGCCAGTAAAATGGCGAAAATCATGATGCCGCGCTGAACGAGATTTTCGTTAATCTTCTCAGCTGGCATCTTGCGGCGCAGGATGTTCATTACGATCCCTTGCGTTGCTTCGCGAAAGCCTAAATAGACGCCAAAGAACGCTGTCATAACGGCAAAGATATTGAGGATGACGCTGACCACTTTCACCCATGCTGCACCGTCGCCGCTAATAAACTGTGCGGCAATCGCCAGCGCGGAAATATTCTGCTCATAGGCTTTTACTGCTTCGTCATGTCCCATCGCCAGAGTGAACGACACTGCGTAGAAAAAGACGGTGACAAACAGGATCCCAAACGCAATGTTCATCGCCCGCAACGCTTTGTGTCGTGCTACTTCGATCGATTTTTCTCGCGAGCGATAGGAAATCACCATCGGGCTTAACGTCTGAATAAACAGAATCGAGGTTAAGGTAAACGGCAGTGTGATAATGGCGTTTTTCACCAGCAGCCCCAACGGCGGCAGCGAACCTACGTTATACAGATGCCACATCCCGACCATCGATACACCCAGCGCCGCCACCACCAGCAGTTTGGTCAGCACCATGCCGGTCGAAATTTTGAATAACAGTTTCTCGCCGCGTGAAGAGATCGCTACCAGAATACAAATCAGTACCAGGCCATAAAACGGACTGTCAGACAGCAATCCTTCCGTCACGCCGAAAGTATGCAGATAGGAGGCGCTATCGTTAGTGATGGCGGTGGAGTAAACAAACATCCAAATAACCAGCATCACAAAGTAAAGTGCACCTAACAAAATGCCCCAGTTTTTACCCAAATAACCACTAATGACACTCGGGTAATCTTTACACTCTGGAGATTCCGCCAGCGTATTAATAAACAATCGCTGAAATAGATACATTGCCGGGTAGCCAATCACTGATGAGAGCAAAAATACCCACAATCCCATCAATCCGACCTGCACCGGGAGAAAAACTATCCCCGCGCCAATCGCCATCCCAATACTCATAATCACCCAACCGGTGTCGGTACTGTCGAATTTGATAGCTTCACGCCATTCACTTTCACTCATTCCAGCACGACCCGCCGGGGTCGAAGCGTCTGCAATGACGCCTTTATTCGTTGCAATTTCCATAAGTTCTCGCTCAATATTTTGTAGGGCTTATTATTTTTTTCGAGCCGCATCAAGGCGATACGCGGTCTACGTTTTTTTGCAGGCGAGTTATTAGAATGAAGAAATGATACGCGTGAGGTCAGAGAAAATCTTCACAATCAAGACTTTGAAATAGCAATTATGGATAATAATTTTCTATCAAATCAATCTTAGAGAAATAGTTATTCTCTATTTGCGGCAGATCACAATAAAAAAGGGTGCACATTTTGTGCACCCCAGTATAAACGCGGATGAGATATCAGCCGCAGACCACTTTAATGGCCAGTCCTCCGCGTGAAGTTTCGCGGTATTTATCGTTCATATCTTTGCCGGTTTCGTACATCGTCTCGATAACTTTATCGAGAGAAACACGCGGTGCGGAAGTGCGTCCCATCGCCATCCGCGCGGCGTTCACGGCTTTAACAGCATTAATAGCATTGCGTTCAATACACGGAATTTGCACCTGCCCGGCAACCGGATCGCAGGTCAGTCCCAGGTTGTGTTCCATAGCGATTTCCGCCGCATTGCACACCTGCGCCGGGCTGCCGCCCAGCAGTTCGGTTAACCCTGCCGCCGCCATTGAACAGGCCACGCCAATTTCGCCCTGACAGCCCACTTCCGCACCGGAAATGGAGGCATTCATTTTATACAACGCACCGATAGCGCCAGCCGCCAGCAGAAAACGGGCAATGGAGCGCTCATTGAGCGGGCGGCGGAATTTATCGTAATAGGCCAGCACCGCAGGAATAATGCCGCAAGCGCCGTTAGTTGGCGCTGTCACAACACGCCCGCCAGCGGCATTTTCTTCGCTGACTGCCAGAGCAAACATATTGATCCAGTCGATCACGTTCATCGGATCGTTAGAGATATTGTCGCTGGAAACCAGCAAACGCCGCAGCGCCACCGCCCGACGTGGCACATTGAGCGGGCCTGGCAGCACACCCTCGGTATTCATACCGCGTTCAATACCGTCATGCATCACCTGCCAGATACGCGAAAAACCAGCATCAATTTCGGCTTTGCTACGTAGTGCCAACTCGTTTTGCAGCATCAAACCAGAAATAGATAACCCGTTGTAATCACACATTTTCAGCAGCTCACCTGCTGAATGGAAATCGTAAGGGACGAGCGTTTCAACATCCAGTGACAAGCCGAATTGTTCTTCTTCGACAATAAATCCGCCACCGACTGAATAATAGGTTTTGCTTAACAGTTCTTCCTGCTTTTTCCACGCGGTAATACGCATCCCATTCTCATGACGGGGCAGCGTTTCCGCATGGAAAATAATGTTCTTTGCCACTGGGAAATCAACGACATGTGCGCCCGCTGCCACCGGCAACCTTCCGTTGCGCGTCACTAATTCCATAAATGCAGGTATCTCATCAATAACAACGTCCTGCGGACTATTTCCTGCCAGTCCCATGATGATAGCGATATCCGTGGCGTGACCTTTGCCCGTCAGTGACAACGATCCATAAAGATCGACCACAATGTGGCTCGTCGCGGTTAATAAGCCGCTCTTCTCCAGTCGATCAATAAAACTTTTTCCGGCATTCATTGGCCCCACGGTATGAGAACTGGAGGGACCAATCCCAATTTTGAAAATATCGAATGCACTAATCATATCCACACCCTCGGATTGCCGTTCGTGAAGAGGAGCGGAGCGACCCTGCGATCGCCCCGCTCAGGAGCTTTATGCGTTGCGTACCGCGATAGCTTCAATTTCCAGCTTCACATCTTTCGGCAAACGCGCTACCTGCACGCAGCTGCGTGTCGGGTAGGTCGCCTGATGCTCGTCAAAAAACTGCTTGTAGACTTCATTGATGGTGCCAAAGTCATTAAGGTCGGTAATGAACACCGTCATCTTCACGATATCGCCAACGGTCAGCCCGGCAGCAACCACGATCGCTTTGACGTTTTCCAGACTTAAACGCGCCTGATCTTTCACGTCCGCAGGGATCTCCCCGGTCTGCGGACAAACCGGAATTTGCCCGGAGGTGAATACCATACTGCCTAAATCAACGCCCTGAACATACGGGCCGATTGCGCCTGGCGCACGTTGCGTTTCGATAATCTTTTTCATACATCCTCCGGCATCAAAGCGCCTGGGTAAAGGTACGTGAAATCACATCCTGCTGCTGTTCACGGGTCAGTGCGTTGAAGCGCACGGCGTAGCCAGAGACACGGATTGTCAGGTTCGGGTATTTTTCCGGGTGCTCAATGGCATCCAGCAACATTTCCCGATTCATAACGTTGACGTTGAGGTGCTGACCACCTTCCACATCAGCTTCGTGGTGGAAATAACCATCCAGCAGGCCGACAAGGTTGGTTTTGCGTACCGGATCTTCTTTACCCAGCGCCGCAGGGACAATTGAGAAGGTGTACGAAATACCGTCTTTGGCGTAGGTGAACGGCAGCTTGGCAACGGAGGTCAGCGAAGCCACGGCCCCTTTGCGGTCACGACCGTGCATCGGGTTAGCACCTGGTGCGAACGGTGTACCGGCGCGACGACCATCCGGTGTGTTACCGGTTTTCTGGCCGTACACCACGTTAGAGGTGATGGTCAGAATCGACTGAGTTGGTACGGCGTTACGATAGGTTGGCAGGGCTTTAATTTTCTTCATAAAGCGTTCAACCAGGTCGCAAGCAATGCTGTCTACGCGCTCGTCGTTGTTGCCGTACTGCGGATATTCGCCGTCGATTTCAAAGTCCACCGCCAGGCCGTTTTCGTCACGGATTGGTTTCACGCGAGCATATTTAATTGCGGAAAGTGAATCCGTCGCCACCGACAGGCCCGCAATACCACATGCCATCGTGCGATAGACATCACGATCGTGCAGCGCCATCAGTGAGGCTTCGTAGCTGTACTTGTCATGCATGTAGTGGATGATGTTCAGCGCGCTGATGTACTGCACTGCCAGCCAGTCCATGAAATGGTCAAGGCTGCTCATGACTTTGTCGTAGTCCAGAACGTCGTCCATCAGTGGTGCTGTTTTCGGGCCGACCTGAATCTTCAGCTTCTCATCCACCCCGCCGTTAATTGCGTACAGCAGCGTTTTCGCCAGGTTAGCGCGTGCGCCGAAGAACTGCATCTGCTTACCAATCACCATCGGGCTGACGCAGCAGGCAATCGCGTAATCGTCGCTGTTGAAGTCAGTACGCATCAGATCGTCGTTTTCATACTGCAAAGAAGAAGTGACGATGGAGACTTGTGCCGCATATTTTTTGAAGGCAATCGGCAATGCTTCCGACCACAGAATGGTCAGGTTAGGTTCCGGTGCTGGCCCCATAGTGTGCAGTGTATGCAGGTAACGGAAGGAGTTTTTGGTCACCAGTGTGCGACCGTCCAGCCCCATCCCACCGATGACTTCCGTTGCCCAGATAGGGTCGCCGGAGAACAGCGAATCAAATTCCGGCGTACGCAGGAAGCGCACCATGCGGATCTTCATGATGAAGTGGTCGATCAATTCCTGCGCCTGCTGCTCGTTGAGCACGCCGGCTTTGAAGTCACGTTCAATGTAGATATCGAGGAACGATGCAGTACGACCCAGCGACATCGCGCCGCCGTTTTGCGATTTCACCGCCGCCAGGTAAGCGAAGTAGAGCCACTGCACCGCTTCCTGCGCATTTTGCGCTGGACGAGAGATGTCGAAGCCGTATTTCGCCGCCATTGCCTGAATCTGCAGCAGCGCATGACGATGTTCTGCCAGCTCTTCACGCAGACGGATGGTGGCTTCCAGATCTTGCCCTTTTTCCAGACGAGACTGGAGATCGGCAAATTGCAGTTCGCGTTCACGGACCAGATAACTGATCCCGTACAACGCCACGCGGCGATAGTCACCGATAATACGTCCACGGCCATAACCGTCCGGCAGACCAGTCAATACGCCAGATTTACGGCAGCGCAGCATATCCGGTGAGTAAGCATCAAATACGCCCTGGTTATGGGTTTTACGCAGATCGGTAAACACGTATTCAAATTCGCTGTCCATTTCACGGCCATAGGCGTGGAATGAACTTTTAATCATGTTGATGCCGCCAAACGGATGCAGCGCACGTTTCAGTGGCGCATCTGTTTGCAGGCCAACGATTTTTTCCAACGGCTGGTTGATATAACCGGCATCATGGGCAGTAATGGTGGTGGCAATATTGGTATCGAAATCAACCGGCGCATGGGTCGCGTTTTCGATACGAATACCTTCCATCACCTTTTCCCACAATTCCGTGGTGGCTGGCGTCGCTTCGGCGAGGAAAGATTCATCCCCTTCATACGGTGTATAGTTATGTTGAATAAAATCGCGGACATTAATTTCGTTTTTCCAGTCCGTACCTTTAAAGCCAAGCCATGCGTCGGCGTACAGCTTATCGCTGGTATCAATATCTACCTTCATGAAAAATAATCTCTCTACAATACTTCAACTAAATTATGCAAATTCTGCGGGTGCTTTAACTTTGCCTAAATGAATTGCATCTAGCGCAATCATTTTTTCTTCATTAGTCGGAATAACGGCGCAAATTACGCGCGCATTTTCACTGGACACAATTCTTTCACCGTAAGCGTTAGAGCGATTATTCATTTCTGCATCAATCTCTACGCCTAATACAGTCAAATGTTCCATGACCAGACGACGAATTAAACTTGAATTCTCACCTATTCCGCCGGTGAATATAATTCCATCCAGGCGATGTAATGAGGCAGCGTGTCCGGCAATATGACGGGCAATTCGGTGAACAAACGTTTTAATTGCCAGTTGTGCACGTTCATGACCTTCATGCCAGGCTTTTTCCAGTACACGCAGGTCGGAAGAAAGACCGGAAATCCCCAATAGCCCCGATTCTTTATTCACCACGCGTTCCAGGTCGCTAAGACTCTGGTTAGTTTGACTGGCCACCCAGGACATCGCGCCGAAGTCGACATCGCCACTGCGCGTCCCCATCATCAGCCCTTCCAGCGGCGTCATACCCATTGAGGTATCCACACTCTGCCCGTTACGAACCGCGCAAATAGACGCGCCATTGCCAAGATGCGCCACCACCAGGCCGGAGTCTTCTTCCGCCAGATCCAGCAGAGAATGCGCACGCTGGGACACATAGCGGTGAGACGTGCCGTGGAAGCCATAGCGGCGCACACCCAGCTCTTCGTAATATTTCCACGGCAGGCCGTATAAAAACGCTTCCGGGGCCATTGTCTGGTGGAAGCTGGTATCAAATACTGCTACCTGAGTTACGCCAGGAAATAATTGCTGGGCCGATTCAATGCCACTTAAATTGGCGTAATTATGCAGCGGCGCCAGTGGGGAAACGCGACGGATATTATCAATGACTTCATCGGTAATAATGGCGGACTCGGTAAAAATACTGCCGCCGTGGGCGATGCGGTGGCCAATTAAGGCCACGCTGTCATTTAAATTCCGTTTTTCCAGTTCAAACGCAATTGCCTTCAGTGCACCTTCGTAGCTGTGGTGAGCCAGCGGTGCTGGCTCTCCTCCATTTACGGATAAGAATGCATTTTCCGAATTAATACCGTCGGCAATACCTGACATTAATACTTCACAGTTCGAGGCATCCAACACGGAAAACTTAATTGAAGACGAACCACAGTTAATAACCAAAACAACCGGAAATTCATTCATCTCTTTTCTCATCCTGAGTTACGGATTAAAACAGTTTGTATACGATGTTCAGGATGGTCAGCAGACCAATCACGGTAACAAACACGTTATCCAGACGACCACGGTATTTCGCCAGCGACGGCGCTTTACGGATGGCATACATCGGCAACAGGCACAGCAGTGAAGCGATAATCGGCGCGCCCATGGCTTCAATCAGGTCCAGAATGTTCGGGTTGGCGTAAGCAACTACCCAAGTGGAACCCATGATGAAGATCATGCTGATGGTGTTCAGTTTGCCTGAAGACACTTTCGTCTTATCGCCTTTGTAGCCGAACTTCAGTACCAGACCGTTCAGACCTTCCAGCGTTCCCAGATAGTGACCGAAGAAAGATTTGAAGATAGCAACCAGTGCGATAATAGAAGCGGCATATTCCAGTACGGTGGCGAACGTCGATTTCTCGCCGGACATGGAAGCAAAGTGGTTAGCCAGATAAGAAAGCACCGGAATGTTCTGTGCTTTTGCTTCCGCCATGTTTGCCGGAGACAGCGTAAACAGGCAGCTGAAGGCAAAGAACATGACCACGGCAACCATCAGCATGCTGGCACGGGAGATGATCTGTGAGCATTTCTGCTCGGTGAAGTCGCGACCGAAGTCTTTCTCATACTCTTCACGCTTAGAAACCACGAAGGAAGAGACGATTGGCGAGAAGTTAAAGGAGAAGACCATGATGGAAATCCCCAGCCAGACGGTAATCAAGATACCGTCATGACCGGTTAACGTCAGCGCACTGAGGTCAACTTGATCAATAACAGCAGAGTTCCAGTAAGGGATCAGTGACAGAGAAATCAGTACCAGGCTGGCGATAAATGGCCATACCAGGTAACTCATCACTTTAACCATCAGATCCTTACCAAACCAAATGACGAACGCCATCAGCAGCAGCAGGAACAGCGCCACGAAGCCGCGGTTTAACGCCGCAAAGCCAAGCTGGTTTTCCCAGAACGTCATAAAGGTGTTGGTAATGGTTACGCCATAAATCCACAACAGTGGGCAAATCGCGAAGAAGTACAGGAACGTGATGACCACGCCACCCGTTTTACCAAAGTGCTCTTCCACCGTTTCCGTAATGTTGCCGGAAGGGTTAGAGCCTGAAAGACACAGACGCGCCAGCGCCCGGTGGCAATAAAACGCGATGGGGTATGCCAATACCAACATCAGAAGAATCGGGATCAGTCCGCCAAAACCTGCGCGGATAGGGAAGAACAGCACGCCGGCACCAATAGCTGTGCCGAACAAACCCAACGTCCATGTGGTATCTGATTTACGCCAGGACGATTGTTTTGTCTGGCTGGATACAATGCTATCTGAAGTACTCATATCCTATCCTCAACGAGATGATTAAGCGTCAACGAAACCGGTAATTTGAGAGACGCGAGAAAGATCTATATTGCCGCCGGAAATAATGCTGACGGTTTTTCTGTTTTGAATATATTGGTCTAATTTACCGCTTAACAAAGCAGCACATGCCAGAGCGCCTGCGCCTTCGGTGACGACTTTATTGCGCTGAATTAAGGCAATCATACTGTTTCTGATTTCGTCTTCGCTGACCAGCACGATGTCATCGACTAATTCACGAACGATTTGGTAAGTTAAATTACCCGGGCGGGCGACATCACAACCATCCGCCAGGGTGCCGGTAGTTCGGTGCGTGGTTATTTCTCCCGAGTGGAAAGAAGCCGCCATGCCGTGAACGTTTTCTGATTGCACACCAATAACACGAATTGTCGGGTTAATAGATTTAATCGCTACCGCAATACCAGCAATTAAACCGCCACCGCCAATTGGCACAATCACATTATCGACATCATAGAGATCTTCCATAATTTCCAGGCCAATCGTTCCCTGACCGGCAATCACTTTCGGATCATCATAAGGTGGGATAAAAATACGGCCTTCCGTTTCGACAATTTCGCTAACTTTGGCGATGGTGTCGTTAAAGTTGTCGCCGTGCAGAACAACTTCAGCGGAGTAGTCACATGTCGCCGCGACCTTGGATTTTGGCGCGCCTTTCGGCATTACCACTTTCCCGTCGATGCCCAGCATTGCGCAGGAGAGCGAAACCCCTTGCGCATGGTTACCCGCAGAACAGGCCACCACACCTTTGCGTTTTTCAGCATCGGTTAAAGAGCTTAATTTATTAAATGCGCCACGAATTTTAAATGAACCAGTACGCTGCATATTTTCAAACTTAAGGAATATTTCACCTTTGCAACGTTCACTAAAATAATTGGATCGAGGCATGCCTGTTTTATAAATTCGCCCAGCCAGTCGTTGTTTTGCTTCGATAATGTCATCAATAGCAACCGGGAGATCGTATGTAATATGCATGATAAACCTCTTAACCTGAATTAAATATGTAGGTAACCGTAACCGACACCCGAAAAAAGACAGGTGGATTATTTATGTTTGAGAAAAAACAAATAACTAATCAGCTTCTATTAATTGTCTTCGTCTACACCCATTATAAGATGAATACTCTTTGGCTAGTTCAACCAAAACCGATGCTGCTTTTTTAATACGATAATTTTTTGACCATACCGCGGCATATCGCGCCACGGGCAACGTTTCTTCAACCGGAATAGTAATAAATTGATTAGAACCAAAAGGTGAAGTCATATCACAAGGAATAACGGTTAAGAAATCAGCATTGAGAACAAGATTATAAATTGTCACGACTGAGTCGGTTTTAACGATGTTTTCAATACTGATGCCATTTCTTTGTAACGTGGTGAGAAGTTCGCTGTAGTATCCCATATTAGTTTGCGGCAACACCCACTGTTCGTTTTTCAACGACTCCAGCGTGGTAGTGCCGGTGCATGTTCGGGACTTGCTGGCCACCAGCACAAACTCGGACTCGAACAGCGGCTCAACATGCAAATCCTGAAGCTTCATCTCTGCACTTAACGTACCAATCGCAAAATCGAGGCGTCCGTCGCGGATAGCAGGTAAGAACGAGGACAACTGTGCTTCATACATTGAGACTTGCGCTCTCGGGAACACCTCTTTGAATTTGTTGATCATCCCGGACATAAAGGTAAAGCCAATTAGCGAAGGAAAACCAAATGAGACTTCCACCACGGCTTCAGAGGACATACCGCTTATCTCATTAACCATATTTTTCATTTCGCGGGTAATGGATTCGGAACGTGAGAGCAACAATTGACCGGCTGGCGTCAGCGTTACACCGGTATTTTTCCGTACCACTAATTCCACGCCAAAATAATCTTCAATATCGTTAATGATTTTACTTACAGCAGGTTGAGTTAAACCTAATTCTTTTGCAGCCGAGCCAATAGAGCCACTTCTGATGACTTCCTGAAAGACTACCAGGTGCTGCGTTTTAGGAAGAAGAATAGTGCTCATATCGGCCTGCATTAATTACCTCATTGACGACATGAAGTGTATCAAAATGGAATGAATAGGATATGTGCGACCACTCACAAATTAACTTTCAATTGTTTTCCAGGTATCTACTTAAATCAATATAAATCTTTAATATCAATAAGTTAACATAATGAAATCCGCATAAAGCCTGACTTTTATCAAAAAACAAAGGGGGGGATAACCATATTTTATGGCGATAACAACACGCTTTATCTGGCTTATTAAAAAATGTCCTGCGACGATATTTCAAGCAAATATCGTGTATTTCTCAGGCGAATTTTAAGTTAAATTTAATAAGCAACTTATCAAATTTTATTATAAACAAATCATATTTACAGGTAAATAATGCGCCGCGTCACATTTTTTCTCGGAATTTGTTGGTCACAAAACATCTATTTTATCAATATTTTAAAAAATCGAATACAGATATTGATCATCTCGAACAATTGATTAACGTCAATTTTTACCATCATAGCAGGATGTCATTTTGTGAATGCAATCGTTTTCCATGGTTTCTGCTGTCATCATAATGCACGGATAGCATTTTGTGTTGATGATCACAAAACTAATAATTCATATTTGCAGGTAAGTAATCTCGGGAGACAAAAAGGGTGACGAAAAAAGAGTATTTATACTGAAAAAAAGAAACTGACCGATAAGCCGCTTTCTTTTGGGTATAGCGTCGTGGACAGTCATTCATCTTACTGCCGCGCAAAAGCAAAAACCCGCCAGTTCGCACTGCCGGGTTTTCGTTAAAATAGGTGAAACTGACCGATAAGCCGGGTTCTGTCGTGGACAGTCATTCATCTAGGCCAGCAATCGCTCACTGGCTCAAGCAGCCTACCCGGGTTCAGTACGGGCCGTACCTTATGAACCCCTATTTGGCCTTGCTCCGGGTGGAGTTTACCGTGCCACGGACTGTTACCAGCCGCGCGGTGCGCTCTTACCGCACCCTTTCACCCTTACCTGATCCCACTCGCGTGGGCCATCGGCGGTTTGCTCTCTGTTGCACTGGTCGTGGGTTTCCCCCCCAGGCGTTACCTGGCACCCTGCCCTATGGAGCCCGGACTTTCCTCCCCTCCGCCCGTCTCCCCCGAAGAGGACGACGACGAAGCGGCGACTGTCTGGTCAGCTTCGGCGCGCAGTATAGAGCGTTTACACGCCCTTGTCACCCCGCGTTGCGCATTCCAATCGCCAGTGTTGCAGCAATATTGCGCGAAGCTCGGTAAATATTGTCATAAGCCCCGCTGAAAGCTTCATCCAGCGTAACAATACTGTTTAACACGCTGAATACAGCATCGATACCATGCTGGTGCACAACGCCAACATCCTTCGTAAGACTACCCGCAATACCAATTACCGGTTTATTGTATTTCTTCGCCACATTAGCCACCCCAATCGGTACTTTGCCATGGATGCTCTGGCTATCAATGCGCCCTTCTCCGGTGATAACCAGCGTGCAATCATGAATATGTTCTTCCAGATTGAGCGCCGTCGTCACAATCTCAATGCCGCTCTTTAGCTCTGCGCCAAGAAAAGCCATCAACGCCGCGCCCATTCCGCCCGCCGCACCTGCACCGGGGACGTCTTTCACATCAACATGCAGCGATTTTTTGATGACATCAGCATAGTGAGAGAGATTCTTGTCCAGCTCGACAATCGTGGCTTCATTCGCCCCTTTTTGCGGGCCAAAGATCCGCGAAGCGCCACTGTCGCCCACCAGCGGATTGGTGACATCACAGGCGACGCGAATCGTACAATTCTTTAAACGTGGATCGAGGCCACTGATATCAATGGTATTCAGAGTATTAAGACTGCCGCCGCCAAAGCCGATTTCATTGCCATTGGCATCGCTTAACTTCGCTCCCAGCGCCTGCATCATCCCAGCACCGCCATCGTTGGTGGCGCTACCGCCAATACCGATAATGATGCTTGTTGCACCGCTCTCCAGCGCCTGCAGGATTAACTCCCCTGTGCCGCGTGAAGTGGTTACCAGCGGATCACGCTTTTCCGATGGCACCAGCGCCAGCCCACTGGCCGCAGCCATTTCGATAAACGCGGTTTTGCCGTCGCCGGAGATCCCCCAACTGGCATTCACTTTCTCGCCCAGCGGCCCTGTAACCCAGGCGTGACGTTCAGCCCCCTGGGTGGCAGCAATCATCGCTTCCACCGTTCCTTCGCCACCGTCGGCAACAGGAACAGAAACGTACTGTGCATCAGGAAAAATTTCCCGAAATCCTTTTTCTATCGCCTGCGCAACCTCGCTGGCTGATAAACTTTCTTTATAAGAGTCTGGGGCGATTACGATTTTCATATCTTTGCCTGTTACCACATGACGCCGGGGGGCGTTTCTCTTATTCGGCCTGGATTCCAGGCCCGGATAGCAATAAGCCATCCGGGCACGACGTCATTAGCGAGTAACTTCGACTTTCGCCAGTTTTTCGTAGTAGCACGCAAGGGCGCTATGGTCTGCTGTTCCCAGACCATCGGCACGCAGCGCTTGCATCATCTCCATAACCGCAGCCGTCAGCGGCAGTTGCGCGCCAACGCCGTGGGAGGTATCCAGCGCATTCGCCAGATCCTTAATATGCAGATCAATACGGAAACCTGGCTTGAAGTTACGGTCCATCACCATTGGCGCTTTCGCATCCAGCACGGTACTGCCCGCCAGTCCACCACGAATTGCCTGATAAACCAGATCCGGGTTAACGCCTGCTTTGGTTGCCAGCGTCAACGCTTCTGACATCGCGGCAATATTCAGCGCCACAATGACCTGGTTGGCCAGTTTGGTGACGTTGCCTGCACCGATTTCCCCGGTATGTACCACAGACCCCGCCATCGCTTTCATTAAGTCATAGTATTTGTCGAAAATAGCCTTATCGCCACCCACCATCACTGACAGAGTGCCATCAATCGCTTTCGGCTCACCACCGCTAACCGGAGCATCCAGCATATCAATGCCTTTTGCTTTCAGCGCTTCGCTGATTTCACGGCTTGCCAACGGTGCGATAGAACTCATGTCGATCAATACCGTGCCGGGTTTCGCGCCTTCAATAATGCCATTTTCACCCAGCGCCACTTCTTTCACATGAGGAGAGTTTGGCAGCATGGTAATGATGACGTCGCACTGTTCAGCGATCGCTTTAGCCGTAGAAGCTGTTTCTGCACCTGCAGCTATCACTTCTGCGATAACTTCAGGGTTACGGTCAGAAACCACCAGCGAGTAACCTGCTTTCAGAAGGTTTTTACTCATTGGTTTACCCATAATACCCAGGCCAATAAAACCAACTTTCATAGTCATATCAATCATCTCTCTTGTTGCGGTGGTGGTTATTTTTTAAAGGTATCTGCCAGTTTCTGGGTGGCAGAGCGGAACACGCCGAGATCGCTACCAACAGCCACAAACGTCGCGCCCCATTCCAGATAACGACGCGCATCGGCTTCGACCGGTGCGAGGATACCGCTGGGTTTGCCGTGCGCTCTGGCACGGTTAAAAATATGTTGAATCGCTTTTTGTACATCCGGGTGTGATGCATTGCCGAGATGGCCTAATGCCGCAGCCAGATCGCTGGGACCGACGAAGATGCCGTCTACACCTTCGGTAGCGGCGATGGCATCGACGTTATCTACGCCTTGCTGACTTTCAATCTGGACCAGAATGGTGATGTTCTTGTTCGACTGAGCGAAATAATCCGCCACGGTGCCAAACATATTGGCACGGTGAGAAACGGAGACGCCGCGAATACCTTCTGGTGGATAACGAGTAGATGCCACTGCTTGTACCGCTTCCTCTTCTGTTTCGACAAATGGAATCAGGAAGTTATAGAAACCGATATCCAGAAGACGCTTAATAATTACCGGTTCGTTGGTCGGCACCCGCACCACTGGCGCGCTGGGGCTACCTTTCAGGGCCATCAGCTGGGGAATAAATGTGGCGATATCGTTTGGCGCATGTTCGCCATCCAGCACCAGCCAGTCAAAGCCAGCCAAACCAAGAACTTCAGTGCTTATCGGGTTAGAGAGAGCTGACCAGCAACCAATTTGTATCTGTTTCGCGGCCAATGCGGCTTTGAATTTATTGGGAAAAATATCGTTATTCATCGCTTATACCTTTGCTTATTTCTGCAATTCCATACGTTTAATGTCGCCAACCACGAAGAGGTAGCAGACCATCGCCATCAGCGCCGAACATCCCACGAAGACCAGTGCCGCATTGAAGGAGTGCAGTTCACTTACCAGGTAACCAATCACCAGTGGAGTGACAATGGAGGCAACATTGCCAAAGACGTTAAATACGCCGCCGCAGAGGCCAACAATCTCTTTCGGCGCGGTGTCAGAAATCACCGGCCAGCCCAGCGCACCAAATCCTTTGCCAAAAAAGGCCAGCGCCATCAGCATGACCACCAGCGTGGTGTTGTTGGTGTAGTTACATAAGATGATGGTGGAAGCCAGCAACATTCCCAGTACAATCGGTAGCTTACGAGCCAGGGTCAGTGACAAACCGCGTTTGATCAGATAATCCGAGAAGACACCACCGAGCACACCGCCAGCAAAACCACACAGTGCCGGAATCGAGGCGACCAGGCCTACCTTCAGAATCGACATGCCTTTTTCCTGCACCAGATAAATCGGGAACCAGGTAAGGAAGAACCAGGTGATGGTGTTGATAAAATATTGTCCGAAAAATACACCCAGCATCATGCGGCTGGAGAGCAATTGCTTGATGTAATGCAGTTTGGGACCGCTTGCCACCGCACTGCCCGGCTTTTTGTGGTCCATATCAACCACCGCGCCATTTTCAGAGATAAACTTCAACTCTTCCGCGGACATGCGTGGGTGATCTGTCGGGTTATGAATCAACTTGATCCACAGCGCCGTCAGCACAAAACCAATCACTCCCATAACGGTAAAGACGTGCTCCCAGCCCCAGGCAAAAGTCAGCCAGCCAAGCAGCGGTGAGAAGAGCGCCAGCGAGAAATATTGCGCCGAGTTAAAGATGGCGGAGGCAGTACCACGTTCTTTCGTCGGGAACCAGGCCGCGACAATACGGGCGTTCGCCGGGAATGACGGCGCTTCCGAAAACCCCAGCATAAAGCGCATAAAGAACATGGAGATCCCAGCCCAGGCCAGCGGAAACATATCGACAAAGCCTTGCAGGAAGGTGAACAGCGACCAGAAAAAGAGGCTGTAAGTGTAAACTTTCTTCGAGCCAAACTTATCAAGCAGCCAGCCGCCGGGGATTTGCATCAGCAAGTAGGCCCAGCCAAAAGCGGAGAAGATGTAACCCATCGAAACCGCACTTAACTGCAACTCTTTTGCTACTTCGGTACCAGCAATAGACAGCGTTGCACGATCGGCGTAGTTAACGGCGGTAACAATAAAAATAATCATTAATATTAAATAGCGGGTATGCACGCCTTTCTTTTTTTCGTCAACGGTGTCCAGAATCATTTTATTTACCTCGGGTACTTATGCTGATTTTTATTATTATGGGGAAGATGTTATTTATGAGTTTCATTTATGCCGTAATGACAATGAACTCGGGAATCAGTATAAGCAGCGCGAGAATAATAATCATTGTGCAAATGCTAATTTAATTAATACGATTTAAATATTATTTTGAGCATATGCACATAAGGTTGCGCGCTAAAGCACAGATTTACGCATTGCCTTGCCGGGCGGTACTGCAATCCCTGAAATGATTGACATTGATCACATTTCTGCGTTTAAACTCCTGACATTCTTATTTCACCCAATGAAGTCATTTATTTTTAAATGAGACCAGGTCCTCATTTTAATAGTCCCTGGCTGGAGAATATTGCACAATGGCCAACATCGAAATCAGACAAGAAACACCAACTGCGTTTTATATAAAAGTTCACGACACAGATAATGTGGCAATTATTGTTAATGATAATGGCCTGAAAGCAGGAACGCGTTTTCCGGACGGACTGGAATTAATTGAACATATTCCTCAGGGGCATAAAGTCGCATTGCTGGACATTCCAGCTAATGGAGAAATTATTCGTTATGGCGAAGTGATTGGTTACGCCGTGCGCGCCATCCCACGCGGAAGCTGGATCGACGAATCAATGGTAGTACTACCGGAAGCGCCGCCGTTACACACGCTGCCACTGGCAACCAAAGTCCCGGAACCCTTACCGCCGCTGGAAGGTTATACCTTTGAAGGCTATCGCAATGCTGATGGTAGCGTGGGAACCAAAAACCTGCTCGGCATTACCACCAGCGTCCACTGTGTGGCAGGCGTGGTGGATTACGTAGTAAAAATCATTGAGCGCGATCTGCTGCCAAAATACCCGAACGTCGATGGCGTAGTGGGACTGAATCACCTGTACGGTTGTGGCGTGGCGATTAATGCTCCGGCGGCTGTAGTGCCAATACGTACCATTCACAATATTTCGCTCAATCCAAATTTTGGCGGCGAGGTGATGGTGATTGGCTTGGGATGCGAGAAATTGCAACCAGAGCGCCTGCTGGTCGGCACGGATGATGTGCAGGCTATTCCAGTAGAAAGCGCCAGCATTGTCAGCTTGCAGGATGAAAAGCATGTCGGCTTTCAATCAATGGTCGAGGATATTTTGCAGGTCGCCGAACGCCATCTACAAAAACTGAATCAACGTCAGCGAGAAACCTGTCCTGCTTCGGAACTGGTTGTCGGCATGCAATGCGGCGGCAGCGATGCATTTTCTGGCGTAACGGCAAACCCGGCGGTTGGATATGCGTCTGATTTACTGGTGCGCTGCGGTGCAACGGTGATGTTTTCAGAAGTAACGGAAGTGCGTGACGCGATTCATCTACTGACACCGCGCGCCATTAACGAAGAGGTCGGCAAACGGCTGCTGGAAGAGATGGAGTGGTACGATAACTATCTCAATATGGGAAAAACCGACCGCAGCGCCAACCCTTCGCCGGGCAACAAGAAAGGCGGTCTGGCAAATGTGGTGGAGAAGGCACTCGGCTCCATTGCTAAATCGGGTAAAAGCGCAATTGTTGAAGTGCTGTCGCCTGGTCAACGCCCGACTAAACGCGGATTAATTTACGCCGCGACGCCAGCCAGCGATTTTGTTTGTGGCACGCAACAGGTGGCTTCGGGTATTACCGTGCAAGTGTTTACGACCGGTCGCGGCACGCCGTATGGTCTGATGGCAGTACCGGTCATTAAAATGGCAACCCGCACCGAACTGGCGAACCGCTGGTTTGACTTAATGGATATCAACGCAGGCACCATCGCCACCGGCGAAGAAACCATAGAAGAAGTGGGCTGGAAGCTGTTCCACTTTATTCTCGACGTCGCCAGCGGGAAGAAGAAAACCTTCTCGGATCAATGGGGATTGCATAACCAGCTGGCGGTGTTTAACCCGGCACCGGTGACCTGACGGCCTTGCATGAACGGAAAATGGGGAGACTGTGTTTCCCCGTTTTCCCAACAAAAAGGAAGTGATAACGCTCACATATCTAAAGTATTTTTAGATTGTTGTTTTTTTCATTCCTGGAGGCAGAAAAAACGTAATCTATTGAAAAAACGTTAATTTATTCTATTACCATATCGCCTGTACTTTTCATTCCGCTAAAAAAGAAACCTACCGAAAGCCGCGTTGTTTTTATTACAACACGCCCACAATTTCACTCTCTTGACATTCAATTCTATAAACCAGATTATTCAATGGCTCCTGAATTTTTTGAGATTAATACCAAAAGACGATATTCAGGAAATCAATATAAATATCCGTGCCTTTTTAATTAAAGTCGCCTCATATGCCATTCATGGCATGACAAATATATTATGTCGTAATATATCTGGAGTTTCTATGGAAAAGAAAAAGATATACTTATTTTGTTCAGCGGGAATGTCAACATCACTGCTGGTATCAAAAATGAAAGTGCAGGCGATAAAATATGATGTACCAGTAATTATTGAGGCATTCTCGGAATCTGTTGCCGCAGAGAAAGGTCCGGAAGCTGATGTTATATTATTGGGACCTCAAATTGCTTACATGCAATCAGAGATCCAAAGCTTATTACCAGGAAAGCCAGTAGAAGTTATTGATTCAATATTATATGGAAAAATTGATGGCTTAGGTGTTCTAAAATCAGCTATCGCCATAATAAAAAAGAGCAAAAGTGACCAAACCATATAAACAGGATATTAATAAAACCAACGTCGCAGTGATACATTAATCGGTATATAAGGATATTTTTATGCCCGGAATGATGGCACTACTTGAAAAACTCATTCTTCCTTTTGCAGTTAAACTAGGGAAACAGCCTCACGTCAACGCAATAAAAAACGGTTTTATCCGTATGATGCCGTTAACTTTGGCTGGTACATTATTTGTTCTCATTAACAGCGTTTTTTTAGATTTTAGTGAAGGTTCCTTTTTTTATTCATTAGGCGTCCGTCTGGATCCATCAACCATTAAAACCTTAAGTGCCTTCACCGTCGTCGGTGATAGTGCTTATCATGGCACGCTGGGCATTATGTCGCTCATGACGCCCTTTTTTATTGGGATGGGACTGGCCGAAGAACGGAAAGTTGATTCGTTATCCGTTGGCTTACTCTCTGTCGCAGCGTTTATGACCGTCACCCCCTTCAAAACAGGAGAAACCGCTAATGTCATTGGCGCAAACTGGCTGGGGGGAGCCAATATTCTTTCTGGAATGATCATTGGGTTAGTTGTGGCGGAAATTTTCGCTTTTATAATCCGCCACAACTGGGTGATTCGTTTACCCGCGAGTGTCCCGGCCGCAGTATCACGCTCATTCTCGGCAATGGTGCCTGGGTTTATCATCCTGTTAATTATGGGGAGTTTATCTGGCATATTGTCGATATATGGCACCAATTTCCATCAGGTTATTATTACCTCTCTGGCTACGCCATTAACCTCAATGAGTAGTATTGTTGGCTGGACATTCGTTGTCTTTAATTCCCTGTTATGGTTCTTTGGTATCCACGGCGGCTTAGTATTAACTGCGTTACAAAGCAGCACGCTGGGTCCCTGGGGGCTGGAGAATATTGCAACCTACACACAATATGGTTCGGTACAAGCGGCACTGGAGGCAGGAAAAACCTTCCATTTCTGGACCGGCCCAATGCTTGACGCTTACGTTTTCCTCGGTGGAACAGGGGCAACGCTGGGACTCATTTTCGCCATTTTCATTGCATCACGCCGGGAAGATTATCGTCAGGTTGCTAAATTAGCATTACCTTCTGGTATCTTTAATATCAACGAACCTATTTTATTTGGTTTGCCGATCATTATGAACCCCATTATGTTAATCCCGTTTGTGATGATCCAACCCATTCTCGCTGGGATTACCTTAATCGCCTATAACATGGGTATTATTCCGCCATCGACAAATATTGCCCCCTGGACCATGCCTCCCGGACTCAATGCATTCTTCAGTTCAAATGGGAGCATTGCCGGATTACTCCTTGCGCTCTTTAACTTAGGTGTTGCCACAATGGTTTATCTTCCCTTTGTCATCATCTCAAACAAAGCACAAGTCGAAATTAATAAAGAAGAAAGCGAAGAAGATATCGCCAATGCGTTGAAGTTTTAATAGCACGCTTCATCATGCCAACGTTCAGATAAAAACATGGCATCACAAATCAATTTAATATTGAGTATGGAAGTAACATGAAAAATTTAAAAATCGTTACTATTGGCGGTGGTAGTAGCTATACACCAGAACTCCTTGACGGGTTCATAAAACGCTACGATGAATTACCAGTCAGTGAATTATGGTTAGTTGATATTGAAGAAGGCAAAGAAAAGCTGGACATTATTTTCGACCTTTGTCAGCGGATGGTGATAAAAGCAGGTATACCATTAAAAGTTGTGAAAACTCTGGACCGCCGTGCGGCATTACAGGGCGCGCACTTTGTCACTACACAATTTCGGGTCGGGCAATTAAAAGCGCGGGAAATGGATGAGTTGATCCCACTAAGTCAGGGATATCTGGGGCAAGAAACCAATGGCGCGGGCGGTTTATTCAACGGATTGCGTACCATCCCCGTGGTCTTTGATATCATCAAAGATGTAGAAGAACTTTGCCCCGATGCCTGGATTATTAATTTCACTAATCCTGCCGGGATGGTCACTGAAGCCGTGTACCGCCATACCCAATTTAAACGGTTTATCGGTGTCTGTAATGTCCCTGTTGGGATGAAGAGTTTCGTTCACAAGGCCCTGAAGCTGGGTGCCGACGATGACCTTTCACTAGACATATTTGGCTTAAACCACATGGTCTTTCTTAAAGATGTATGGGTGAATGGACAATCACGTTTTGCTGAATTGCTCGATGGTGTCGTTGAAGGTTTACTTGAGGGAAGTACCGTCAAAAATATTGACAGTTTAACCTTCAATCCTAATTTAATTCGGGCACTTAATCTTCTGCCCTGTGCTTACTTACGTTACTATTTTAAACATAAAGAAATGCTCGCCATTGAGATGGGGGAATTTTATAAAAATGGCGTTCGCGCACAAGTCGTACAGGCATTAGAGAAAAAGTTATTTGATCTGTATAAAAATCCTGAATTAAATACAAAACCTGAAGAACTTGACCTGCGCGGTGGTGCGTATTATTCAGACGCAGCCTGTGCTGTTATTAATGCAATTTATAATGATACGCAAACAGAGCATTACGTTAATATTCCACACAAGGGTAGTGTAAAAAATATTCCTGAAGACTGGACCGTTGAAATGACCTGCATTCTGGGGAATAACGGTGTTACCCCCCATCCGCGCCTCACTCATTTTGACGAAAATGTATTGGGACTCATTCATTCAATCAAATGTTTTGAGATTGCAGCAGCCCGTGCGGCAATAAGTGGTAAGTTTAACGATACGCTGCTGGCTCTATGTCTTAACCCGCTAATGACCTCGGATAACGACGCTGAAAAGTTAGTGCGTGAAATGATCATTGCCCATAAAAAGCATCTGCATCAATTTTCCAGCACCATTGCTGAACTTACCCAATATCATCAATAACAAGGACGCCTTATGCAACGCTTATTAATTGTGAATGCAGATGACTTTGGACTAAGTAAAGGTATTAATTATGGAATTATCGAGGCAGTACGAAATGGTGTCGTTCGCTCAACAACTGCGATGATGAATGCTCCGGCAATTGATCATGCGGCCTCTTTAAGTGCCGAAACCCCACAGCTCGGCGTCGGGTTACATTTTGTTTTGAGCTATGGCGCAGCCTTAACGGATATGCCTTCGCTGGCACGCGCAGGCCAATTAGGTAAATGGATCTGGGATGTCGCGGAGCAAGGGCTATTAAACACAGGTGAAATTGAACAGGAACTGAGATCTCAATATCAACGTTTTATTGATGTATTTAAACGGGAACCCACCCATTTAGACAGCCATCACAGTGTTCATATGATCCCGCAGGTTTATCCCATTGTCGCGCGTTTCGCGCGTGAGAAAAATTTACCATTACGTATCGATCGTTCTGTTCTGCGAGAGAAAAAAATCGATTCGCTGGATGCCAAAAGTAGTGAGGGATTCAGCAGTAATTTCTACGATAATAATATTTCAGAAGACTTTTTTTTGTCACTCCTCGATAACGCCATAAAATGTGATGAAAAATCGCTGGAAATTATGTGTCACCCTGGATTTGTAGATAGCCACTTAATGTCGAGCAGTTACTGCTATCAACGGCTGGAAGAACTTACGGTTCTGACTACACCGTCACTCAAATATGCGATTGAAAAACACGGATTTCATCTTGTTAGTTTTCGTAATTTATAACGTAGCAATTAAGATGAATTTATCAGAAAGGTATTTCTTGATATGAATAAAAATAAAGTCACTGTTTTAGTAATAGGTGCAGGTGCACGTGGAGAAATATATTCCCGCTATGCCCTTGAGCATCCGGACAGAATGCAAGTGGTAGGTGTTGCTGAACCAAGAGAGGCTTACCGCGAGCAAGTTGTGTCCCGGCATACGATCCCGACAGAAAACATTTTTAGCGACTGGAAAGAGGCTGCTGCTCGGCCCAAAATGGCTGATGCTGTACTTATTTGTACGCAAGACAATATGCATAGAGATCCGGCCGTCGCTTTTGCCAATCTCGGTTACCACATTCTGTTGGAAAAACCGCTAGCGCCAACTGAGCACGATTGCCGCATTATCATTGATGCCATCAAACGCAATAATGTCTTATTAGCCGTCGCACACGTTCTTCGTTACACCCGATATACACAAAAACTCAAATCCTTACTCGACAGCGGCATCATTGGCGACATTATCAGTATGCAGCATCTCGAACCCGTCGGTTACTGGCACCAGGCACACTCTTTTGTGCGAGGTAGCTGGCGCAACGAGGCTGGATCATCATTTATGCTGTTACAAAAGTCCTGCCACGATCTGGACTGGATCCGCTACATCATGGGAGACAACTGTAAAATCGTTAGCTCATTTGGCGGGCTCAACCATTTTGTAAAACAAAACCAACCTGAAGGTGCCGCCGAGCGCTGTCTCGATTGCCAGGCAGAAGCAACCTGCCCGTGGTCCGCATGCAAAATTTATGCTGGCGAAGCCCATAAATGTACGCCTCACTTTCGCCACGTGTTAACACCAAATCCTACTGAAGAGAATATTCGTCAGGCCCTGCGTGACGGCCCCTATGGTCGCTGTGTTTATTGCTGCGATAACGATGTTGTTGATCATCAAGTGGTAAACATGCAGTTTGCGCATCAGCAGAGCGTCACTTTTACAATGACTGCCTTTACGAAAATGGAGGATCGTAAAACCCGACTTTTCGGTTCGAAAGGCTATCTGGAAGGCGATGGCGACACCATTCGGTGTTTTGATTTTCTCACCGACCAGGAAACTATTTACACCGTTGAAGAGAAAGACGCAGGCACTCACACCCAGATGGGAGGACACGGTGGTGGTGATTACTATCTGATGGACAGCTTTATCCATGCCGTGATGGCTGACGATCGAGCGATGATTCTTTCAGGACCAGATGAATCGCTCGAAAGTCATTTAATGGTCTTTGCCGCCGAGCGCGCTCGCAAGGAAAATACCCTGGTTGTGCTGTGAAACCAAAGGAGATGAGCGATGTTTTACGGTGTTGATATTGGCGGAACCAAAACAGAGATAGTCGCCTTTGATCAGGATTTACAAATTTGCTGGCGCAAGCGGGTGGCTACGCCTGTTCAGGATTACGCACTTTTTATATCCACATTTGTGTCTCTGATTGATACCGCTGACTGGGCCACGGGTACGCAAGGCAAAATAGGTATCGGGATGCCCGGCGTTATGGATCGGCACACCGGTAAGCTGTTGTCTTCTAACGTTCCCTGCCTGACCGGACGCCAGGTGTTAACCGATCTGGCAAATCGCCTTAACCGCCCGGTGATAATGGACAATGACTGCTGCTGCTTCGCCCTATCAGAAGCGCATACCGATCAAGCTCGTCAATATAGTCGGATCTTTGGCGCGATTATCGGCACGGGTATGGGCGGGGGATTAGTTATTGATGGCCAGTTATACCGTGGCCGTAACCGTATGGCCTGCGAGTTTGGCCATTTACCGCTCCCGGCGACATTTATGCGGCGCTACAACCTGCCTGAATTACAATGCGGCTGCGGTTTGCAAGGGTGTCTTGAACGCTACCAGTCCGGTCCTGGCTTGCTTTGGTTACACAGGCATTTCAGCGGTGAGCAAATCACTATGGAGGCATTGTTAGAAAATCATCAACGTGGCGTTCCCTGTGCCATCACCACCATAAGCGCCTGGATAGATATGGTTGGTTGTACGCTGGCACAGTTGCAGCATATTCTCGACGTGGATGCATTTGTTCTTGGCGGTGGTGTGTCTAATTTCAAGGAAATTTACACGTTATTGCCGAAAGCTATGACGCGTTATCTTCTTCCTGGACTGGAACCTGCGCACGTATTTCCTGCCATTCATGGGGCAACGAGCGGCGTACGAGGCGCGGCGTTGCTGCAAATCGAACATGCAACCTGAATAAAGTAATATGGCTGGCGACGTTTATCTCCAGCCACATTTTCTCACTCATCAGCAATCACAACTTCCACACTCATTTGCGTTAATGCTGCTTTGTAATTCTCTGGAATACCGCTATCGGTAATCAGTCGATCTATCTCGCTCACTTCACCGATCATACAGAAGCTTTTTCGGCCAAATTTACTGGAGTCCGCGACAACAGTAATTTCCTGCGCAACCTGACACATCACTTGATTCAGGTGTGCCTCACCCGGATGTGGTGTGGTAATCCCTGCTTCAAGGCAAAAGCCGTCCACGCCCAAAAACAGCTTATCAAAGCGATACTGCCGGAGTTGGTGTTCTGCCGAAGGCCCATACAGGGAGTAGACGCTCTGGCGAACGTTTCCACCAAGGATCATAACATCCACCCGTTCAAAACTGGCCATTTCCCAGGCGATATTCAAGGCATTCGTCATGACGACTAAATCCCGACGCCCTTTGAGCGAAGCGGGAATTAGCGTAGTCGTTGAACCAGAATCGATAATTAATGTATCGCCATCTTTGACAAAACTGGCCGCTTTTTCGGCAATTCGTACTTTAACATCACGATTGAGGCGATCTTTATCCTGTAAAGGTCTGTCGAGCGCAAAGTGTTGATTCAACACGGCACCGCCATACGAACGCATGACGCAACCTTTTTGTTCCAGATACCGTAGGTCATTACGGATCGTGACACATGAGACACCAAAATGGATGCTGAGCGGCTCAACGCGTACGCTTCCCTGTGCACATAACAAATCAATTATTTGTTCGCGGCGTCTTAAGCTATCCAGCATATTTATCGCTCCCAGAAAAAGTATTTCGTTGCATTCTTGCGTTTTGAAACTTTCATTTTCTATTGAATGCATTACATCAGAAGAAAAGATGTGAATTTGTGAACCCGACAACGGCGTTGATACCTGGAAAAATCGACTCTAGATCTTTCGGTTGACCGCAAATGAAAGTGACAAACTGAAAAAGTGAAAAGAAGAGATTACAAAATAGCGAGTGCTAACGGCAGACAAGCGAAAGCAGAAAGTGGATCCACACCATTAGATCACCGCCTTTTGGGAGAGTGAAGGAGGTCACAGATTTGCAAAATAGTGATTTAAGCGCTGGAGCGCGAGGGGACTGAGCGAGTGATTTGGAAAGCGCCTCGTAAAATGGGAAACATGTTCTCTTTTTTCGTTGGATCTGTCGCTTTCTGCTGCTAATAATGCATTTGCATTACCTTAGTTCAAGCTTGTAATTTGAGCAGAAAACAGGCTGTAAAAGGACAGTGAATAATGCCCACTAATGCTCGCTCTAACGCTGTACTGACCACTGAATCAAAGGTCACGATACGCGGACAAACAACTATCCCCGCGCCAGTGCGTGAGGCCTTAAAACTGAAGCCTGGCCTGGACAGCATTCATTACGAAATTCTGCCTGGTGGGCAAGTATTTATGTGCCGACTGGGAGATGAACAGGAGGATCATACTATGAATGCATTTTTGCGTTTTCTGGATGCAGATATCCAGAACAACCCGCAAAAAACTCGTCCATTCGACATTCAACAAGGAAAGAAACTTGTCGCTGGCATGGACGTCAACATTGATGATGAGATTGGCGACGACGAATAATGGATTTTCCACAAAAGGTTAATGGTTGGGCGCTATATGCTCATCCCTGCTTCAGGAAACCTACGACGCTTTAGTTGCCGAAGTCGAGACATTAAAGGGGAAAGATCCTGAAAATTATCAGAGAAAAGCCGCCACAAAGTTATTGGCGGTAGTCCTTGACATCCTCCACGCCCTGAATGACGAGGATCCCTGCTACGTTCAGGCTGTCGCCTGAATCATTTCGGTGGGTTCCTGCTTCAACGGGCGGCCTGACTGCACCATCCCTCCACAGGCAAGAACGGCGTGTCCCGCCGCTAAAATGTTACGAGCGCCGTTTACATCGGCGTTCGCTGTATATCCACATACCTGGCATCTGAATTTACTTTGTGACAGGCGGTTTTCTTTCGCTGTATGACCACAACACGCGCAACGCTGGCTTGTGTACGCCGGCGGAACAGCAAGCACCTGACCGCCACGCCAGAGCTCTTTGTACTCAAGCTGACGGCGCATTTCATACCAGCCCTGATCCAGTATCGAACGGTTTAAACCTGATTTTGCCCGGACATTGCGCCCCGGCAGGCTGACCGTACCCGCGGCTGACTTTGACATGTTGCTGACCTTCAAATCCTCAATGACTATCATTGCGTGGTTTTTGCTGACGGTCGTTGTGACTTTGTGAAGGTAGTCCCTGCGGATATTCGCGATACGGGAATGCAGACACTGTATTTTGCGTTTCTGCTTCTGCCAGTTGTTGCTGAGTTTGACCTTGCGGCTTAACTGTCGCTGAAGTCTCGCCAGCTTTTTCTGGTTTTTCTGGAAACTGTTTACAGGCTCAAAGACTGTGCCATCTGACAGCGTGGCAAGTTTAGCCACGCCAGCATCCAGCCCGACCATTGATACTGAAGGGTGAACAGGAGTGGATACTTCACTTTCAGTCTGAATACTGATGTACCACTTACCGCAGGACTGGCTGACTGTGACATTTTTTACAACCCCCGTGACCTGACGACTGTTCCGGTAGCGCATCCAGCCAAGTTTCGGCAGAAAAATACGGCTGTTTTCCTGATCGAGCTTAACGCCCTGCGGGTAGCGGAATGCATCATTCTGTCCCCGCTTTTTGAATCGGGGAAAA